>NZ_BAAIYG010000004.1:0-336854 GCF_057543335.1 Brevibacillus sp. YAE8
TAGCGTTTCCTACTTCGTGGGCTTCCTGGATCAATTGTTGTTTGAACTCGATTGAATAGCGTCTCCGTTGCATAAAAATATCCCCCTCTGTTCTTCTGATATCAGCTTAACAAGATAAGGGGGTATGTCTCAAATCCAATTTTGGGGCTTAAAAGTTGTGATCACCCCAAATCGTAAGTAGTCAGTTATAGAAAGGGAGGGAAGGGAGTCCCCCCTGAATGTATTACCGGGTCAATGTGTCAATAAAGAGATCGATTTCATCTCGCGTATTAAAACGAGATAGCGAGATCCGAACAGAAGAACGCACTTGATCCAGGGTTAAACCAATGCTTTGAAGAACATGAGATGGTTTACTTGAGCTGCAAGCAGATCCTGTCGATATGGCAAAGTGGTCAGCTAGTTTCTTCACAAGGAGTTCGTTGTTTACACCTTCGAAGCGAATATTTACGATTCCAGGTATTTTCGTAGCTGCCCGAGAATTCAAATGAAGGATTCCACTTAATTTTTCATGTAATTTTTGCAAGAGATATTGTTCGAGCTCGGCAAGGTGTTTCATCGTGCTGCGGAGATCGCGTTTCGCTATTTCAGCGGCTTTTCCAAACCCAACGATGTTATGAACATTTAATGTACCACTTCGATACCCAAATTCTTGTCCACCACCGTGCAATAGTGGTGTAAGTTTTGTTCGAATACCTAGTGCGTCTTTCTTAATAATACATGCTCCTATGCCTTTTGGACCATGTATTTTATGAGAAGAGAGCGATAAAAACGTAATGACTTGGGATGATAGGTCTATTTCTACTTTACCAGCTACTTGGGTAGCATCTGTATGTAGAGATACGCCATGCTTTGCACATATACTGCTAATGGTCGAGAGATCGTTTAACGTTCCAATCTCGTTATTTCCCCATACAACACTAACCAATGTTTTCAGGTGGTGATCAGATTCTAATAACGTATCTAACTGGTCTACATCACAAAAACCATAGGTATCTACATCAAGGTAATGGACTTTGACACCATGAGATTCGAGATATTGAGCAGTATCGAGAACGGAAGGGTGTTCCGTTTTCGTAGTTATTATACGTACCCCACTACGCGTATCCAGATACCCTTTTAGTACCATATTGTTACTTTCCGTTGCTCCGCTAGTGAAAACAACCTCATCCGGATCGCATTTAAGTAACTCGGCAATATGAAACCGTGCTTCTTCTACCGCTTTTTTTGCATTTTCTGCCAAAGTGTAATATTTACTAGAGGGATTTCCGTATTCTTCTTTAAAAAATGGAAGCATTGCATCGAATACTTCCGGATGAACAGGGGTGGTTGCACTATTGTCAAAATAGATCATTTAATCGCTGCCCCCTGGTATTTTATCAAGAAGGTTTGTAATCAGTTTCTGACTATTGCCAGCATAATTATATTCGTTTTCTAGGAGTTTACATCCACGCTCAAGATGTGCATTAAAAAGAACGGGAAAGTAGTCTTCATCTGATAGTTCCCTTTTTTCGCGTTGGCTAATCAAAGCTTTAAAAACAAAATCATAACTACCAGTCAATGTATTTCGATTGAATTCCAGTCCACTTACATCTTTCACGATGGGACTAACGGGTTGGGGCTCTTTCAGCGATAATGCGACGGCAATCCTAGCCAAGATATTCGGCGTTAAACCTGTAGCGTTCTGTAGATCTTTTAATCGGTCCGCTGTTGCTTTTGATGTTTTAAGACGAAATTGCATGGCTATTGTCCTCCAAAGGATTCGAGAAGGTAAAGAAATGCTTACCAACCTCAATGGTTGACTTTTGTGTGTTATATTCAATCGTATAGGTTGAAACAACTGCAGGTTGAATGAGTTTGTAATGCTCTTCATCAATTTCAGAGTCAGTTGAAAGAATAATGACCTGGTCGCCGCAACGAGGAATCAAATGCTCGATGATACTTTTCTTATGTGTTTGGTCAAGTCGACCGAGTAACGTATCAAAGACGAATGGAAGACGTCTTCTAGAACAATGGGCCATTGCCCAAATCGTCGATAAGAGAAGTAATTGTTTCTCACCCGCAGAGAGACTTTCTTTGTTAATTTCTTCATTGGTTGAGTTAAATAGCTTTAGCTGAAACGTTTCTGGATGAATAAATACCCGGACAACAAATAGTTCTTTGCGGAACAAGAGTTGCAACATACGTGCTGCCTCAATCTCCACATCCTGCAACTTTTTCTGCATCTGAAGGCGACGAAATTCTTTACTCACATCCAGAACACGTTTGGTGATGGCAAAGATATTTTCTGCTTTTCTGGAATGAATCAATTTCTCCTTTAACTTAAGATAAGTGTTCGTTACCTTTTGAATCTGTTCTTCCAGATCGGAGCGGCTTATGTTTAATTGTTCTTTTCTGTGAAGCAATGCGATGTTTCGATTCTTTGCTTCATTAATATTTTCCAGAAGGTCCCGAAGTTCGCTCGTCATATCATTCTCATTAATTTTCTGCCGAATCTCTTGTATCGTTTTGATCATTTTTGCATTTCTTTTGATATTGTCGGAAATTTCCTTCGGATCAAACTGATTGACCTGATTGCTAATGGATACAATTTCGGCTTTTTGTTGATAAGAAGCTCGATGAATGGGTTCAGATGACTCAATAGAAAGTAGTCCGAGGAACTCTGTGTAAAGTGCTTCGGATGCTGCAGCCGTTTCCTTCTGTGCCAGAATGACCCCTTTCCGAGTTAAATTCTGGAGGATGTGATCGAAATCGCTTTGTTGAGTCATTTGTTTAAGACCTTCGATAATCTCAAGCTTTGTTTCATTTTCCATTTGGCGATTGACATCGTGGAGTATATCTTTCACAAGAGCAAAGGGGAGAAGGGTTGAGATTAAGTCTCTATTTTTATCCATCATTGCTCTTCTTTCTTGCTCAATATCATTCATCTGATTAATTAAAGAATCTCGCTGCTCTTTTAGTAATCCGCCATGGATTTCAAATTGTTTTTCACTGTTTTCGAGTGAAGATTGATTTTCCTCGATTTTTGTCTCAATTTCTACTTGTTCCTGCATGATGAGCGCACGTTGTTTATTTAGCATTTGCAGGGTGTTTTCTAACTCTAAGATTTTTTGCTGATCGCTAGATAAGGTTTCTTGGATCGCGTCTTGTTTTAAATAGGTTTTTAAATCGGTCTCCAAGTTTTCAAAGAGATCAAGATTAAACATCACTTTCGCTGTTTCTTGTAGATAACTGGACAAAATTTCATCGGAAATGGCTTGTGCAACTTTTTCTCCATCAAACAAACAAAGTTCTAATAATTGAGGGGGAGTTTCCTCGCGTAATTTGGTTTGGAAAATGTCTTTTTCTTGACTGGAGAGGATCCTTTGGTTGCATATAATTTCCAGATCTTCTTTGATGGTGTCACGCTCTAGTTGCCAGCTTCTACGAAGAACGTAGACATTTCTTTGGAGATTTTCAACGAGTTCGAGATCAAGAATCACTTGAAATTTATTCTCGCGATTTTTAACTGCATATGAATTTAATTTCGATGAAATTTTATCGAAATAGGGAACACTTTCTGTCTTATATCCATAGGCCAAGGGGCCAAACAATGCGAGACGAATACTTTCAAGAATGGTTGTTTTTCCAGCACCGTTTTTTCCACCAAATAATACGACATTTTGATTTGCATTAAAGGTGCGCAAATCAAAATCAAAGTTGCCATAAAATGCTCCGATATTCGTTATACGCAAACGGTTAAACTTCATCTTTAAACCCTTCTACTTTCCCATAGTGTAGTTTATCTTGATTAAGCGTTTTATCGAAATCTTGCAGTAAACCACGTCGAACTTTATATCCAACATAGCTTTTTTCGATACCAATTAGTTTTTTGAGGAGATCGAAAGGTACATTGTTAGCTTCACATAGTAACTCTAAATCTGTGAGTTGTTCCCTTTCGAACAATGGCCGTTCATCCGATTCCCAGTCTAGGCCCTCACCCATAACCTCTTGATAGATCTGTTGAACACTATTATCCCAATCGCCGTCTTCAAACCAATATTTTTGAATCACTTTTAATTCCTCTTCTTGAATCAGTTTGTAGTCAGCATCGTATGGATTGTTGAGTCTTTTTTGGGTTTTTAATAGTTCTTTCAATATCTCTTTTCTTGCTTCTAACGTAAACGGGCCAAGGCCTAACTCTTTTTCTTCTCCTTCACCAACGAAATAAATGCTACCATTCATCCGGTGTTTTTCCCGATATTCTCGATTATCACGTATTTCAGAAAGCCAATTTCTATACTCTAAAAGGGGAGTTAGCCAACTCTCACCACTCTCGATAAACCCTTTTAGTGCCTTATCTTCTTTCACAACGGTGCAAACCCAGCATCCGAACCGACTGTTTCCGCAAGAACCTGCACTTTCTTTGATCTCTTTATCAACAATGAGGGGGCATTCCCCACCAGAAGAGTTTTGATAAAGCGCATGCAGCTCATAGTTGTCGGTATCCCAGGGTGTTTTCCCATCATTACTCAACAGAAAGTTCCATACATCATCCAACGTGAAGTCACGAATGGGTGCATACACATAGGCATTGGATAGACTGGAATGTCGCATCAAAATTTTCCCATCCACCGTATGGGATTCCATCACTTGTGCGCGTGTAGCACTTTCAGAGTCGCGAACGCCCAAAACCATAATCACTTCACCAAATTGAGAAACTTTATCCAGGATGAAGCTGTTCGCTGGATCAATTTTCATCCGGTCAGTGCACCAACGGAATTTTTGGCGGGGAGAAGGATACCCTTTTCCTATGAGAGAAGCCCAGAATGTTTTCTCCATGAGTGGTTTTACCTTATGCGTTTCAATAGGAAGATTCATCTCGACAGCCTTTTGCTGAATTTTTAAAAGGGTAGCGTTAATTGACGAGATTATTAGAGGAGTCTCCACAAGCGTATCAGAGGAGATGATAAAGACTTTTTTAATTCGTTTTTCCAGTGGAAGAGTCGCTAGCGCATGAAACACGAGCTGAACCACAACGGAAGAGTCTTTTCCACCACTAAAACCAACAACCCATGGGCGGTCATCCTGCAGATATATTTCTTGGATTTGTGCAATCTTATCTGAAATTCTGTCTTTACTATTGATTAGATCAAATAACATATATGATTCACCCTACTTTTAATTTGTCTTCGATGGCTAGTTCGTGCTCTCCAAGGGGGATGCCTACGTATTTTTTGATTAAATTTGCTGTCAATTGAATAGTATCGTTGTTTTTATTAATTCTTCCTGTTGGTCCAAAGGCGCGTCCCAACCAGGCAATATTGCTTCTGTTCCAATCGATGGAGGATAGCTTAGCAATATAGGCAGTCCAGTCAGTTGGGTGATTATTATAGAGATAATTGGCGACAATTCCGATTGCTTCTAAAAAGACACCGTGAGCGTTTATATAATTCGACCGAAGTTCAGCAGGAGAAAGCTGTTTTTTTAATACTTGCTGCCATTCGACCATGGAGTTACACAGTTCAGACCAGAATTCCTCTAAAAACTGTTTCTCCGCATTTGAGATAAATTCGCCTTTCTTTTTATTAAGAATGCGGCTGTTGGTCTGAAAAATGTTACTCAGTGCAAATATTTTGGGAGAAAGCTTGGAGAGCGACTGCTTCTCTTTGTCGGTGTAACGCTCTAACAGAGGAATTTTTGCAATGATCTCCTTTGTTAAGTTGGCTAACTGATCACGATGTTCGTATAGGATTCCTAGTGAAGAAGTCGTGTTCACCGCGTGACGATTTAAATCAGCAAAAATTTGTTGGCTTTTCATTAAGCCTTCGTCTCGGTAAAACACTACTGAAATCGTTTCTTGACCTATTTCGGGCATAACTTTTAGAGCTTCCTCAATTGCTGCTCTTCTATGCTGTCCATCGTTAATGAGAAAGCGGGCATCTAGTGAAATTGAAAGTCTACCGATATCCTTAAATTGAGGATCATTAGAATAAGGTGAAAACAACATTTTACCGTCTACAGAAGCTGTTAGGGAAGAAAAAACATAATCATTGGGATTATTAAGTATGTAGTTGTAGATATCTGGCACTCTCGCTTTATTCAAAGAACGTTGAGCACGATGCTCAGGAGGAATTTCTTCTTCATCGAATAAGAAAATTCTTGGAATTAGTCGTAGAGGGCACATAACGACGTAATATTCATTACCAGCTTGGATTCCGCGTATAGCAGGAAAATTATAGCTAAAGGTAGCATCCATGGAAAACACCTCTATTACGTACGTAATTTTCTTTCTATATATTAGAATATAACAGTTCTGTTGACAAGTTTTATTGTAGTAATTTGCACTAATAAGCTATAAATTGATGACTTATCTCCATTTTCGGTTACCAGTGGAACCTAGTAAATAAAATGTTTGATCAAAGTCAAGACGAAAAAAATATCCGATATATGCTGTGGTGAATGCAGGTTAGAATAACCTTGACACGAGCGAATTTTCATTTACCCGTGGAAACATGCAGATATGGCTTGATGGATCTTGACAGGAGGGAAGTAAGGTTAAGGGTTTGGGGGGACGAATTGGGGACGAAAGCTGTCATTTCAATCAAGAAGGCATTCAAATAGAACTAAGTGAGACTGGAGAAAACTCTTATAAATCAAGGCCTTAGCTCAACACGTCAGATGGGAACCAAAAGGCCAATGTTCCCGCATGTAGAGCATATTTTGGTCACACCTTTCCGTTTTTTAGCTTCTCGGAAACCTCGAACGAAAATGAAACTAACTGTTTGAAAGCCTTGCCCCGCAAGGCTTTCTTCCGTTTTTTTCGTATCTCTCCTCTCCCCTCCCCCACACTGGCAGAGTAGAGGTCAGCGGTTCGATCCCGCTATGCTCCACCAAACATAAGGTCGTTGAAACCCTTGGGAAACCAGGGGTTTTCGTCATTTTCAGGAGTTGTAGAGCATTGGGCCCTATGCTGGGCTGTTGGGGACGGATTATTTTACTCCCTTTTTCACCCCGCTAAAAGCCACTGCTGTCCGTTTGTTCATTTCATCGAGGAAAGGTAAATGATGATGAGGTGACAAGATGAGCGAGGAGCGAGTGAAGGCAATAGCTGGGTTTCGTCAATATTTGGGCAATCAAAGCTGCCAACCAGATCATCTGACAGATGAACAGTTGCTTCATTCGGTCGGGAGGTCATTTGTCATAACAACAAGAGTTTTTACGACCATCCAGACTGTCATACGTTTACTTGTAAGACGGCCGCTCCGGTGATCGAAGGCGTCAGCGCCAATTGCTGTATCGTAAAAAGAAAAGCCAAGCAAAGCGCAAGGCTTAACTTACGCTCCATTATGTCAAACAGGGGAGGGGCAGAAGTGTACCGCTCGTCCTACGTAAGTCGTCCGCTCAAAGCTTTGGTTCCTCAGGTAAATCCCGAAAGGCGGGGGCGGTATCGACTCACTTCTGGCGGAGGCGGCGCAGCAAGCAGTGGCGTAAAGATGGAGGCCCGGGCTGCAGCTCCCGGGCACAAACCACACGATTGTATATCAAAAGAATTACAAATTCCCCAAAAGGGGAGTTACCATGAGCTACTTTGAATGCGATAAAGCAACATCAAAGGCATCGAGTATTTCAAGGAAGTGAGAGGCTTCCCGAAAGACGTGATCGGCAAGCAATGGAGGGATAATACTTTTGATGCGACAAGCTTCAATAAGTTCATACGCCGTTTTCTTAAAGTCGCGTAATTGCCGGACTGAAACACGGTTTTGGTCAACGAACTGATCGAGAAGAGGCCGAGTTTGGGATTGGGGGCGCATGGAGTCAAGATCTTGTGCCTGAAATAAAAGTTGGTCGAAGTCATGACTGAAATCTCTCGCTTGTTCCACCAACTTTCTTTCGGATGGATCAAGCAGGTGGTTTATAAATTTTGCATGATCGGCCATGATTTTCAGGAAAAAGACATTCTCATTAATAACAGCATCAGGCAGTGGATCAAGGTTTCCGGTATTCAGTTGTTCTAAACGATTTTTGAAATATGCAGCTTCTCTACTAACATGGTCAACCAACAAAGGGAAATTGTTTCCGCCGATCTTGCAACGAATGATTAACCCGAGAACGTGTCGTTTAAAAGTCCAAATATGAGAAACGGCATTGTGCACGATTTGGTTAAAATCGTAGATTCTTTGCGGATCTACATCCCGGGAAAAGGAGTGAGCGCGGTTTTCAATATCTTCAAAGATCCCGTAAAAGCGGTCTGCATCGCTAATTAACTTGGTGTCATCACAGTTGAAACCCAATTTCAAAAAGAGGGAATGTTCCTTCATTATGCGAGACCAAAAGCGAATTTCTTCTAATGACCGATCCACAAACTCATCTGCCATGTGGCACCTCCTGAGGTAGTAATTAAAAATCCCATGCAAGGATTGATACAGCAAGGAGTTCAATTCGTTACCTGAACACAATCTATACCTATGCTGTTGCCCATTATTACGAATGGGCGATTGCCTAGCATTACCTCAGGGAGTAAGCCCAATTCAATTGTGTAAGTCCCTTGTAATACAAAACATTACGTTTGTACCCGGGGGAGGGGGAATGAACCTGCGACAATTGAGGAGTGGAGAATACCACAAGAACGAGCAAAGGATCATTTAAGATTTAGATCTGGTTAAACTTTGGGTTACTTCAAACTGGTTTCCTTTTAATTCCATCACTTCAGTAGGCATTAATGTTTGTTCTGGACCACGAGCGCTATATTTATTGATATGGACAGGTTACACTTAGCTAGACAGGAAAATTAAGGTCAAGTAGACTACTACTAACATATCTGAGGAGAATCTACTATGACGAAAAAAGAAAGAAGGACATTTACGTCTGAATTTAAAGAACAGATGGTTCAGCTTTATAAGAATGGAAAGCCAAGAAAGGATATCATTCGTGAATATGAATTAACACCGTCTGCGCTTGACAAATGGGTCAAACAGAGTCAAACATCTGGTTCTTTCAAAGAGAAGGATAACCTTACCCCCGAGCAACAGGAACTTATCAAATTGCGGAAAGAAAATAAACAATTGCAAATGGAGAACGATATTTTAAAGCAAGCTGCGCTGATACTAGGACGAAAGTAAATGTGATTCGGAACAACCAGCACAAATACTCGATATCAGCAATGTGCAGAGTCCTCCAATTACCAAGAAGTACATACTACTACGAGGCACAGGAAAAACACTCCGAAGATGAACTGGTCGAAACGATTACGGGAATCTTCCGCATCAGCCGCCATAACTACGGCACGCGTAAAATTAAGACGGAGTTAAAAAAGAAGGGCTTGATCGTATCCCGGCGGAGAATTGGCAGAATCATGAAAGAAAACGGACTTGTGTCATCGTATACCGTGGCTCAGTTCAAGCTTCACGTAGCGTCTTGCAATGAATCAAACGTGACAAACGAGCTTGATCGACAATTTGATCAGAGAGAACAACTGGCAGTTGTAGTGAGTGATCTGACATACGTGAGAGTCGCGCAAAAATGGCAATACGTATGTCTATTAGTCGATCTCTTTAACCGAGAAATTATTGGGTATAGTGCGGGACCACGCAAAGATGCAAAGCTGGTTTACCAGGCGATTGCATCCATTCAGACCGATTTAAACAGGATTCAAATGTTTCATACCGATCGTGGAAATGAGTTTAAAAATAAGCTCATAGATGAAGCACTGACAGCTTTCCGTATCAAGCGTTCCCTTAGTATGAAAGGCTGTCCGTATGATAATGCAGTAGCCGAAGCAACATTCAAAATCTTTAAAACTGAGTTTGTTAAAGGTCGGCATTTTGAAAGTTTAGAAAAACTAGTGCTGGAGTTATCCGACTACGTGCATTGGTACAATCATATCAGAATCCATGGCTCACTCGGTTATCTAACTCCTGTCGAGTACAAACTTGAACACCTTAAAAAAGTTGTCTAGTTTAGTGTTGACAATCCAGTTTGTGCCCTTTCACAAAGACGGAGCTGAACTACTGTTTAACGTCATCTCCGAATGCTATGAGCAAAGGAGTGTGATTGTCACCTCTAACCTTGAGTTTGGCCAGTGGAACACGGTGTTTGGAGATGCCAGACTGACAGCAGCGCTCGTGGACCGACTCGTTCACCACGCACACGTCCTGGCTTTCACCGGCGAGAGCTACCGGCTACGAAATGCGCTATCCGGAGTGAGATCGTCATAATCTTCAGCGTTGGCCGTGCCTATGCACAAATCCGCAGCGATTCTCTGTATTTTTGACTTGCGAAAAACAGCCCACGATAATCCTCAAACGATTCTCCGCTCTGGTGCTTACGTACCCAACTGATGATCTGTGCATCACTTTTAATTCCCAGCTTTTCTCTTATCTCCTGATAGCTCCACTGCTCTTCCAAACGCAAGCGAACAGCCTCTTTCTTCGTATCCTCGCTATAACGAGTAAAGACCTGTCCCTTCTTTGGTGGCATGAAAAATCCCCTCCGGTCAACAGTAATGAGTCCATGATATCATGAACTCTTTTTTTACTGTCTACCTTGAGGGGATAATACCAGTTCTTTTTGTTCATCATTCTCTTTTGTTGAACTATGACTGATTTTCCTCACACTCCGTCAATGCTTAATATTTAATATCCTTCAGCTTCTCTTAAATATTGCTTATTGTTGCTAATGTTTTAGAAAAAACATTCCCAACATACTAAGATAATAGAAAGGCATACTCGCAAGCATTGACCGGATATGTAGGCTTTCACTGGTTTTCTATGGTTTTCACCGGCTATAGATACCAATATAGAGGATCTCACACCACAAAACATACGTTCTTTTGTAAATATATTACATTATGTTGAATACTTTATCTGTTGTTGGAATTATACCAATTTGATAATGGTTGTAAAAGGAGTATTTCTCTTTGAACAACCATAACCTTACCATTAAAAAATTATCGGTAAAACCGTGAAAGCCTTACGAATCAAGCAGGGATTAAGTCAGGAAGATTTAGCAGGACTATGTCAAGTGGATCGTTCGTACATATCTATGATTGAAGTCGGCAGGAATGAACCATCGGCCAGCAAAATTTTTGAACTCTGCGAAGGATTGAAAATCAAACCTTCTGATTTCTTCCGATTGCTGGAAGCTGAGTATGAAAATCTAAAGAAAAACGAGAGCAAGTAAGAATAATCTGTTTTCGTAGAATTTTATGATAATCCATCAGTCTCCCACTGATGGCTTCAGCGTGTAGACAAAGTATCGACAGATACAAGGTCTACACGCTGAAACCGCCAAAATTAGGCTGTTTTGACTTAAGAGCTGGTAGGTGAGAGAGTTTTATCACTTTGTAATAATCAGGGCTACAAAGTTCTGAGCATCCCATCCTACCTTTGCTCCAATGGTCTCACTAATAAAACGGAGTGGAACATACGTCGAACCTTCAGATGAAATAAACGGTGCTACAGATAACGTGATAGGTTTACCATTTACATAAGCTGTCCGATCGCCAATCGTCAATCTTATTGTAGTGTACCATTTCTCAATTTCTATGGAGTGAGTCTCCTTAAACCAAGTTACCTTTGCTTCAATTGCGTCAAAAACCCCTCGAAGGGGAATGAAAGTATTCCCATCACGGATAAATGCTGGTGGATTAACAGTGATTAGGTCTCCATTAATCCCAATACCAACATTGTCTTTCGTGAAAGGTTTTCTTGGTACGTATTTACCACTACTGTCATAATAACCTGATGGTAAGATGATTGGTGTAGGATCTGGTAAATAGTCAGGCTTAGCAAATCTTGGATCAGGCTTGGTTGTGAAAGACCATGTTTTCGAACCACTTGTTGGCTTCCAATTCCCCCAACCATCAGTGGTGTCATAACCATTGTATGTTACCGTTACTGTGTACTTCTCGTTGTAAGCAAGTTCGTCCTTGGGGAAAATATAAACTTCAGCAAAACCGTTTTGTACAAAGACTGGAACATCTTCACCCTTACTATTTGTTATTTTTACATTGTACACAGTATCCAATGAGAGAAGTTTTCCAGTTTGATACGTAATTGCATAACCTGTTTTACTGACACCAAATTGATTAAGCGGGTTTGGAAGTTCATCTCCATAAAAACCTATATCCACATTTGTTTGGCCATTATAAGGATATACAACGTCATTATGAGCAACTGAGTCACCATCTCCAAGATAATAGTTGCCTACAATAACACCATTAACGAAAGCAAAGCCCACCTCTTCTAAATCTGCAGAAATCAAAGAATCCCTATGATAAGGTCCATATATTAAATTATCGATCCCCTCTATTAATGACGATCGAAAAGCTATTCCCTCACCTAAAACCCCTGTTGAATATCCACCCACTGCCTTTATCCGCATGCTAGGATCATCGCCTGTGTAGCCCTTCTTGTTGCTTTCCTCATTATGAGCTAATAATGACCAATTATTCTCTGGGTTTATATTTAGGTATTTTGCGTGATTTTCTGCTGCTTTTGTTAGAAACGGATTCAATTTGACTGGGTGAACGCCGATTTTACTACGAATTTCATTAAGGTGATTGAGAGCATCTAGCTGTTCCTTTGTGTATATGTAATCTGATGATTCTGCCTTTACTGACGTTGAACTAAACAAGGTCGATATTCCACTAATGGCTAGTATGATCGCTAGCCAGAATGATCCGAGCTTATTCATTTTTATCCTCCGTTTCCGGTTTGGTATTCGGAAAATCCTTATGTGCAAAGATATGATTGGAATCTATTTCTTCTTAATTTTAACGAGATATTTCACACGATTCAACATTTTTCGACTAAAATGAAGTATGATTGTATATAGGCAAATAATAACTCAAGCATCATTTCAGCTTGAGTTTTTTCAATAGAGCTATCTAATTTTCTGTAAAATTGCTATCTAAGAATCCTGTTATCTCGTAATAAACACAGAGCAAACAAGGGGGGTAAATTCAAAATAAAAAAACGACATCTCTGCCGTTTTTATTAAATGTATTGGTGGACCCTATCGGGATCGAACCGACGACCTCTACACTGCCAGTGTAGCGCTCTCCCAGCTGAGCTAAGGGCCCGCGATATTATCATTATGACCATTATGTATGCTGTAGCGGATTACCGCCTCAGTGATCTCAGTATAGCACACCTCTCTATTACAGTGCAAGCGAAAAAAACGGAAAAAGTCAGGCTCGTCATGAAAAAAATCTCCCGAATAGCTCACTCACATTTCAATCACTCCCCCCACTCAACACCCAGTTCAAACTCCGAAAACAAAACCAAACCCAAAAACGCCCCTGTCTATCATCCTTCCTATGTACTCCACCGCCACCCAACACCTCCATCTGCCAGCTTCCCTTCCAGCACTTCCTCTATGAAATAAGGGCTGTCTGAAATAAGAGCTGTCTGAAACAAGGGCTGCCGAAGCCAACAGCCCATCACCGCCCCTTCCCCTCCTAAGCCTTCTTCTCCTCAACCTCTCCCTCCATAAACCGGACCAAATCCACCTCCGGCTGCGCCAAAAACTCCGCAAAGCTGCCCAGATCGGCATACTCCCCATGCTCTTCGTCGTAGCAACCAATCATGCCTTTCTTCTTCGGATTCCACACCAGATGCAGATGCGAATAGTTCTCGATATCCGCAGACAGACGCAGCAGCTTTTGCCGCCCGACTTTCAGCTCGATCGTATCTGCCAACGAAAAGAAATCAATATACCCCATCCCGTACTCGTTTTCCGCAAGCTCCACGCGCAGATTGTCTCCAGTGAGAAAACGAACCAGCTCGGCAGACAGCTTGTAGGTTTGCAGCTCATACTTCCTGTTCTCCACATCATGAAACTTTGCAGGCTCTAACGATTTCAAATAGGCGGCCAGTTCCTCGTGCTTGCTGCTGACAGCGATGGTGTAGGGGCGCTCGCCGCCTTTTTCCGCCAGGGTGACGTCGGCGCCGCGTTCGATCAGATGTTTGGCCATGGCGAGATTGCCCATGCGCGTTGCGACGGTTAGTGGAGTCGCCCGATACGGATAGACCATGTCCGGCTGGTTGTAGTTGATGTCGACTCCGTGATCGAGCAAGTAATCGACGGTTTTCCGGTCGTGGTCGGATACGGCCATGCGCAACACATCGCCTCCATGCAGCCTGATATCGAGTCCCAGCTCGCGGATGAGCGGAATATTCTTTTTGTTGCCGTAGTACGCTTGGGCATACGCGCCGGAGCCGACCCGGTTTTTCATGTCCAGCCGCGCGCCTTGGGCGGCGAGGTAGCGGACGATGTCTTCCTTGCAATAGCGGACAGCGATGAGAAAAGCAGGTTCGTCCTTCGCATTCAGGTTGACGTCGTGCTCAACCAGGAGCTTGACCACCTCCAGCTTCTCCGCTACTAGCGCCAGCTCCAACGGGCTTACGGTCGTATATTGGCTCAGGACAAGCTTTTCTTCTACATCCCAGCCTGCCGCAATCGCCGCCTGCAAAGTCGCGACGTTTCCCTCGTAAATGTGTGCTGCGATTTCCGGCAGCACCTCAAAACTCCCGATATCTTTCAGTTTGACCATCTGCCCTGACTCCTCCCCCGCCTCAAAACCTGCCTAATTTATAGTCAAAATCTATGTAGATGCAAAAGCTACGTAAAGTATAGAAAAGCTGTTGGAAAAAAATAACAATCCGAAAGTCCGGTCCAGCCAAGCGCTTACGCAAATCTCCCTTCTCCCGGCTGGCCGTGTTAGCTATAAGACACCCTTTGGAGACGCTACCATTCCATGAAAAAAGAGGCGCCCCTTGATCGAACAATCGACCATGGAGACACCCCTTCTGGAATTAGAATTAGATGAATTTAAATCTGTTCCTGCTCTTACCTACCGCACCGTCACCACAATCGGCGTTTTCTTGCCGCCGTAGCTGACGTAGATCGTCGCTTTGCCCGAGCCTGTCGCCTTGATGACACCGTCTTTCACGTCTGCGACCAGCAGACGCGAAGTAGTCCACAAGGCTGGCTTCGTGACGTTTGCCTCAGAGCCGTCCGTGTAGGTGGCGATGGCGTTGACTTGCTTCGTTTCGCCCTTGTTCATGATGACCTGGACGACGTCTGTTTTCAAATATTTCAGCGTGTCTACATCGACAGGGACGGAGACGCTCTTGTCGTTGTATTTGGCTGTAATCGTGGACTTCCCGTAGGCGATCCCTTTGACTAAGCCTTTGGAGACGTCTGCTACCTTGTAGTTGCTCGTCTTCCAGTCAGCAAGGCTGGTGACGTCCATGGTGCGTCCGTCTGACAAGGTGGCGGTCAGCTTGATTTGGACGCTGCTGCCATTCGATTTCAGGCTGACAAAGCGCTTGTCCGCCTCCAGCTTGGTGACGATTCCCACTTCCACCGGAAGGGTTACAGACTTGCCGCCGTACTTGAAGGTGATCGTGGCGCGGCCATTGGCAAGGCCGCGTACTTTGCCGTTTTCCACGTCGGCTACCTTCAGGTTGGACGAGGTCCATTCCGCGGTTTTGGAGACGTCAACGGTTGCGCCCGAGCTGTCTGTCGCCTTCAATTCAACTGCCGTGGAGTCATTGACGTTCATAATCACCAGGCGAGGGTTGATCGTCAACGTTTGCGCTTGATCGACCTCTACGGCAACCGTCACGCTCTTGCCTTCAAACGTACCTGTGATCGTTGCTTTTCCGGAAGCAACGGCGGTAATTTTGCCCGCGTTCACTTCGGCTACCGCACCGGAGGAGGTAGTCCATGTCGCCTGGTCATTGATGTTGTCCTTGACTGTGCCGTCCGCGTAGGTGGCGGTCAGCTTGACTTCCTGGCTGTCGCCTTTGCTCAGGACCAGCGACTTTTTGTCCACGGTCAGCGATTGCAGCACGCCGATGGATACCGGAATGTTGATCGAGCGTGTCCCATAAGTCGCCGTGATCGTCGCAGCCCCGGTGGATACACCTGTTACCAGTCCCTGGCGCACAGTGGCTACTGCTGGCGCGCTGGATGTCCAGGTCACTTTTTGGGTCACATCTGTGCTTGTTCCGTCAGGGAAAGCAGCAGTTACTGTTACCTGCTTGACATCTCCGACCTGGATCGCGACTTTGGCCGGGTTGGCGGTCAAGCTTTGCGGCACATCCACGTCCACGACCAGCGTAGCTGTCTTCCCGCCGTATTTGGCGGTCAAGGTCGCCGTCCCTGCTTTGTAGGCGGAAATGGTTTTCCCGCTGGCAAACACGATATCCGGGTGATCCGAGGACCATTCGAGCTTGTCGGTAATGTTCTCGCTCTGTCCGTCGGCAAAAAAGGCTTTCACAATGACGTTGTTGCCATTTGGCGCACTTCCGATTTCCACGGTTTTGCCACTTGCCATCGTCAGGTAGGACGGGATGATGTCCAGCGAGCGCGGCACTTCTACATCCACCAAGATTTGTACCGTTTTGTTGCTGTATTTGGCGGTGATGATGGCTTCGCCTGAAGCGACAGCATAAATTTGTCCGTTGCTGTAGTACGCAACATCTTCACGGTCCGAAGACCACTCTGCCTTGTCATTGACGTCTACAGACGTAGACGAGTTGGCATAGGTGGCTTCCAGCTTCACCGGCTTGTTTTCTCCCACCTTCAAAAATACGTTCTGGGGAGTCGCCACCAGCCGTTGCGTATTGTCGACGTCAACCTTGATCGTTGCGGTCTTGGTGCCGTATTTGGCTGTGATGGTAGCCGAGCCCGGACCGTATGCCGTGATCGTCCCTTTCAGCGCGTCGGCTACTGCCGGGTTGTCCGAAGACCATTCGGCTTTCGCTGCTACATCGTTATCTTCCGGAGTGTCGTCAGGGAAGATCGCGAGCAGTTTGATTGTTTCCGAGCTTGTGCCAGGGTTGCCCAAAAGCAGGGACACTTGTGTTTTGCTCGGAATGAGGCGGTGAGCGATTTCCACGCTGACCTGTACGCTCGTCGTCTGGCTGCCGTACTTGGCCGTAACGGTTGCCGTACCGGAGCTCAAGCCTCTGATCTTGCCGTTAATGACGGTCGCAACTGCCGGCTTGTCGATTGACCAGTCGGCTTTTTCCGTTACGTTTTCAGGTTCGCCTTCGCTGTAGTAAGCCGTCAATTCAACCGTTTTCTCTTCCCCGATCCGGGTGTTGACGGACTGCTGATTCAGCGACAGCGCCTTTACTTTTTTCGTGACGTTTACATTGACGATAGCTGTCTTGCCCATATATTCCGCAGTGACTACGGCGTTTCCGACAGCCTTGGCTGTGATTTGTCCCGAGTAGACGTTAATCACCTTGCCCTGGTCCGGGCTTTGCCAATTCGTCTTCACTGTAACCTCTTCCGTTTTCCCGCTCTCATAGATGGCCGTCGCCCCTACGGAAACGGTGTCACCCAACTCTAGCGTTACCTCGTTTTTGGTCAGTACAAGGCGGTTGATGACTTCCGCAGCCAATCCGATCCCTGCACTTCCGGTTCCCACAAATAGCAGGACGGCCAGAAACAAGAGCATCGTTTTTTTCCAGAACATTGCCAGCCTCCCTCGCAAGTAAGAAATTTGCTGTTTTTCGAAACCATCTCACCATTACTATATCGGCATTTGCGAGAAATAATTTACCAGTTATTTATGTCGGCTATGTGTCGAAGCGTGTAACTAGATAGTAGTTGCAACGTCTAAATAAAGAGAATGATCGAGCATTTGCACGAAAAAGAGAGATGCGAGGGAGCAACGATAGCATGAAAAAACTGCGAAAACGAATACGAGATTTTTTTCCGCGCAGAGCGCTGCGGGCACTCGCCGTCGTCGTTCTGCTCGGCGGAATGTGGATCGGCTATCATTGGCAACGGATTGAAGAAACGGCCGAGCAGGCTGTCCCCCGACACGCCGATGTCGGCATCGTGCTGGGGGCTGCTGTGTGGGGAGAAGGCCCAAGTCCCGGACTGCGCGAGCGGTTGGAGCAAGCCGTCCAGTTGTACCGGGATGGCTACGTGTCTGCCTTGCTCGTCACAGGCGGACTGGGCGAGGGAAAAACGAAAACAGAAGCAGAGGTCAGCCGGGACTATCTGGTCGCCCACGGCATCCCGGCAGAGCACATTCTCATGGAGAACCAGTCCACCAGTACATACGAAAACCTGCTGTACGGCCAGCAGGCTTTCGACGACTATCGTATGCACCATGTGTTGATAATTAGCCACGACTACCATTTGGCCCGCGCAATGACCATGGCCGAATCGCTTGGGTGGAACGCCTCTCCGGTCGCCGTGCACTCGCATGTCTTGTTCGGGCCGTACCATCGGGGCAGAGAGGTGCTTGCCATCTCGTACTGGGAAGCCTCCCGCCTCTTCGCGTTAGCTGCCCGCTCGATGGTTTTGGCGGCGGATTTCGTAAACGTCCACGAAGTGACGAATCCGCTCCATGATCCGCGCCGCCTTTGTCTGCTCAATCCGGTTGCCATTTGAGATAGACAAATGCTCCTGTAGCTCCTCCAGCGAGTAGTTCGAGGTAAACAGCGTCGGCAAATGGTTGTTCGCCCGCTGGTTCAAAATGACGCCCAAAATCTCGTCCCGCACCCACGGCGTCAAGTTTTCCGCCCCGATGTCGTCGAGGATGAGCACAGGCACTTCCTTGAGCAGCTCCAGCTTCCCAGCGTACGACTGGTCCGAGATCGAATCTTTCATCTCGCGGATAAAGTCGGGCACGTACACGAGCAGGGAAGCGACATTGCGCTCGGACAGCTCGCGGCCGATCGCGCCCATGATGTAGCTTTTTCCGACGCCAAACGGGCCGTGGAAATACAGGCCCTTGACCCGCTCGCCCGTACCTACCTTTTCACAAAACTGGATCGCCGCTTCCACCGAGGCCAAATTGTCGGCGTCGATGACCATTGACTCGAAGCTCGCGTTCATCGTCTCTTCGGACACGTAGTAGCTGCGCATGAGGCGACGGCGGCGCACCTCTTCCTCGTGCGCAAGCTGCTTGGAACAGGGCCTGATCGAGCTGACGATGTTGCCGTGGGCCACCTCAAGCTGGGTGCTGTGACCCCTGACCAGATTCGGGCACTCGCCAAGCCCCGGACAACGCTCGCACCAATACTGCTCCTTGACTGCTGTATAAATGCTGGAGAGCGAGCGAAGGTAATCGTCTCGGGTCAATGCCGGGTGCTCCGCCTGAAAAGCTTTCAAATACGCAGACGAACGGAACATTTTATCCAATTGCTGATCGGGTGTCAGCAGTTGACGCGGCGTTCGCTTGGCAAGCTCCTGCATGAACTCGCTGATAGATTCCATATTCCCTCACTCCCCTTACTTCCGTTTTCGCAGCGTTTCCAGCCTCTTTTGCAATTCCGGAAAATCCTGAATGGACTGCCCTTTGGAAGCGTCCGGCGCTGCCTTTTCCTGCGACAACTGCCATTCCACCGAAGCTGGCAGCTTGTCTTGCAAAATCGCCCGGCCGTTTCGTCTGACCGGAGTTGGTTCCTTCTTCGCTGTTTTTGCTTTTTCGCCGGACTGCGCCCGTTGCTCGGAGCGCTCCACGATTTGCTTCACCGCTTCATCGACAGTGGCAATCCGCTTCGCCTTCCAACTGTCGCGAATCGTCTCCATGTACGCTTTCGGCAGCTCCATCTGCATGCTGGCGAGCGTGTGCAAAAGCAGCGCGTTCACGACTTCCGGCGACATGCCATCTGCGAACACCAACGTCTCGGCGCGTTCCAGATACACCTTGCTCACGCGGCCGCCCACGACCTTTTCCAAGAGCGCCAGCGGGGAAAGCAGCCGGCAGGCGCGCACAAACGCTTCGCTGCCCGGTTCAGGCAACTTGCCCGGCCCCCAGTCGTCATCTGGCGTAGCCAAAGCCGCATCGCTGCGATACAGCTTGCCTTCCGTGTAGCGCTGCATGAGCCGCTTGCGAAGCACCTCTCCGTCCAGGCTCCGGTCCGCCTTGTACAGCGTCCAGTCGCGCAGCTCCTGCCCCATGCCCCAGCTATCCAACTGATAAAAATGGCAGAGCGAAAACAACAGTTCCATGCTTTTGCCTTCCAGCACTTTGGCGGCATCGGCGTTGTCCGGCAAGTACAGCCGCAAAGACGACACGCTCAGCGAATGGTTCACCTGTGCTTCGAAGCCGGACTTCATCTCGGCCTGCGGGAAGTTTGTCTCCATCTCGGTCAAAAAGCGCTCGCGCTCCGAGCCTTTTTTCACTTCCAGCTCCGACGGTTTCAACGATTGGAAAACTTCGTGAAAATCTTTGGTGATATTTTCTACCTGCGAATATTCCTCTGCCAGCTTGCTGCCCAAGGCATCGGCATACTGCTGCCGCAACTGGGAGTAGCGGACGTTTTCGATTTTGTTGAGCAGCATCAATGAAAGCACGTAGTCCGCGAAAAACTCTCCGGGCGCAAGCGGCGGTTTCAGCAAATATTCGTAGTAATAATCGCGCTGCTGGTTTTCCCGGCGGCGCACTTCGACAAGTCCGATGGCCTCCAGGCGTTCACGCGCATCCAGCAAACGATCCAGGGACAGCGAAGAGGCGAGCATGAGACTGCGATGGGTTCCCTCCGCAGAGGCCCCGCTCGCTTCCTGCACACTGTGGACAAGCATTTGGTAGAGGGCGTACGATTCGACGCCAATGATCGGCAAGTACAACTGCGTGACAAACCCCATTTCCGAAAAGCTGAGAGGTCTTGCCAGCCGCACCAGGTAACGATCTTTTGGCAACAATTCGTTCCAGACTAAACGGCGCATCAGATCTTTCCTTCCTGACAAAATTCGATTCTATTATTATAGCATGGCAAACGGATGTGCGTAGAAAAATAACTGGAAAGCAAAATAGCCCCGGCGAAATTCGCAAGAGCGTGAGGAGAGTCCTATCGGTTATCTATCTCTTAATCATTCGGCAACGAAGACTGGCTGCCCCTCGCCTGCGCCAGAAGCTCCTCCAGCTCTTTCATGAATACATTGATATCTTTGAATTGGCGATAAACAGAGGCAAAACGGACGTAAGCGACTTCATCGACGTGGTACAAACGCTCCATGACCTTTTCCCCGACATCGTTGCTCGGGATTTCCGCCTGGCCGCAGCTACGCAGCTCTTTTTCAATGTCGTTCACCACATTTTCCAGCACTTCCAACGGAACAGGTCGCTTCTCGCAGGCGCGCACCAGACCGCGCAACACCTTTTCGCGGCTGAACTCCTCGCGGGTGCCATCCTTTTTCACGATCAAGAGCGGCGTTTCCTCGACCATTTCAAATGTAGTAAAACGACGTTCGCACGATTCGCATTCCCGGCGGCGACGGATTGATTTATTATGGTTAAAGGGGCGCGAATCCAGGACTTTAGTGCCATTGTATTCACAAAATGGACAACGCATATCAGAATCAACTCCAATACTGACAATACATGTCTACAGTGTCCCTCATATTCCAGTCAGAAGTCAAGTCAATCCTTGTACCTATTTAAAGCATAAGTCGAATGGAGTACAATATGGGTACTGTTGGAGGGATTGGAATGCGTTTAGTTTCTTTAAGACAAGCCCAGCCGGGAATGAAGCTCGGCCGTACCGTTTTCACCGAAGATGGAAAAGTGCTGCTTGGCGTCGGTATGCAGTTGACAGAGCGCTTGATATCCGGACTTCAACGATCCGGTGTCGACTCCGTTTACATTGATGATCCACGCACGGAAGACATCGTAGTGGAGGACGTCATTCGTCCGCAGACCAGACAAGTTGCCGTGGAAGTCATTGAAAAAACGATCAAGCAGATCACCAACTCGAACAAGCTGGCCCGCAAAATCTCCCTGAAAGAAATGGGCCTGCATTTTCAACGGGCTTTCAGCTCCATTCTGGACGACCTGATGCAAAACAAGCAGATGGTCGGTCACCTGACCACGATCTCTTCCCATTCTCCATCCCTGTACCATCATTCGGTCAACGTGGCAGTGCTCGCGACGGCAGTCGGCATGTCGCTCGGCTACAACCGGACCCAACTGATGAATCTGGGCATCGGGGCCATGCTGCACGATATCGGCAAGGTCAGTTTGCCGGAGGAGCTTTTGCAGAAAAAAGAGCGCTGGAATGCAGAAGAACAGGAGCTGGCGAAGCAGCATGCGACGCTCGGCTTTGACCTGCTTCGCAAGCAGCACGACATTTCCTTGTTGTCTGCCCACGTCTGTTTGCAGCACCACGAACGGCTGAACGGGAGCGGCTATCCCCAGGGCCTGGTCGGGAAGCAGATTCATGAATTCGCCCAGATTGTCGGTCTTTGCGATATTTATGACTCATTGACCTCTCCGCGTCCCTGGCGCAAGCGCTACATGCCCCAGGATGCTGTCGAATACTTGCTCGGCTCTGGCGGTCATCTTTTCGAGCATCATCTGGTGAACGCCTTTATCAAGCACATCGCGATTTTCCCGATCGGAAGCAGCGTCGTCCTCAATACGGGCGAGACAGGGGTAGTCAGTCGCGTTGACCCGGACTATTCCCATCGGCCGACGATCCGCGTCTTGAAAGACGGGCGCGGCAACGATGTCATCGCTCCGTACGATCTCGACCTGAAGGAAAACATCAAGCTGTTTATCGTCGGCTTCGAAGACGATCAATTGTTTAACATCAGCGGCTTGTCTGAATCTTCTTCTTCGTGAATGGAAATGATAGCGGAAACAATTTGGCTTCGCCCTTTTGACGGCGAAGCCTTTTTTTGCGGGGAGGGGCAAGCATGACAAAAAGCCCTTTGCCGCTTCGTTTGAAACGGGCAAAGGGCTTGCTCAGTCGAGCTTAGTTGACACCAGCCGCCGCTGCTTCTTTGGCAGTTGCCTGGTTGTGCATTTCCGATACGTGGCGCACGAGGTCTACGACGCGGCAGGAGTAGCCCCACTCGTTGTCGTACCAAGCGATTACTTTTACCTGGTTGGTTCCCATGACCATCGTGGACAGACCGTCGACGATCGAGGAGTTGTCGTTGCCGTTGAAGTCGCTGGATACGAGCGGCTCGTCGCAAAACTCGAGGTAGCCTTTCATGCTGCCTTCGCTTGCTTCGCGCAGCACGCGGTTCACTTCTTCTACGGTTACAGGCTTTTTCGTGTTGATTACCAGGTCCACAACCGATACATTCGGGGTAGGGACACGCAGCGCAAAGCCGTTCAGCTTGCCATTCAGCTCAGGCAATACTTTGCCTACCGCGCGAGCAGCGCCCGTAGTAGTCGGGATGATGGACTCGCCAGCCGCGCGCGCACGGCGCAGGTCTTTGTGCGGGTTGTCGATGTTCACCTGATCGTTTGTGATCGAGTGAATGGTTGTCATCAAGCCTTGCTCGATGCCGAACGCATCGTTGAGCACTTTTGCCACCGGAGCCAGGCAGTTGGTGGTGCAGGAAGCGTTGGACACGATATGGTGATTCGCATGGTCGTAGATGGAATCGTTTACGCCCATGACGATCGTTGCGTCTTCTTCCTTGGCTGGAGCCGTGATGACCACTTTTTTCGCTCCGCTTTGCAGGTGCTTGCCAGCGCCTTCGCGATCCTTGAATTTTCCAGTCGCTTCCACGACGATTTCCACACCCAGTTCGCCCCAAGGCAGCTTGAGCGGGTCGCGGTCGGAAAGGACAACTGTCGCTTTGCCATCTACAATGATTTTGTTGTCTTGTACTTCCACTTTATTTTGCAGGCGTCCATGAATCGTGTCGTATTTCAGCAAGTGTGCAAGCGTCTCCGCAGGATAGCTGGCGTTGATCGCTACGATTTCAATGTTGGGGTCCTGGATAGCGCGGCGGAATACCATGCGCCCAATACGGCCGAAACCATTAATACCAATTTTGATTGTCATAAATAGAAACCCCTTTCGCAATTAAGTTACACTGATCCGTTACTTTCATTATAATAAGTATAACACAATTATCAATGTGTTTTACTGAAAAATAAATATTTGGACGATTTTCCCCTCCTATTTTTTGTACCCACGCAAAGATAAAAGCCGCTCTCCTGCAAGAGAAACGGCTTTTACCTCAACTGGAAGTCATATATGCGCTTGTAACGGTCATGATAATAGAGGACTCGCTGCACATATTGGCGCGTCTCTCCGAACGGAATGTCTTCAATCGTTTCGCGGTGCCCGCTCCACTGTTGGCTTTCCAGCCAGCCGTTCACTTTTCCCGGTCCGGCATTGTAGGCCGCGATGACCTTGATGAGATCGCCCTCGTAGCGGTTCAGCAAAAAGTTCAGGTACCACGTCCCGATCTCGATGTTCATGACGGGATCGTACAAGTACTGCTCGTCTTGCGGACGGAATTTGGCCTGGCTGACGATCCACTCCGCCGTATCCGGCATGATCTGCATCAGGCCGACCGCTCCTTTTTTCGAGACGCGGTCTGTTTTGAAGCCGCTCTCGGAACGGATGACGGCCAAAATCAGATAAGGGTCTACATTGTATTTGATCGCTGCTGTCACGATTTCCTGCTGATACTTGATGGGGTACATCCATTTCCAAACCAAAGGCGTGCCTTGCAGCAAAAAAACGCTCATCAGAACGAGCAGAATGAATGCTGCGCGTTTGCCTGGTCTCATGAGCGCTGCTCCGACCTGATTGCGGCGAGAAGCGCTTCCACCTGTCGCTCAGTCTCTTCGCGGGAAAAGGAGTTGTCGATCAAAAAGTCGGCTTCCAGCTTCTTCTGCTCAATCGGAAACTGGGCGCGCAACCGCTTTTTCGCCTGCTCTTCTTCCAGTTCGTCCCGCTCGATCATCCGCGCAAGCTGCATGTCGTACGGCGCGTAAACCACGACAATTTTCTCGACCATATGCTGCAGCTTGCTTTCAAACAACAGCGGAATGTCCATGAACACGATGTCAGCCCCGTTTGCCTCGGCTGCTTCCGCCTCTTCCCGCATCACTCGCCGTACCTCGGGATGGACGATGGCGTTCAGCTTTTGACGCTCGGACTCGTCTGAAAACACGATCTCCCCAAGCCCTTTTCGGTCAATTTGACCGTCTTCCAACAGGATGTCTCTTCCGAAATGACGCACAATCGCTTCATACGCCGGCTTGCCCGGCTCCACGACCTCTCTGGCGATCTGGTCCGCGTCAATGACCGGAATCCCGCGCTCTCTCAGCATGCCGGTCACTGTGCTCTTGCCAGTGGCAATCCCGCCCGTCAATCCTAAGATCATGCCCATCCTCCTCCCTCGGCAAAAAGTTTACTTTTTCTGGCACACTGGGCAAATGTGGGTTCCTCTGCCCCCCACCACAAAGCGGACAATCTCGGCTCCGCAGCGGACACAAGGCTCATTTTTTCGCCCGTAGACCATGAGCGATTGCTGGAACATCCCCATTTCGCCCTGCCCGTTCACGTAGGACTTGATGGAGCTGCCCCCTTGCTCGACTGCTTCGGACAAGGTAGCGACGATGCTTTCATGCAGTCGGTCGACCTCTTTGCGAGTCAATTTGCCTGCCGGCTTCTCGGGGTGAATCCCTGCCTTAAACAGTGACTCGTCCACATAAATATTCCCCAGTCCCACAATACATTCCTGGTTCAACAGGAGCGGTTTAATTTTTGTTGGCCTGCCTGCGAGCAGCTTGCGCAGGACGTCGGGAGTAAAGCTTTCCTCCAGCGGCTCTACCCCCAGCTTGGCCAGCGGTCCTGTAGCCGTCTCCTGGCCTTTTGGAAAAAGGTCCATCGTCCCGAACTGGCGCACGTCCCGGTAGCGCAGCTCGGTCTGGTCCGTGAAGTGAAACACGACGTGCGTATGCTTCTCCACAGGCTCGTCTGCCTGGTACAGCCCGTATCTTCCTTCCATCCGCAGATGGGAAATGAGCACGTCCTGATCCATGAAAAATTGAATGAACTTGGCCCGCCGCGCGATCTCCTGGATCGTCTGGCCCGCAAGCTGGGCCTTGAACGCTTCCACGTCATCCGGCTGGCGAACGATCCGGGGCAGATGGACACTGACCCGTTCAATCGTTTTTCCCAGCACCAGACTGCGCAATGTGCGGACGACGGTTTCTACCTCTGGCAACTCCGGCATATGCCTCCTCCTCTCGCTGACTGCATTCTCTCTTTTTTGGTTTGGCGGCCTGCCTACTTGGCGTCGTACCAGCTTCGCCCGTCGCTCACGTCCACTTTGAGCGGAACGTCGAGCGCAAGCGCCCCTTCCATGACTTCCGGCACGAGCTTGCGCATGATCGCAAGTTCGTTTTCCGGCACTTCAAACACGAGCTCATCGTGCACCTGCAAAAGCATCCGGCTGGACAGCCCTTTTTGCTCCAGGCTCTCCTGCATGCGAATCATCGCTAGCTTGATGACGTCGGCAGCCGTCCCTTGAATCGGCGTGTTCATCGCTGTGCGCTCCGCGAAGGAACGCAGGTTGAAGTTGCTGCTGCGAATGTCGGGCAAGTAGCGGCGACGGTGCAACAACGTCGTCACGTAGCCGTCCTGCTTGGCCTGCTGGACAATCTCGTCCATCCAGCGCTTCACACCGGAGAAGACGGCGAAGTAGCGCTCGATGAACTCGGCGGCTTCCTTGCGGGTGATGTTCAAGTTTTGCGACAAGCCGTAGTCGCTGATGCCGTAGACGATGCCGAAGTTGACCGCTTTGGCCTGGCGGCGCATCAAGGAAGTCACTTCGCCCTCGCTCACACCGAATACGTCCATCGCAGTGCGCGTATGAATGTCCATCCCTTTCCGGAACGCGTCGATCAAATTTTCGTCGCCGGAAATGTGGGCCAAAATCCGCAGCTCGATCTGCGAGTAGTCCGCTGCCAGCATGTACCAGCCGTCCTCGGACGGGATGAACGCCTCGCGAATTTTGCGGCCTTCCTCCATGCGAATCGGGATGTTCTGCAAGTTTGGTTCCGTGCTGGACAGACGTCCTGTAGCCGTGGTCGCCTGGTTGTACAAGGTGTGCACCTTGCTCGTCTTCGTATGAATTTCTTTTGTCAGCCCTTCAATGTACGTCGAGCGCAACTTGCCGAGCTGACGGAAGTTCAGGATCGCGTCGATGATCGGGTGGTACGGAGCCAGCTTCTCCAGCACGTCTGCACTGGTCGAAGGGCCAGTCTTCGTCTTTTTGATGACAGGCAAGGCCAGCTTGTCGAACAAAATTTCGCCCAGTTGTTTAGGCGAGTTGATGTTGAACGGCCCGCCAGCCAGGTCGTAAATCTGTGTGGTTAAATCGGCCAGCTTTTTGTCCAGCTCCTCGCCCATTTGCACGAGACGCTCGCTGTTGACCTTGACCCCTTGTTTTTCCATGCGCGCCAGCACCATGCTGAGCGGCGCTTCCAGATCGCGGAGCAGCTCCACCATTTCGTTTTCCGCCAACTGCTCGCGAAGTACCGGCACGCTCTGCCAAATCGCCGCAGCCTTGTGCGCCACATGTTCGCAGAGCACGTCCATTTCCGGCACGAGGCGCTTGGCCCCTTTTCCGTACACCTCTTCGTCAGACAGCACCCGCACCTGGGCGTACTGGGAAGCGATGCTGTCGAGCGTCGGATTGCTCTCCGAGGCGTTGAGCAGGTAGGAAGCGAGGTAGACGTCAAAGCTGATCCCGTTTGCCTCCAGCCCATGCCATGCCAGCCCTACCGTGTCGCGCTTGCCGTCAAACGCCCACTTTTCCTTGGCAGGGTCGGCCAGCCACGCACAGAACGCCTTCCACTCCCGCGCTACATCCCACGGTACGAAAAGCACCGTTCCTTCCGCTGCCAGTCCGAAGCCAAGAATCGGAGCATGGTGGTAGTTCTCGCCGTCCATTTCGATGTACAAGGCCATCGGGGAGGTCAGCTTGTCTGCGTACTTGTCCGCGTTTTCCTCTGTGACTACTTCAAATTCAAAAGGCTTTGCAGAAGTCTCCTGTCCGCTTCCTTCTGCGGGCTGTGCCACCTTGATTTTGGAGAGCAGCGACTTGAACTCCATCTTTTTGAAAAAGTCGCTGACGAGCGCTCCGTCGTAGCCGTCGTAGGCCGTCTCGTGCACGTCCAGCTCGACCGGAGCTTCGCGCAAAATCGTCGCCAACGCCTTGCTCATGTTAGCCTTGTCCACATTTTCGCGCAAGTTTTCCTGCAGCTTCTTGCCGGAGATGCGGTCGATGTTTTCCAGCACCTTCTCGACAGAGCCGTATTCGTGCAGCAGCTTCAGGGCCGTCTTCTCGCCGACGCCGGGCACGCCCGGGATATTGTCGGACGAATCGCCCATCAAGCCTTTCAAATCAATGATTTGCAGCGGCGCAAGGCCGTATTTTTCCTGAATTTCCTGCGGGGTGTACAACTCGATTTCACTGACGCCTTTGCGGGTCAGCGCGACCGATACGTGATCGGACACGAGTTGGAGCATATCCTTGTCCCCGGTAATGACGGTTGTTTTCCAAGCCTGGGCA
This sequence comes from Brevibacillus sp. YAE8, assembly GCF_057543335.1. Taxonomy (NCBI): domain Bacteria; kingdom Bacillati; phylum Bacillota; class Bacilli; order Caryophanales; family Paenibacillaceae; genus Brevibacillus; species Brevibacillus sp. YAE8. The sequence continues at coordinate 28,294 of NZ_BAAIYG010000004.1, forward strand.
TCCGCATGCTTGGTCAACGTGCCGATGATGTCGTCCGCCTCGTAGCCTTCCAACTCAAAATGCTTGATCGAAAAGGCGTCGAGCAGCTCCCGGATGAGCGGAAACTGTTCGGACAGCTCCGGCGGCGTTTTGCTGCGCCCGCCTTTGTATTCGGCGTACTCGCTGTGGCGGAAGACGACTTTTCCCGCGTCAAACGCAACCATAATATGCGTTGGCTTCATTTCCTCCAGCACGCGAAGCAACATCGTGGTAAAACCGAGGACTGCGTTCGTGTGCAGTCCGGTTGACGTGGACAACAAAGGGAGCGCATAAAACGCCCGGTTGGCTACGCTGTTTCCGTCAATCAACACAAAATGACTCAAGGAATCCGACCCCTCTCGTGGCAAAACTACTATCTTTTATCGTAACATAGGGCGATCGCCTAAGCCAAGCCGCAGATACTGCGGGTAAACACCGGCGCGGTTGAACAGACTATGAAAAAAATGGACAAGGAAGGCGATCATATGTATTTGCTGAAAAGATTTCCGCTCGTGCTTGCCGCCCTGATTTCCTGCTTCACTTTTTCGTGGACTGCGGCCGCAGGCGACACCGCTCCCCCCGCACAGCCAAAACCGAAGCACTTGGTAGCGTTTGTCATCGACGACTTCGGCAACAACATGGCAGGGACGGAGGACATTCTGAATTTGCCCGTTCCGCTGACGGTCGCGGTCATGCCGTTTATGCCGAGCACGAAGCACGACGCCGAGCTCGCCCATCAAAAGGGGCACGACGTGTTCGTCCACATGCCGATGGAGCCTGTCAAGGGCAAGCGCTCCTGGCTCGGGCCAGGGGCGATTACGACCGATCTGTCCGATGAAGAAATTCGCCAGCGGGTCGAAAAAGCGATTGACGACGTGCCGCACGCCATCGGGATGAACAACCATATGGGCTCCAAGGTGACGGCTGACGAGCGCATCATGCGAATTATCATGAGTGTCGTCAAAAAGCGCGGCCTCATATACCTGGACAGCAAAACGACAGACAAGAGCGTGGCCGGCAAAATCGCCGAGGAGATGGGCGTACCGCACGCGGAAAACCGGATTTTTCTCGACGACGTCTACTCTGTTCCGCACATCACCAAGCAGATGGAGAAAATATGCAAGCTGATCGGCAACCACCCGCTCTGCATCGCGATCGGGCACGTCGGGCCTCCGGGCAAAAAAACAGCCTCCGTTCTGCGCCAGTACATCCCGCGGATTCAGAAGGAGGCCGAATTTGTCACGATTTCACAGCTTATTCATCAAGTCGGCCATTGATCTGCTGGATCAATGGCTCTTGCCACCAGCTTTCTTCTGCGAACGTCTCCATTTTCAGATTTCCTGTCAAGGTCACGTATTCGCTCACGGCTTCTCTGATGGCCTGGGCGATTTTTTCTTGTGACGCAGGATTGGTCAGCATTTCACGGTCAGAAGCGTTGCTGATAAACCCCATCTCCACGATGACCGACGGACAGTAGCTGTGACGCAGCATGTAGTACGTCTTGCCCTTGACCGGCTTGTCGTTTGTGTTCGCCAGCCGGTTCAGCGAGCTTTGCAGCAGATCGGCCAGCATAAAGCTCTGTTCATTGCTCTGGTAGAGCACGACTGGCCCGCGGCGGCGCGAATCGCTCGACCAGTTCACGTGCAGGCTCAGCATCATTTGCGGCACGATTTCCTTCGCCAAATTTTTGCGCTGGGCGAGGTCGCGAATATGCCGGGAGCGATTGCCCAGCCAGCGGTTGTCGTCGCTCAGCGCGATATCCTCATAGCGATTCAACGCTACGCTGTACCCTGCCTTGGTCAGTTGCTCGTACAGGCGCTTGGCAATTTGCAGATTGATGTCTTTTTCATGCAGATTGCCGTAAGAGGTGCCGGAGTCCACCCCTCCGTGGCCGACGTCGATCAGGATGTGGATGGGGGTCAGCGGGATCGCTTCTGTTCGCGCAGGCATGCACACGAGCAAAAGCAACAACACAACGATGCGGAAAAAGGAATGTAGGTATCTCATGCCTGTAGGATTGCCTGATTGAAAAAAAACCTTTCAGGCAACTGGGTAAGCATAACATTGTGAATTTTTCAGGCGAACGGTACAATAGAAAACATCGTGACTTGTAGCTGACATAAGAAGGTGTACACATGAATCAACCATTGGAAAAGCCGCTGTTTCCCCCGTACTTGGCACTGCTCATCGGGGTGATCGCCATCTCCTCGTCCGCGATTTTCGTCAAGCTGTCCAGCGCGCCTGCGCCGATTATCGCCACGTATCGGCTGATTTTTTCCGTCGTCCTGACGCTTCCGTTTTTGCTCTGGAATCGCGGCGCTCTCGCGGAGATCGGAAACATGAGCAGAAAAGTGTGGCTACTCTGTCTATTGTCCGGCGCATTTTTGGCCAGCCATTTTCTGTTGTGGTTCGAATCGTTGAACTACACGTCTGTAGCCAGCTCAACCGTGCTGGTAACGTTGCAGCCCTTATTCGCCTTTATCGGCGGTTACTTCTTTTTCGGGGAGCGCGTGCGGCTGCTCGCACTCTCGGGCGGATTGCTCGCCATCGCAGGCAGCTTCGTCATTGGCTGGGGAGATTTTCAGGTCGGCGGCATGGCTCTTTTCGGCGACGCGCTCGCCTTGCTCGGCGCGGTGACCGTCACCGGCTACTGGCTGGTCGGCCAGTACGTCCGCCAGCACATGTCTTCGTTTACCTACACACTGGTCGTCTACACGGCGACGAGCGTGATTCTGGTCGCCTACGATCTCGTTCTCGGCTATCCGCTGGTCGGCTACCCTGCACAGGACTGGGGCTGGTTTTTCTGCCTCGCGCTGTTCCCGACCTTGCTCGGCCACTCGATTTTCAACTGGGTCATCAAATGGTTGAACACGACCACGATTTCCATGGGCATTTTGGGGGAACCGATCGGAACCGCCATCCTGGCTTACTTCATTCTGGGAGAAGTCGTCACCGTGCCGCAATGGGTCGGCGGACTGATTATCATCGCCGGTATTTATTTGTTTATTCGCTATAACCAACCAGCAAAAGGAGTGTCTTTAGGTGAACAAGCACCCCCAACCCCGAAAAAGCTTGCGTGAATTTGTGAAAGGCCTGAATGTCTGGGCCAAGATTGGCTGGACGGTTTTGCTTGGTTATATTGTGGGGAGGATTGTGTACTGGTTGTGGAAAGTTTCGTCTTAGGGGATTGCCTTGATCGGTACTTTTGGTGAGGCGAGGAAAGAGGCGAAATCGCTGTAGCTTCTTGGAATCCCTGCTGGGAAGCTTCACTGCATGGCTCCGTGGAAAAAGCGAAACCGCGTCCAAAGTGGTCCATTCAAGGAAGATCGAACGACAGAAACAGCTCGCAGAGGAAACAGGAGAAACAAGCGAAGGTCTTTGGGACTCCTGCCCAGCTTCCCCGCCAGAGGCCCCAAGCACCTGCAGCGGTTTCTCCTGTTTCCTCCCTCCGTTACAGCCACGATCCACGCCATTCTTCCAAGCAGTAAGCCCCAGCACAAAAGCCGGAACAAGCACGCAACAATATAAAAGTAGGGTCACTCCCGCAGCCGGACATGAGGCTTGCAGAAGTGACCCTTTCGCTTTTTCGTTTAGGCAGCCGCCTTTTGCTGCTCGGGCGCCTGTGGATTTTTCTTAGGTTTTTTATGCAAAAAGTACAAGAGTGGAATCGACAGCGCAATCGGGATTACAGAGACGAGGAAGGTGTCCCCGATTCCTTGCACCAGCGCTTCCTTCGCCATCATCCCGTACAGGATCGTGCTGGCCCCGCCTGCGGCGCTCGCTGCATCTACCCCTGCCTGCGCGTACAAGCCGGAGATGCCGCTGATAAACTGCGTCGCCATATCCGTATTGAGATTGTCTGCGATCGACGCCATGTGGAAATTTTGGCGCGCCTGCATGATAACCGTCAAAATCGCAATCGCAAACGAGCTCATCACCTGACGCAGCACGTTGGAGAGCGGCGAAGCGTCCCCTACGCTCGTGCGCGGCACGGCGTTCATCCCGACTGTGGACAGCGTCATCATGCACAGCCCGATGCCGACGCCACGGATGGTCAAAATCATGTCCATCCAGGAGTGCATGCTGTCTGCCGCGAGATTGTGCAGCTCATAAGTCGTAACCGTCATGATCGTCAGCCCGACCAGCCCGATCGGGCCGATGCCGTATTTGTCCATCAGCTTGCCGCTGATCGGCATCATGACCGCCATCGCGATAGATTGCGGCATCAGCAAAATTCCCGACTCCATGGCCGTCATCCCCTGGATGTTTTGCAGGAAGATCGGCATCAGGAAGATCCCGCCCATCATCCCCATCATGACGAAGCCCGAAGTCAAGATACTGATCGAAAATACCGGGATTTTCAGCAGCCGCAGATCCAAGAGCGGCTGTTCTTTTCCCAGCTCCACCCAGACGAACAGCGCCAGGCTCATGATCGCCACGAAGAACAGGCTGACGATGAAAAAGGACGTCCATCCCTCTGCCTGCCCTTTGCTGAAGGCGAGCAGAAGTGCGCCAAAGCCGACAATCGCCAGGAAAGCCCCGAGGTAGTCGAACTTCAGCTCCGGCTTTTTCGGCGTTTCCTTGAGCAGCACCATACTCATGATAACGGCGAAAATCCCGAACGGAACACCGATCAAAAACAAAAACTGCCAGCTTAAAAATTCGATGAGGTACCCGCCCAATGTCGGACCGAGCGCGGGCGCCGTCATCGAGGCAATCCCGAAAATCCCCAGCGCCATCCCGATCTTTTCGCGCGGGACGATCATGTAAATCATCGACATTCCGATCGGCATAATCATCCCGCCACTCACGCCCTGCACGACGCGAAAGGCGATCAGCGAAGAATCGCTCCAGGCGAGCGCGCAGAGGACGGAGGAGATCGTAAAGGCCGCAAGCGACAGGACGAATATTTTTTTCGCCCCGAACTTGGCCGACAGCGAACCGCTCATCGGAATCATGACGGCGTTTGCCAGCATGTAGCCCGTCAAAACCCATTGCATGGTCTCCGTCGTGGAGCCGAAAATACTGACCATGGTGGGCAGGGCAACGTTAATCAAACTGTTATTCAAAATCGCAACGAAGGTTCCCGAGAGGATCGCGACCAGTGACAGCCACATGCCGCCACTGCCGCTTTTGTCCTCCCGCTGTGCCACCGCTTCCGCCATGCCATCACCCCCGTTAGTTTGCGATTACCTTGGTGCCCTCGGACAATTTGTCTGTCGGATTCAGCACGATCTGATCGTTGTCTTTCACACCTTGGGTTACTGTTGTCCACTCACCGCTGGCGCTGTCTACAGACACTTCCACCTGATGGACGACGTCGTTGTCCACGGTGTAAATGTAATGCTTGTTATCTTTTTCCAGAACAGCCGAGCTTGGCACTTTCATTCCCTGGCTCGCCTGACCTTGCAGCACGACCTCCGCTACCATCCCTGCGCGCAGCAGTCCTTCCTGGTTGCTCACTTTGACCTTGATCGGGAACGAGCTGCTGTTGGCGTCAGAAACCGGGGAGACGAACTCGACAGTTCCTTTCAGAACCTTGCCGCCCAGACTGCCTACTTTGACGTCAACCGTAGAGCCTACTTTGACATTGTTGATCTGATCCTGGGAGACGCTCGCCTCCACCTTCACGTCAGACATGTTCACCAGCACCAGAAGCGGCGAGCCTGCTGCCGCCATCTCGCCCGGATCAATCGAGCGCTTCGCGACGATTCCGCTGATTGGCGCGCGAATGATCGTGTTGTCATAGCTGCTTTTCGCCAGCTCCAGGCCGGAATTGAGACGGCTTACTTCCGCTTGCAGGGCTGCGACCGTATCCGCAGTCGGACCCGCTTTCGCCAGATCGTACTGCGCCTGTGCCTGCTCCAGACCAGTACGCGCCTTTTCCAAATCGAGCGAAACTTTTTCCAATTCCGCCTGGGACAGCGCTCCTGCGTCAAACAAAGCTTTCATCCGGTTGTAGTTGCTCTCTGCTACTTTCAAACCTGCCTGCGCTTGCGTCACGACGCTTGCCAACTGTGTGAGCTGCTCGTTGCGCGCGCCTGCTTTTGTGTCGCGCAGCTTTGCGTTTGCTCCGGCAATCGCGGCCTGTGCCTGGTTGATTTGCTGCTGGTAATCGGCTGCTTCCAGCGTCACCAGGACATCGCCTGCCTTGACGACAGAGCCTTCCTTCGCGTTGACGCTCGCCACTTTGCCCGATACTTTGGAGACGACCTGAATCTCGTCCGAAGCGGCAATTTTCCCGCTCGCAATCAGGCCGGATTGCGAGGACGTCACCTTCCACGTCTTTACAACCGGGATGCTTTCCTCTCCTGTCGAAGCAGAAGACGTATCACTACAGCCTGCGGTAATGAGCGAAATTGCCATCAGCACGGCCGCGATCGATTTCCATTGAGCTGTCTTTTTCATGCCAGATTACATCTCCTTCACTTGCACTTTGATCTCGGCGTTCAAACCGGCAGCCAAATGTAGACCTGCTGTGTCGTCAATGGCAATTTTAATCGGAATCCGCTGGGTGACCTTTGTGAAGTTCCCGCTAGTGTTTACGGCTGGCATCAAGGAAAACGTGGAGTTGGTTGCTTTGCCGATCTCCATCAGATGGCCAGTCAGCTTTTTGCCCGGGTAGGCATCCAGCGTAAATTCTACCTTTTGTCCCAGTTTCAGTCGCCCGATCTCGGTTTCTTCCAGGTTGGCGGAGATGTACAGCTTGCTCTCGTCAATCACCAGCGCAACGGATTGTCCTGTGGAAACAATCTCGCCTTCCTTCGCCTGCGTTTTGATGACCGTGCCAGTGATCGGGGAACGCAGCACGCTGTTTTCCAAAAGGTTTGTCGCGATGTTGGTCGTGTCTTGCTGCCCGACGATCTGGTCGGCTACGACTGTGTCGCCTTCTTTGACAGTGAGGGCAGTCAGCTTGCCTGTCATTTTGGGCATGACCCGATAAATGTCCCCTGCCACTCTGGCATCCTGCGTCGTTACGTAATGTTCACCCTGATACCAGTAGTAGTAACCGATGCCCCCGCCCCCTACAACGAACAGGAGCAAAATGACATACAATACCAGTTTTCGCTTCATGGTTTCTCCTCAGCTTTCTCTCTCTTCTAGTTTCGCAATCAACGTTTCCATCGAGTAAATAATGCCGTCCAGGTCTTCATCCGAAAAACCGTGGAAAATCCGCTTGTAAAATTCCTCTGAAAAAAAGTCCACCTTGGCAAACAGTTCTGTAATCTTCTCCGTTTTCCGAATCCAGACGACACGGCGGTCTTTGTCGTCGCGGACACGCTCGACCAACTGCTCTCTCTCCAGCCGGTCAATGATGCCGGAAACGGTACTGTACGACAGATCGACAGCTTTGCTTAGCTGGCCGATCGTCTTGGGATCGCAATGAATTTGCCGGATGACCATCAACTGAGGAACGGTCAAGCCGTACTTGCTCAGCTCCTTCGTAGCCATCGTCGCAAACGTCTTGTTCAGACGCTTCAGCAATTCCCGTATATGCAAAGGCTTGTTCATGATGCACTCCTTTCCTACCTAATATTTCGGACACGAAATTTTTATCACAGGAAACACTATACGACTTTTTTGATTCCGTGGCAACTATTTCTTTAGGTTAAATTTTAACTAGGTAATTGTAAACGCTACCTTGCCAACCGCGCTGGCGAAACCTTCCTTTTTTCGCTCTCCATACAAAAAAACCAACATGCCCATGCAGCTCAAGGCAATGTTGGTTCTGTGATGGTCTCGGGGCTTGCAGGCCCTTCCTCCGGCGTATTTTGGCGCACGCTCGGCACGTGGCGCGGCTCGTATTCGATCTCGGGAAAAGAGTTCACAGTCACGTACATCGTCCCGTTTCCAGCGATGGCGCGGATCATGACCGGGTATGCATACTTGTTCTGAAAGACAAAATCCGGGCCGTGCCAGCTCACGGTCGCATCCCGGCCAGGAGGCACATAGGCGACGTTCCTGCTGTGGGAATAGCGCTGCATGATATGCAAGCCCGCCTTGTCGACCGCATTGAACAAGGTCGAGGACACTTGGCAAATCCCGCCCCCGATCCCTTCGGAAAGCTCTCCCCTGACGATGATGGGCGCTTGCAGGTAGCCTTTTTCCTTCGTCCTTTGGCCAACTACTTTATTGAAGGAAAAAATTTCTCCCGGCAACACGACGTAGTTGTTGATCGCCTGTGAAGCGAGCCTGATGTTGTGAGAGCGGTTTTTGTTCCGCGAATTGAAATAGGTGGCATACTGCCCGATCACTTTTTTCCGAACTTGGCTGAGGAGAGCCTTGTCCACCTTTGGATACACTTCCTGGTAGGAGACTTGCATGGTCGCAGCGCCCTGCCCGTAGTAATACTGGTAAAACCGCTCCAAAAAAGCAGCCTCGTCCAGCTTGCGGCCTTTTTTCTCGGGAACGATGGCGCCGTGCGCATTAATCGTCGCATTGATCGGCGCTACATACGCTTCTTTGGCTACTGCGTCTATCAATTTTTGCAAACGGTAGTCATCCGCGACAGGGACACCGTCAACAGGCAAGGTATAATCCGCTCGGTCCAGGATGGCTACCGTTTTGTCTCCCAACTCGACGTGCAAAAAGTTGGTCGGATCGAGGGGATTGGCTAGCAAAAGCAAAGCCAGAGTCAAAGCAAAACCCATCCGGCCACTCACCTCCTTCCTGTAGTATGAGCAGCCGAACGGGTTTCATGCGGTCATGCGCTGTGTCTTTATCCCATCCGCGCCAGTCTGCTCATGATCGCCTGGGCGACCGCTTTGAGCCTGGACTGGTCCGCAGCCTCGCTGTACAGATTGTTCAATTGATCGCGCAGTTCTTTGGCAGCGAGCAAGGACGCCGTAGCTTCCTTGATTTTTTGCGTGTAGCGAGCCTTGATGTCGGCAAGCTCCTCCTGGTACTTCTCGTCGGTGCCAGGAGCGATGGCCCGCGTGTACATGTCGATGACTTCGTCTGTCTCCTTGCTGGGGAAGTATTCGTGCGGGGCGGTGCTGTCGAAAATAGCCAGCCCTTTTTCCGGCACGATCACCATATCCAGGCTGTGCGGGTCCAGCCCGCAATGGTACACCTCCACGTCGTAGCCGCGGTTTTCCGCTTCGACTACCAGCTTTTTCAGCATGGTCGACTTGCCTGATCCCGGTCTTCCTTTGATGAAGTAGCGCTTCTGCAACGAGTCTGTCAGCTTCATGATGTGATCGACAGGCCCATGCGGCGTGGCGGCCCCCAGGTACATTCTGCGCACCCGTGCCTTTTTGCCAAGCTTTTCCTCGCCAAAAAACAGCGCGATTACTTCTTCCGTAACGCGGTTGGCTTCCTCGCGGTTCAAGTTTTCAATGTACGGCGCTTCCCATTCATCGTGAATGCGCAGCGCTTCCCCGAACGACTGATAAGCGGCTTCGCTCTTGGCAAAAATCTCCTCGTACCACGCTGCGATTTGTTTTTTGTAAGGGGCCAGTTGTTCGATGCCGACCGCCGTTTGCAAATTGACCTGGATTTCCGTCACACCGGGCGCAGCAGGTCGCCAGATGCGAGGATAGCTGCCGTCCATAATGGCGACCCTCCACTCGTGAAAAACAACACCGTCGTATTGCCCGTTCACAAACGGAGAGTGAATCCACTCCACCTGATTCGTCTTGCGCGACATCTCCTTGCCGATGGCTTCGATGAGCGGGGACGTGACTCCCTCCACGACTCCTGACAGGATGTAGACGCGCTCCAGCCCTTGCAGGACCGAATCGTAAAACGTTTTGTATCCTCGCGCCGTGTTGCCTGCGGCGTATATGTGGCGTACTTGTTTTGCCATGCCATTCCCTCCCGTACTTCTTTTGCTGATAATGGGGTTGAATCGTTGTATTGTATGCAGCCAGAAGGAAATAGGCGTCTGTCATGAGCGGAAAAGCCGCTGCAAGCTTGAGACGGCTCGCAGCGGCTTTTTGGCGTTTGTGGCTTTTGGCTCCGGCAAGACGTTCTCGCCCGGGCTTATTTGTTCAGGTCGGTCATTTTGCCTGTGGACATGTAGATGATCCATTCGCAAATATTCGTGACGTGATCGGCAATCCGCTCCAAATATTGCGCCACCAGCAAAAGATGCGTCCCTTGTGAAATCGCGCTGCCGTTTTTGGTCATGACTTCGATCAAGTCACGGAAAATCGTTGCAAACAGCTTGTCGACGATATCGTCGCGAGCGGCGATCTCTTCTGCCGCTTCCTTGTTGCGGGCGATATAGGCATTCAGGCAATCTCGCACCATCGCTTTTACATGATCGGCCATCAACGGGATGTCAATCAGCGGCTTGATATACGGTTCAGCCATCAGGCGGCGTGTCGTTTTGGCGATGGAGACCGCATGATCGCCCATCCGCTCCAGGTCCGTCACCAGCTTCAGCATCGTTCCCAGACGGCGCAGGTCACTCCCTACCGGCTGCTGCAAAGCGATCAGGCGGAAGCATTCGCTCTGTATCTCCTGCTCCAGCTCGTTGATGACCGGATCGGCGGCAATGACCTGCTCTGCAAGCTGAACATCCCGCTCCACCAAACTTTTAATCGATTTATGAATGGCTTCTTCCACCAATGTGCCCATGGACATGAGCTTGCGATGCAATACGTCCAACTGCTCTTCGAAAGCGTGCCGCGACATGTTCCTCGTCCCCCTTCATTTGTCTGACACGACAAATAGTACAAGGGGATTGTATTGCACGGGTAAAGCTACTATTTTGTTTGTGTAAATATTTCAGCCGAGCGGCAAAGTGACGGTAAAGGTGGTGCCTTTTCCTTCCACACTCTCTACCCCGATCTGGCCGTGCAAGTTGTCGACGAGGTGTTTGACAATCGCAAGGCCCAGCCCCGTTCCGCCGGAGTCGCGGCTGCGCGCCTTGTCGACACGGTAAAAGCGCTCGAAAATGCGCGTGAGGTCTTTTTCCGGGATACCTATGCCCGTATCGGAAACCTGAATCGTCACGTGTTCGTCGTCTGCTTCTGTCCTGATCGTGATTTCTCCGCCTTCCGGAGTGTAGGCGATCGCGTTGGTCAAAAGGTTCAGGACGATTTGCTGGAGACAATCTTTGTCTGTCATCAACCAAATGTCCGGCTGGCTGTCCGGCAGCGTCACCTTCAACTGCTTTCTCAGCGCCTGGTCGTGCATGATCGCCGCTGCCGAGCGGATCAGCTCCTGCACATGCACGCGGCTGAGGTGCAGGGGAATCCGCTTCTGTTCGATTTTGGACAAGTCCAAAATGTCGCGGATCATCCGGTACAGCCGTTCGCTCTCATCCGAAATAATTTGCAGGAAATTGCGGCACGTTTCCTCGTCCTGCATCGCCCCTTCCAAAAGCGTCTCTGTAAACCCTTTGATGGAAGTAATCGGCGTCCGCAGCTCGTGCGAGACGTTGGCGACAAAGTCGCTGCGCATCTTTTCCAGGCGGCGAATGTCGGTGATGTCGTGCAGCACGACGACGACGCCTCGCGATTCCCCTTTAAAATTAATGTACGGGGCAAAATTGACGTCGAGCACGCGCTCCTGCGGATAGTAAATGTGGATCTCCTGCCGGAACTTCTCGCTTTTGTCCAGGCATCTGTCAATGTATTGGGACAGGCCAAAGCTTTTGCCTGCCTCGATGTGCAGCTTGCCTACCAGCTCGTGTCCGGCTGTTCCGAGCAGCTTTTCCACGGCGGGGTTGACGAGCATGATTCTGCGCTGCTCCGAGATGAAAATGACCCCGCTCGTCATGTTGGTCAGCACCCCGGCGAGCCGCTGCTGGTTCTCGGAGATTTCGTACATTTGCTGTTCCAGGCTGGACGCCATGAAATTGATGGCGCCGGCGAGCTGGCCGATCTCGTCCTTGGCCTTGATCCGTACCCGGCTCTCGTACTGGCGCTGGGTAATGTTGCGGGCGACTCGCGTAATTTCCTCGATGGGACGAATAATCGAAAAGGAGATGCGCGACACCACAATCGAGCCGACGACAAGCGTCACCAGCAAGCCTGTCAGCAGGCTGTACCACATGTTGTGGATCGTGTCCGTAATGTCTTTCATCGACATGGCCGAGCGGACGGCACCGACGATGTTCGTCCCCTGCTCGACGGGCACGGCTACGTACATCATGTCATAGCCCAGCGTCTCGCTAAAGCGGCGGGAAATGCCGGTCTCTCCATTGAGCGCCGCGAGCATTTCCGGCCTGTCGTGGTGGTTCTCCATCTCATCGGCATGGGAGGAGTTGTCGTACAGCACCTCGCCTTCCAGGTTGATGATGGTCAGGCGGACTTCGTCGGATGGCGCCACCTGGAGGACGCGATCCGCGAGCGTCTCCTGATTGTCAAAAACGGTCGGGAAGCGGACAGCCTGGGCAACCAGCTTGGACTCGCGGGACAAAAGCTCATGCAGCGATTGCAGGTAGGAATTTTCCAATACCTTCGCAAAGTACATCCCCATCAACAGGAGGACCAATGAGATTAATCCCAGAATGGTGAAGGTGAGTTTGATACGAAAGCGAGTCAAGGTCGTGCCTCCCGTTTGTTATCCTTCCAGTTTGTATCCCAAGCCGCGAACAGTTTTGATGTAGCGCGGGTTTTTCGTGTCTTCCTCCAGCTTTTCCCGCAGGTGGCTGACATGCACGTCCACGATCCGGGAGTCCCCGATAAAGTCGTAGTTCCAGACGGCGTTCAGCAGTTGGTCGCGGGTGAGCACGCGCCCCTGGTGGCTGGCGAGGTAGTTGAGCAGTTCGAATTCTTTTGGAGTCAGCTCTACCTTTGTATCTTTGCAAAAGACTTCGTATTTTTCCGGGTAGATGCGGATGTCGCCAAACTGGAGCACGACATCTTCCGGCGCAACCGCCGCTTCCGGGGTTGCCTGAATGCGGCGGAGAATGGCTTTTACGCGGGCGATTACTTCGCGCGGGCTGAACGGCTTGGTCAAATAGTCGTCAGCGCCCAGCTCCAGACCTAATATTTTATCCAGCTCATCGTCTTTTGCGGTCAACATGAGGATTGGCGTGTTAATGCGCTCCTGGCGCAATGTTTTACAGACGTCCATGCCGTCCATTTTGGGCAGCATCAAGTCGAGAATGATGAAATCGGGCTGCTCGCTTTTCACCATGTCGAGCGCCTGTCTGCCGTCAAAGGCGGTCACTACCTGGAAACCCGATTTTTCCAGATTGAATTGCAGCAGCTTCACGATGGAAGCTTCGTCATCCACTACCAAAACCTTAATCATTTTATCCGTTTCCCCCTACCAATGCGATGCTGCAGATTAATTGTTTTCAGACCTTCGTCCTCTGGTTTGTTTCTTCTCTCTACACCTCTCAGTCTGCCAATGCTGAAACCGGAAGACAAGTAATTTTTTTGTAAAAGTGTTTGGAGGCTGGCTGTGGTGGGTGTGGCTTGGGCGTTCCGTTGGTTCTTTGGAGTAGTATGCCTCGAATGAGGGGTGGGCATCAGGGAGGGGATGTTAGGCTTCGGGGGGTGTTTTGAAAGGTCCCTTGGTCGTAGAGGCTTCTGCTCGTGGCTTTGGCTTTGGCCGCTCCGTGTTTTGACAGCGTCTTGATGGCGGCTTTGGCTTCGGCTCGTCCCTGTTGTTTTGAAAGCTCCTTGATCGTAGCTTTGGCTTCGACTCGTCCCGGTTGTTTTGAAAGCTCCTTGATCGTAGCTTTGGCTTCGACTCGTCCCGGTTGTTTTGAAAGCTCCTTGATCGTAGCTTTAGCTTCGGCTCGTTCCGGTTGTTTTGAAAGCTCCTTGATCGTAGCTTTAGCTTCGGCTCGTTCCGGTTGTTTTGAAAGCTCCTGATCGCAGCCTTGGCTTCGGCTCGTCCCGGTTGTTTTAAAAGCCCCTTGATCGTAGCTTTCGTGGCGACGAGGAAAGAGGAGAAATCGCTGGAGCTTCTTGGGATCCCCGCTGGAAGCACTACTGCCCGGTTCCAGGGAAAAAATGAAACCGCGTCCAAAGTGGTTTATTCAGGATGGGTCTCAGAGTGGACGCTTAAAAGCGTGTTTCGTTTTTTCCGTTCCACCTCGGTCGGGATCCCAAAGGGCTTTCGCGTATTCCTCCTCTTTCCTCGTCAGGGGCTAATGATGTTGATGGGAGTTTTAAAAATCTTACAAGCCTTTCGGGGCAACCCATAGAGGTAGTTGCAGAGCCCGGGCTTAAAAGATTATAACAGCCAAATGTTTGTACACCCCTAATAATGAAGATTTGACCATATAAGAAAATTATGGTATTATATGTAAAATTCAAAGGCCGGGGAGTTGATTAATTGAGAAGTATATTTTTACATATCATTTTAGCCTGCCTGTTGCTTACTGCCGGATGTGTAAATGATAACTCCTTTGCAGGCAATAACGAGCAGAATCTAAAAATTGGAGTGATCGGGCAGCCTCCTGTGGTCAACGAAAATATTGATTTCATCGAAACAACTCTTGAATCACTAATTAATGCATCGGATACAGAGTTTCACGCATTATTTATCATGCCAGAGTGCCTAGAGGAAGCTTCCAAACCTCAATTTGCCAGGCTTTATAAAAGTCTGAAATACCCTGTTTTCTTTATCGGATCAACCAAATCATATTACCCGTTCATAGAAGAAAGTCTAACATATTCTACTGCTCCCTCAACGAGCTCCGGTATGTTTGCAACTGGATTTATCAATGAAGACGGGCAATATAAAATATTTGAATATGGCCTGGAAAATGATGAAAAGACAGAAAAAAATCTCAAACTAATGTACACCAATATTTTTAAGACAATTTCAAACGAATTCATCTCAAAGAAAACGAACTAAACAATTTCTCCGAACAGCAAAAAGGGGCTCTCTGGTCATTCTCTTGACTTGAAGATTGCCCCTTTGAATGTATGCAGTTATTTAATTCCCAGTAACAGAGAGATACTGATATCCGCTATAGAAGTATCGGTAATGATTTGATGCATTTGCAACACTAAAAGTAGCTTTAAATACCGGGGTGTCTATGCCGGTTTGAAAATTTAGAGTAGTTGATCCATTATCATAAAAATCACCGTTTACAAGATACTCAATACCTTGTTGATTATTTTTTACCCACGCTTGTACATCACCTGAAAATTGCTTGCTCACCCCGTGATACCTATCTAATCCGGCATATCTAATGTCAGAAACCCAACCGAAACTACCGTCTCTGCACTTATTTACAATAGCAATAAATCTTGGTTTATATGTTCCTGAAACTGATAATCGCTGAGACACTTCACTGTATGAGCATGTTGCACTTAAAGCTTTTAAGCTCTTTTGTGTTTTAGGTTGTTCTTTTTTTACTTCCTCTAACGACCTACCGCTATATTTTGCAATACGTTGCATTGCTTCCTCGTAGGAAAGGTCTTCAACAACAACCTCCCCTGTTTCTACTGTTGCATTGTTGCCTTTGGCAGAAGCAACAAGATTACCAAGGCTCAATACGACTAAAAACATCGTTAATACAACAAGAAATGGCTTTTTCATGTTTCCTCCTTAATTTATTTAATTTCATCAAGTACATTATTCTACAAATTATTATAAAATTTTTCCATTTTTGTAATAAAATTATCATTAAATCGACTTGTTCAAAAAAAATTCAACATTTTCCCTATTTAAGTTTGTTACCTCTTTGAAAATACCCCCCTCAAAAGAGTCGTATAGGTGCAACTCCTTTTGGGCCTGATAATAAGCAATATAATTCAATATAAACTCCAGCTCCCCTCCTCACTACGCTATGAGCACCTTGTCATTTCCGAATGAACGCCTGACCGCCCCCCTCAGCTCGTAGAGAAAACAGGAGAAAGTCGCAAAGGTCTTTGGGACTCCTTCCGAGACGGAGGGGAAAAGGGAAAACACGCTTTTAAGCGTCCACCTTGAACCCGCTTCCCTGAATCCTCCACTTTGGACGCGGTTTTCCTTTTTCCCCGCAGGCGGGCAGTCTGCGCTCCCTCGCTAGAGGCCCCAAGCACCTGCTGCGCTTTCTCCTGTTTCCTCCCTCCACTGCAGCTTCGACCTACTCGGCTTTTCCCAAAGAACGCCTGACCGAACCTCACAGCTCGTAGAGGAAGCGAAAAAAACCACAAGGTTTTAGAAGAATTCCTACCGAGCCAGAGGAGCAAAAGGAAAACACGCAAAAAAACTCCCCCAAGCCAAAGGCGCCTTGCACTTCATTCGTCTCGCAACTACTTCGGCCGAGCAGTTCGCCCCGCCCGCCGCGGGACAAAGACGTCATTTGCTTCACCTCCACTGGACGTTCCCGCAAAAAAAGACGCCTTTCGCGAAGAAAGGCGTCTTGGTTATTCATCTCGACCCGGCTATTTCAAAACAGCCAGGACATTGCGCACGGAATCAGCCGATTTGTCGAGGGCTGCTTTTTCCTCTGCGGTGAGTTCCAGCTCGATCACTTTCTCGATCCCGTTTGCCCCCAGGAGGGTCGGAACACCGAGGTAGAGATCGTGGTAGCCGTACTCGCCTTGCAGAAGCGCAATGGATGGCAGGATACGTTTTTTGTCCTTGATGATCGCTTCAGCCATCTGCACCAGCGAGGCAGCCGGGGCGTAATAGGCGGAACCGTTACCGAGCAGGTTGACGATTTCGCCGCCGCCTTTGCGGGTGCGTTCGACGATCGCATCGAGGCGATCTTTCGGGATCAATGTTTCCAGCGGAATGCCGCCCGCGTACGAGTAGCGCACCAATGGAACCATGTCGTCGCCGTGTCCGCCGAGCACGAAGCCTGTCACGTCTTCAACAGAGACGTTCAGCTCCATTGCCACGAAGGTACGGAAACGCGCCGTATCCAGCACGCCGGATTGCCCGATTACGCGCTCTTTCGGGAAGCCGGACGTTTTATAGAAGGTATAAGTCATCGCATCAACAGGGTTGGAAAGAACGAGCACGATCGAGTTTGGCGCATACGTTTTCACTTGCTCCGCCACCGACTTCATGATGGCTGCGTTTGTGTTCACCAGGTCGTCGCGGGACATGCCAGGCTTGCGGGCAATCCCTGCGGTGATGATGACCAGATCGGCACCTTTGATGTCCTCGTAGCTGGCTGTGCCTGTAATGTTGGCGTCAAACCCCAGTACAGGAGAAGACTCCATCATATCCAACGCTTTCCCTTTTGTTGGGTTTTCCAGTTGCGGAATATCAACCAATACGACGTCGCCCAGTTCTTTTTGCCCCAAAATAAATGCTGTGGTTGCACCAGTGAAGCCACTACCGATAACAGCGATTTTTTTACGGTTGAATGCCATGACTTAACTCCCCTCCAAAATGTAAGGTAATCGTTGCCAAACTATCTTTATCTTACATGTTTTGAATCAGCGCGTCAGCAAACTCGGAGCATTTCAGCTCGGTTGCACCTTCCATCAGGCGAGCGAAATCGTACGTTACGGTTTTCGCGGAGATGGTTTTTTCCATGGAGTTGATAATCAGGTCAGCCGCTTCGTTCCAGCCCAGGTGACGCAGCATCATTTCTCCGGACAGGATCACGGAGGATGGGTTCACTTTGTCCAGACCAGCGTATTTAGGCGCTGTACCGTGAGTTGCCTCGAAGATCGCATGGCCAGTCAGGTAGTTGATGTTTGCGCCTGGAGCGATACCGATACCGCCAACTTGTGCAGCCAGCGCGTCGGAGATGTAGTCACCGTTCAGGTTGAGGGTTGCTACTACATCGTACTCGGCAGGACGAGTCAGGATTTGTTGCAGGAACGCGTCGGCAATCACGTCTTTTACGATGATTTTGCCAGCCGCTTCTGCTTCTTTTTGCGCTTTGTCAGCGTCGCCGCCTTCAGCCTTGATGCGGTCGTATTGTGCCCAAGTGAACACTTTGTCGCCGAATTCCGCTTCAGCCACTGCATAACCCCAGCTTTTGAACGCGCCTTCGGTGAACTTCATGATGTTGCCTTTGTGTACGAGGGTAACGGATTTGCGGTTGTTGTCGATCGCGTAGTTGATCGCTGCGCGAACCAGACGCTCTGTACCGTCTTTGGAAACAGGCTTGATCCCGATACCGGAAGTTTCCGGGAAGCGGATTTTCTTCACGCCCATTTCTTTTTGCAGGAATTCGATTACTTTTTTCACTTCTGGAGTGCCTTCTGCCCACTCAACACCAGCGTAGATATCTTCTGTGTTCTCGCGGAAAATAACCATATCTGTCAATTCAGGATGTTTCACAGGGGATGGAACGCCATCGAAGTATTGAACAGGACGCACGCAAGCGTACAGATCCAGCTCTTGGCGCAGCGCCACGTTGATGGAACGGATACCGCCGCCTACTGGTGTAGTCAGAGGACCTTTGATGGCGATCAAGTATTCGCGGATCGCTGTCAATGTATCTTCTGGCAGCCACTCGTTGTATTGATTGAACGATTTTTCTCCTGCGAATACTTCGAACCAAGCGATTTTTTTCTCGCCGTTGTATGCTTTTTCTACCGCTGCATCCAGTACGCGAACGGAAGCTTTCCAGATGTCAGGGCCAGTACCGTCGCCCTCGATGAAAGGAATGATCGGGTTGTTTGGAACTACCAGTTTGCCGTTATCAACCGTAATTTTTTCGCCGGCAGTTGGTTGTGCAAGGTTTTTGAACACAAGAATCCCTCCAGTGGTGAAGATAATAGGTGATTATGAATATTTCCAGACGTAGGAGAACTACCACTGCTTGTGGTAGTTCTCAAGCTTGCGCTTAGGGAACAGGTGCCCTCCACGCTCGAAAATAGCGAGTGTTTAGCGGCGGTCAATCGGAACGTAGTGTTGGTTGACCGGACCGGTGTAATCCGCGCGCGGACGGATCAGGCGATTGTTTTCATACTGTTCCATGATGTGAGCCGTCCAGCCGGACATGCGGCTGATAGCGAAGATCGGTGTGAACAGGTCAGTTTCCAGGCCGAGAGAGATGTACACGGAAGCGGAGTAGAAGTCAACGTTTGGCTTCAGTCCTTTTTCCTTGGAAATCATGTCGTCGATTTTCACGGACATTTCATACAGCTCTGGACGACCGATTTGCGCGGTCAGCTTTTGGGACATTTGCTTCAGCCATTTCGCGCGCGGGTCACCATCTTTGTAGACGCGATGTCCGAAGCCCATGATTTTCTCTTTGTTGTCCAGCTTGGCGCGGATGTACGATTCTACGTTGTCGAGGCTGCCGATTTCCACCAGCATTTTCGCAACCGCTTCATTGGCGCCGCCGTGCAGAGGGCCTTTGAGCGTGCCGATGGCAGAGACGATACCGGAGTAGATATCAGTCAAGGTCGCAACGGTTACGCGAGCAGCGAAGGTAGATGCATTGAACTCATGGTCAGCATGCAGAACCAGCGCAACGTCAAACGCTTTCACTGCTGTTTCTGTCGGCTCTTCGCCAGTCAGCATGTAGAGGAAGTTTTGGGCGATGGTGAAATCTGCACGAGGAGCAACTGGCTCCAGACCTTTGCGCATGCGCTCGTAAGCGGCAATCAAGGTAGGAGTTTGAGCCATCAGACGGATGGATTTGCGATAGTTGGCTTCAGGAGACATGTCTTGCGCTTCTGGGTCGTAGAGCGCTAACGAAGAGACAGCTGTGCGCAACGCCGCCATTGGGTGTACGCCTTTTGGGTAGTGGCGGATGCTCTCCAGCACTTCTTTTGCCACTGTTGCATTTTCACCCAATTGTTTTTTCAAAGCGTCTAGCTGATCACGCTTCGGTAACGCTCCATGCCAGAGCAAATATACAACCTCTTCAAAAGTTGCATGTTCTGCTAACTCATCGATGTTGATCCCGCCATAGCAAAGAACCCCATCGACGATCGAACAGATCGATGATTGAGCGGCAACGACGCCTTCTAGTCCACGTGTTGTTGTCATAGAACTCCCTCTCCTTTTCCACTCAAGTAGTAGCGCTTATCCAGTCCTCGCTTGTCCTTGTGACTGATAAACGACTTTATCCACAGCAAATATGAAGTTGATGGCAGCGGTTTCTTTCATCCACCACTCTTGTCAGGGAATAGATCCACGCAAATCCTTAGAACATGCCAAGGGGGAGAGGCGAGTGAAAAGAATCCACTATAAGTCGACCCAATTATAAAAGATTATTGCGATTTTGTGAATAAGATTGGCGAAAAAATGTTTCAAAGGATGAAACCCGGTTTTGTTTTTTGCGCGAACTTGCTCCATTTGTCCGGTTTGCTGCATAATAGTTCCATAAGGATTTGTGTGCTGTTCGATGGCAGAAAGGAGACCTTTGTTGAATCAGGAAAACTGGGTGGAGCGCCTCTTTCAGATCATTCGCTTTTTCTGGGTTTGCCTGCTTGTTTATGTAGGAATTTGGCTGTTTCAGTTTGCAACACCCTTACTTTACCCATTTATAATTGCTTTAGTCATCGCGCTTTTGATCCACAGGCCGGTCACGTTCGTCACGCAAAAGTTCAAGATTCCGCGCTGGCTGTCGGTCACTCTCGCCCTGCTCGTCTTGATGCTGCTCGCCATCGGGCTGGCGACATTGGTCGTCTCGGAAACCGTCGTGGAGATCGGCGAGCTGGCCAAGCGCCTGCCGGGATTCGCCCAGGAGCTGTCCGAGTATTTGCAGCGGACGATCTCGCAAGACTTTTTGCTCGGCATCTACAACCAGGTGCAATGGATTTACGACCAGCTTGACCCGAACTACAAGGACAAAATTAGCAATACGGTCGGAAGCGGCATTACTTCCATCACCCACGCCGGGCAAAACCTGATTGTCAGCTTCCTGGACGGCCTGAAAAACGTGCTCGTCTCCCTGCCGAACATGGCTACCGTATCGGTTATTTCCATCATGGGCGCGTTCTTTATTTCCAAAGACTTCTTCCTCTGGGAAGCGCGCTTCCGCCGCCTGTTGCCAAGCGGCGTCAACAACCGGCTGGACCAGATTTTCCGCGACCTGCGCGGCGCTTTGCTCGGTTTTCTCAAGGCGCAGTTGACGCTCATCTCGCTGACGGCCGCCATCGTGATCGTCGGCCTTCTCATCATGCGCGTCGAATACGCGATTACGATCGGGCTGATTACCGGCCTGGTCGATCTGCTGCCGTATCTCGGAACGGGAACCGTCTTCGTTCCGTGGATCATCTACCTGTTTTTCAAAGGCAACTACACGATGGTCATCGGACTGTCCATCCTGTACGCGGTCGTTCTCATCTTCCGCCAGATCATCGAGCCAAAGGTCGTCGCGGAAAGCGTCGGTCTCGATCCGCTGCTCACGCTGGTCGCCCTGTTCGTCGGCCTGCAACTGTTCGGCTTTTTGGGGCTGATTATCGGCCCTGTCTCGCTCGTATTGATTAACGCGCTGGTCAAAGCCAACGTGTTCGTGGACATCTGGACCTACATTCGGGGAAAACGCACCTAACAAAAGAACCGCTTTCGGGCTAGCCGTGAGGCCGTCGCTCGAAGCGGTTCTTTTTGACAACTGCTCTTTTATCTGCGGAAAAAGAATTGGATGCGCCCCGACGAGATCAAATACCACAGCCATTGTTTCAGCAGGTGGCGCAAAATCATGCGGGTGTACGGAATGAGAAAAATCAGGCCGATCACGTCGGAGACAAAGCCTGGCAACAGCAGCAAAATGCCGCCGATCAGAATCAGCGCGCCGTCAATAATCGTCTCTGTCGGCATCTGCCCCCGTGCCAACTGGAACTGCAGCGTGCGAAACACCTGGACGCCTTGCTGCTTCGCCAGCCAAGCCCCGAGCAGCCCGGTCAGGATCACCAGCAAAACCGTGTTCCAGCCGCCGATGAGCGAGCCGACCGTAATCAGCCCCCACAGCTCCAAACCGAATCCGACGACAAACAGGATGATGAGAAAGCGCAGCATGCTACTCCCCTCCTTTATACTGGGCATCCAGCCAGGCGTAAACCTCCGGCTCTGTTCTGGACAAGCGAATCGGCTTCAGCTCTGCGTTCGTAAAAACGTGCATCGTCTCGCCCGACACGAGCAGCTCCTGGTCCGACACGCGGATAATATCGTAAGCAAACGCTAGTCGAACGGCACTCAGCTCCTTGACCCGCGTCTGGATTTCCACCACATCGTCGTAGCGGGCCGGCTTTTTGTAGGAGAGCGACGCGTCCGTGACCGGCAGCAGCACGCCTCTTTCCTCCAGCTCGCGGTAGGTAAGCCCCGCATTGCGGATCAATTCGGTTCGTCCTACCTCAAACCAGTTCAAGTAATTCGTATGGTAGACCACGCCCATCTGATCGGTCTCGCCGTAGCGCACTCGCAGCCGATGGGCATGAATAATCGGACTCACTCATCATCGCCCCTTTCTCTATACGTATATTGTACCATAGACAAACTGGTCTTGCGGTCTGGCTGGTATGTCAATTTTTCATTACGTCAATACTCGAAAAAGAATAAACTGGCGCAAACAGGAAAGTAGGAAAAAGGAATGTGGGGAGCAACCGTTGTCTTGGTCACAGCGATCATCATTGCCTGGTGGGAAATCCCTCATCTGGTTCACCTGGGCTATTATCGGGAGCTTGTCGTGTTTTCCCTTTTGCTTTTGCTCGCCGCAGCAGCAGGCGTGCTCAAAGTGTTGGGGGTCGCCATGCCCAATCCGGGCGATTGGGTGCTCGCCGTCCTTGGCCCCTTTGGGGAATTTTTGCAGAGATTGTTCCACTAGGAGGACATCAGGTGCTGTCCAACGTCACTATCTCGAATCGGCAAATGATGATAATTACAGCCCTGTTCTGCATCGGGACCACGATTTTGGTCGCCCCTTCTACATTGGCTGCGGATGCAAAGCAGGACGCGTGGATTTGCGCCATCCTGGGAAATGTAGTCGGCTATGGATTGGCCTGGCTCTACATCGCTGTCGGGTTGCTCTATCCCAATCAAAACTTGCTGGAAATCAACGAACGCGTTCTCGGCAAATGGCTCGGCTGGGCAGTCTCGCTGCTTTTCCTCTTCACCATGCTGCTCGCCTCTTCGCAGGTGCTGTTTTACATCGGAAACTTTTTAATCACGCACATGTTCCCAGAGACTCCGATCATCGCGCTGCACATTTTGTTTTTGCTCGTCGTCATGCTCGCCATGCGGCTTGGACTGGAGGCTTTCGCCCGATGCATCGAGCTGTTTACCCCGTTGCTACTGTTGCTGTTTTGCTCCCTGATCTTTTTTCTTTGTTCGACCATGGAGTTTGAAAACGTACAGCCGATTCTCGAAGCGAGCGGGAACGGCATCATGAGAGGCACCATGTCGTTTGTCAGCATGGTGCAAGTATTTCGGCTCCGCACCTACAAGCCGCTCATCCTTCCCAAAGCTTTTCTCGTCGTCGTCTTTTCCCTGATCGTCTATCCGAATACAGCGTATATGAACCAGTGGGATGTCGACGCCTGGTTGCCTTACAGCCTGATTTTCGGGCTGTTTTACCCGCTGCTGCTCCTGATCGTCGGCCTGATCCGCAAAAAAAGAGGGAGAGACTCGTCGTGACCGTCTCTCCCTCTTCTCTATGTTGGTTCCTCATGTGAAGCAGCGTGTTAACGAATCGGGCAAGCGCCGCCTTCGCACGCTTCTGCGGTAGACAGATCAGCCTCGCCGCCTGTTTCGAATTGCTGCAAAATCGCCGGGTCAAACGGCTTCATCGATTGCTTCAGCGCCTCGTATTGCTCTTTCGTGCACTCTTCATACGGCGCAAGCTGATAGTTTCCGCCATCCAGTTGCAGGAAGGACACGCCGACAAAATTGTCCCAGTTGGCGTAGACGATTTCTTCCACTTCGCTCCACTCTTCCTTGCGAACGGTAATCGTATTGGAAGAGTTGTGCTCGGTGTATTCCTTTTGAAAACGGAAGTACGTGTCGAACTGGCGTTTCGCGCTCACTTCGTTTTTCGTCTCTTGCGCACCGGATGCTACCGGGAAGTCGATCACGAGCGTACGCGCATTTGCCATGCGCTCTTCGTGCGTTTCGCCAGGGGTCCCCACCTCGGGATGGACGGTCCAGCCGAGAGCTTGTACAGCCTTTGCCAGCGGGTCCTGGGCGTTGATGCGAATACGGCGGATGTAGTACGGCGAGTGCGACCAGTGCAAGCCGCTGGAAACGCCCCCGGCCACCTGCGACAACGTCCCTTCCGGCTTGACGGTCGTCACGAGCAGCGGCGAGTTCACGCGCAGCTCATACGCGTAGCGGTCTGCTTCACTGCGGGCAGCATCGCCCAGTTGACGCAGCAACTCCAACTCCTGCTCTTCGGTATAGCCGAGAGAAGCGAGCGCATCCTTCACGCCTGTCAACGACGTTCCGAGCAGGCGGTCGCGCTGCTGGACCGTATCCCAGTGCGGCAGCTCCAGTGTTACGAGCGTCATCCGCAATCCTGCACGGGCAGATTTGCGCTGCGCGTCCAACAGTCCGTCCAGGTCCAAATATTTCGAGCCGTCCTCACGCTCGCGGACAAACTGAACCAGGTTCACTGTCGTCAAGTTGCAGACCCCGTACGAATCGAGCAAAATTTCCGCACAAGGATTGAGTCCTTCCGCATTCGGGCGGCGGCGATTCGCTTCTTCCAGGTTGATAAAGCCTGGCTCGCCCTCCAGTTGCATCAGCGTGAACACAAGATGCAAAAACTCTTTGGTCGGCTGCTTGGTGAACGCAATCGAGTTGTTGGACATGCGGCGGTGATCCAGGCCGAAGCGCCCGTCTCCCACTTTTTGAATGCTGTCAAACCAGACAGGCTTGTGCTCTCCCAAAAGCTCTCCGACACGACGATGGTGGGCGAGCTGCTCCTCTGTCCAGAAGCCGTTGATGCCGTATTTCGCCAGCATGCACTCGTAGTCATCGTGGTCAAACAGGAAAATTTCCGCGGTGCGGCGCACGCCCCCGACCACAACGTTTGCTCCGATGAGGTTGCCGATGTCGAGAATATGTATGGGGCGAATTTTGCCGTACCCTTTTTCGTCGCTTTCGATCGGGGCCAGATGCTGGTCGATCTGGTTTTTCAGCACTTTGTCGATTCCTTCAAACATTTCGCGCAGCGGCTCGTGTCCGCTTGCTGTTCCGCCAAAGCGCTTCAGCCGCTCCCCTTTTGGCCGCACGCTGTTGTAGGAGATTTTGACCGTATGGATATGCTCGTAGGCGGAATCCGTGAGAATTTGCAAGTACAGGCGCAGCGACTCGACCCAGCCTTCCTTGCTGTCCCCTACGTAAATTTTCGCAAAGCCGTTGTCCAGCACATTCAGCTCGGAGCGTTCCAGACGCTGGTGCTTCGGAAGCGGTCTGTACTCGGAGGAAAGCAGGGTGACGTTGGTGCGGATCGGCCCAAGTCCGGCTGCCATTTCCTTCGTGCATTTAAAGCCTACGCCCGTTCCTACGAGCAACAGGTAGAACAAATCGCCCAGGTCGTCCCATGACCTGATGTTCAAAAACGAGCAGTTGAAGTTAGCCAGTGGGTACAAATCGGCAACGCCGTTCTCCGCGCCGCCTACCCACAGCGTCCGTCCGGACAAAAACTGGCGAAGGTTGAACATGTTGTCAAACAGCCCTTCCGCTTCTGCCTCCATCGCCCGCTCATCCGGCTGCAAGCCGATCTTTTTCATATGTTGGTACGCAAGCTTCATATTGTAATCCACCGAGCGGCGGCATGTTTCTTTCCACGTTTCCCGTCTGCCTTTCTCCGGGAGGAAGCGAGAATAAGTCCGGTAGTAAACAAATTGTCCCAGAGGATTCATATGAACAGGAAAATCTGGATATTGTGCTAAAAATTCATCCCTCAAAAAAACGGTTCGGGATACGGTTTCGGTTGCCAACATGAACGTTCCTCCTTCGATTCTTTCCTCTCTAGTTAACTATCTTTGTCAAAAAAACTCAATAGTTTCACCTATATATTGTGCGAAATAAAATTCGACAACACTATATATTGTGTTTCACTGAAAAAAGTTCTTGACATCGACAACCGCACGAAGGGAGCCGTTTTTCCCCTTTTCGCGAGCCGGATGACATCGTTTTCTCCTGGAAAAAACACGCGCAAACTGTAAAAAGCCGCGAGCCACCAAGACGAACACCTGATCGATTTTATCAGATTCTCCCTTGGTTTGCATCACCTAAAAAGCGCCGTTATTTGGAAAGCGTTAGCAAAAAAACTTGGCAGACAGTTGGGACAACACAAAAAAGGGTGACGCTATGCCACCCCAAAAAAGTATTTGTGCAAAGACCTTTCTGCTGGATCATTTACGTTGAGTTACCATTGTGTTTTACTGCTGCCCGATCATGTCAAAAGCTGATTTTCAGAGCTAAGCTGATCCAATAATAATCATTGTTACCAACGCTATCAAAATCCCTGTAATCACAAGGGAAATCAGAAAAGTATTTATTAATTTTTTTTTCCGATTATCATCTGCACCCTTATATTGAATGATCGCCCTCCCAGCAAATATAAGGGTGATAACAGAAGAAAAGATCAAAATGATATTTGCCAACTGTTGCATATATTAGCCTCCTTGGTACAAAAAATTTCAAAAGTTTCCCCTTTGTTTAGCAGGGGAAACTTTTGAAAAAGAATGTATGGTTTACTGTGGCTCAATATCAAACACATATGCCCACGTCATATCTAACTGTCCACCCGTTAAAAACCCATTTACACAAAAAAAGTTACATTCCCCATTAGCGCCTCGAATACTGTCATGCTCTCACCCCCTCGCTGTTAGACGTGAGGATGAGCCGCCCCCCTTGAAAGCCGTGCCTATGTACTTGTCCCAATTTTACTATGATTCGGTAATTGATACCATCATGTTTATAATATAGGTAATTTACTTTTATATTGGAAATTGATAGGATATACAAAAAATGTAAATAGTGGTGTCTAAATTGAAAAAAAGTATCTTTTTGCTTTTATCTCTCTCACTATTTTCCGTTTCAGCCTTAATCCCAACAAATTATGCACATGCTAATGTTCAAGTTGATCCAACTTTTGACGAAAAATCTTTTTATAAAGAGCTACAAATAGACCCAGAAGCTAAAAAGGCTTACCAACAACTAAATGATATTTTAGAATCTAAGGAATTCAAAACAATACAAGAAGGACTTAAACAATATGAGGATCTCATTTATTCAGATGAAACAGGTTATCACTTTAAAGAAGGGGCAAAAAAGGAAATTCCGGAAGAGACCTATGTTTTGTTAGAAGAAGTCTTTAATTCTGCTAACGAAGAGTTTACAAATGAAGAGAGAAGGACTCTAGAAAACCGAGTAAGTCCCATGGCTGTAACTGAGGATTATTATTATGGACACGACAGGGATACATATGTATATTCAAGCAGTGATTGGGGTGTTGGCGAATGGTGGTACTTTAGTGATGACGATACTAGATGGCTAGTTGAAAAATTAGGGATTGCTGCTGCGATTTCATGGTTTGCAGGAAAAATACTTTCTCTATTCCCAACAACCAAGGGTTTAGGCCTGTCTTTAGAAGTTTCATCGGTTCTGTTTGGGTTAGGAGCAACCTATATATCTAATAAGAATAAAGGTTATGGTGTTTACGTCCGAATTTACAGCGGAGGAGCTTACATGCGTACAAGAACGTATTGAGAAGTCTAATTAAAACCAAAAACACATGTTGCTAAATTAGGTAGCATGTGTTTTTTAATCCAAAAGTAAATGGCATAATAAAGGTGGGATTCCTATTGAATAGCTTGTTTCCATATTTTGTTTTGTCTCTTATGTTTTTAACATATATATATAGTTTTTTTAAAAAAGTAAGCATATTAAGAGACATGAATGGAGCCGTTTTAGCATTTCTCCTTTATACAATTACAGACCAACTCTGGTGGCTTAGTCTTATTGTTTTAATAGCTGCCTATATCTTTGCAATTATACAAACATCCAAAAACGTCCGATGAAGCTCGAGACCAAAACTACCAACCAGTGGGGGGTAATGCCCGAATCCTCATTTTCGGGCGTTTTTCGCTGTTTTCGGCAACTAGCGCCTATTTAACCGGCTGCCGCTGTTCTCTTTTGGGATTTCTACCCTACGAACGGGATTGGGGGCGGTATTTACCTGCCCGGATTTGCTCCTTGATGGTTTCCCCGCTTTCTTTGAGAGAGGGTAGAAGTTCATTCGCCCATCTCCTTCGTGTTCCGCCCTGTTCTTCTGCGGTGAGCCTTCCGCTGGAAGTTGGCTGCCCTTCGCTCCTGACGACTCACTTTCCTCCCATCTCCCCGCATCATTTACACTGGGATGTCCGTGTAGCGTATTGGACTTTGCTTTGTTCAGCAAGGTCGTCCCATCCCCTCTACCTGATGATGTTCGTTTGTCCTCGGGCCGGGATTTTGCCTCCAGCTTCCTTTCCACCTCATGCTGTACACCCTTGCTCTTGGCTAGGGGTTGTCCACTACCAGCCCCCACAAGCGGACTTTCACCGCTTAGTTAGTCGCCATGCGTGGCACACAAAGAAAACCCCGTTGATTTTCATCACGGGGTTCGGCTGAAAAGCCATATCATACAAGACTATGATATTTACAAAACGCGCGCATGACCTGAATAAATATGCCCGCGCTCCGAATCGACTGTCACGACCTGTCCTTCCTTCAACAAGTCTGTAGCAAACGGCACGCCTACGATCACAGGCACGCCCAGGTTCAAGCCTACGATGGCAGCGTGAGACGTCAGCCCGCCCTCTTCGCAAATGACGGCGCCAGCCTTGCTGAAGGCTTCGATCATGTCGGAATCCGTTCCGATCGTCACCAGAATGACGCCTTCCTCGACTTTTTGCAGCGCTTCCTCTGCGGAACGGGCAATCACGACCCGGCTCGTCACGACTTTGCGGCCGATGCCTTGTCCTTTTGCCACCACATCGCCAATTACGTGGATTTTCATCAGGTTGGTTGTCCCTACTTCGCGCACAGGCACGCCCGCGGTAATCACCACGAGATCGCCATGGCGCACAAAGCCGGCGTCGATCGCTTCCTGCACCGACATCTCCAGCATTTCATCGGTTGTATTCGCCAGCTCGCCTTTCACCGGATAGACGCCGTTTACGAGCGCCAGACGGCGAATGACAGCCGCATGCGGAGTGACTGCGACGATTGGCGCCTTAGGACGGAATTTGGACACCATGCGCGCCGTATGTCCGCTCTCGGTTGCGGTAATGATCGCTGCCGCGTCCAAATCCAGCGCTGCATTGGAGACAGCCTGGCTGATCGCATCGGTAATCGTCACTTGCTTAAGCTGGGCTTGTGCGTACAAAATCTCGCGGTAGTTCAGCTCTTGCTCCGCTCTTACGGCAATGCGGTCCATCGTTTCCACAGATTCCACCGGGTATTTGCCCGCAGCCGTCTCACCGGACAGCATGATCGCATCCGTGCCGTCAAAAATCGCGTTGGCGACGTCGCTTGCCTCGGCCCGGGTCGGACGCGGATTGCGCTGCATCGAATCGAGCATTTGCGTAGCCGTAATGACAGGCTTGGCCAGCTCGTTACATTTTTTAATCAGCTTTTTCTGGACGAGCGGCACTTCCTCGGCTGGAATTTCCACACCCAGGTCGCCGCGCGCCACCATCAGGCCGTCTGTTACGACGAGAATTTCATCGACGTTGTCGACGCCTTCCTGGTTTTCGATTTTGGCGATGATGTCGATGCGCACGTTGTGGCGCTCCAAAATCTGGCGGATTTCCAAAATGTCGGAGGCTTTGCGGACGAAAGAAGCCGCGATGAAATCAACCTGCTGCTGGATGCCGAACTCGATGTCCTGCGCATCCTTTTCCGTAATCCCGGGCAGGTTGATTTTGACGCCCGGTACGTTGACGCCTTTTTTGCTTTTCAGCGTACCGCCGTTTTTGATGAGGCAGACGATCTCGTTCCCCCGGACCTCCTGAACCGTCAGCCCGATCAAGCCGTCGTCGATCAAAATCGTATCGCCCGGTTTGACATCTTGCGGCAACTCCGAGTACGTAATGGAGACGCGCTCGGCTGTGCCAGCGATTTCCTCTGTCGTCAGGATCAGTGTTTTTCCTTCCTCCAGCTCGACTGCCTCAACGGCAAGCGTGCCCGTGCGGATTTCCGGCCCTTTCGTATCCAGCAGGATCGCCACCGGCTTGCCAGTCTCCTCGGATGCGCGGCGAATGTTTGCGATGCGCGCCGCGTGCTCTTCGTGGCTTCCGTGGGAGAAATTCAGACGAGCTACGTTCATTCCCGCGTGTATCAGCTTTTTCAGCGTCTCGACAGACTCGCTCGCCGGTCCGATTGTACACACGATTTTTGCTTTCCTTAACATAGGAATTATGCCTCCTCTATACACTGCTGCTCCAGCGCTTTTCGACTAGATGGACAGTGTTCGCGCCAGTTGATATACGGATAAATCCAATTGATGCTTCTGTGACAATGCTTCGTTGAAATCAACGTCGACGATCTGGTTGTTTTGAATGCCGACCATCCGATCTTTTTTGCCTTCCAACAGCAAGTCGACTGCGGCTGCACCCATCCGGCTCGCCAGCATCCGGTCCATCGCGGTCGGCGAGCCTCCGCGCTGAATGTGTCCGAGCACGGTCACGCGCGTCTCCCAGCCTGTTTCCTTGGTGATCGCTTCGGCGTAAGAAGCCGCGCTGCCCACGCCTTCTGCCACGATGATGATGGAATGCTTTTTGCCGCGGCGCTGTCCGGCGTGCAGACGCTCAATAATATCATTCATGTCCTGGGATTCTTCCGGAATGATAATCGACTCGGCCCCTGCGGCAAGCCCTGCCCACAAAGCCAGGTCGCCTGCGTCGCGTCCCATTACCTCAATGATGTAGGTGCGCTCATGGGAGGTTGCCGTATCGCGAATTTTATCGATCGCTTCTACAATCGTATTGAGCGCGGTATCGAACCCGATCGTAAAGTCGGTGCACGGGATGTCGTTGTCGATCGTGCCCGGCACGCCAATCGTCGGGAAGCCCTTTTCCGTCAGCTTTTGCGCTCCGCGGAAAGAGCCGTCCCCGCCAATGACGATCAGCCCTTCGATCCCGAATTTGCGCAACTGCTCGACCGCTTTTTGCTGTCCGGCGTCAGTCTTGAAAGCCTCGCTCCGGGCAGAATAGAGGATGGTTCCTCCTCGCTGGATAATGTCCCCAACGGAGCCCAGTGTCATTTCCTGGATATCGCCTTTCATCAGACCTTCGTATCCGTGATATACCCCGTACATTTGCACTCCGTGGTAAGCGGCACGGCGAACGGCCGCACGTACCGCCGCATTCATGCCTGGCGAATCTCCGCCGCTGGTCAGAACCGCAAGCTTTTGCATGGAATCCACCTCTCCAATCCATATCGTCTTTAGCATGTCATGAAACAGAAACAGTATGTACCATAACGTGTATGAAACATGCTGTATTACTCCGTTTCGTATATCTGTTATACACACAACAGAAATGTGCCATACTTTTTGAAAGCTCTGATAACTCGCTTATTCGAACTCGATTGTAGCAGATTTTCCGTGCAGAAAAAAGACAAAAAACGCCCCCTGCAGCTTACAGGGAGGCGTACTCGCCGATTCGTTTGAACTTCTCGTATCTGTCCTGTACCAGTTCATCCGGGCTTAAACGGCCCAACTGTTCCAGTTGCTCGGAGATGACCGCCTTGACCGAGGTCGCCTGTGCAATCAGGTCGCGGTGCGCTCCTCCAAACGGCTCGTCGATGATGCCGTCAATCACGCCGAGAGCGAGCAGATCGGGAGCCGTAATTTTCATCGTCTCCGCTGCGCGCATGCCCAGGCTGGAATCTCTCCAGAGAATCGCAGCCGCACTCTCCGGCGCAATCACGGAGTAATAGGAATTCTCCAGCATATAGATGCGGTTGCCTACGCTGATCGCCAGCGCGCCGCCACTGCCGCCTTCGCCGATGACAATGCAAATAATCGGCACGCGAAAGGTAGCCATCTCCCGCAAGTTGCGGGCAATCGCTTCGCTTTGGCCGCGTTCCTCTGCCGCTTTGCCTGGATAAGCTCCTGATGTATTGATAAAGCAGATGATCGGCCGTCCGAATTTGTCGGCCTGCTGCATGATGCGCAAAGCTTTGCGGTAGCCTTCCGGATGAGCCATCCCGAAGTTGCGCTTGATGTTGTCTTTCGTGTCTTTGCCTTTTTGATGGCCGATAACCGTCACCGGGCGCCCGTCAAACTTGGCAATCCCGCCCACGATCGAATGGTCGTCCCCGTACAGCCTGTCCCCATGTACTTCCAGAAAATCAGTAAAAAGAAG
The DNA here is from genome assembly GCF_057543335.1 of Brevibacillus sp. YAE8. Classification (NCBI taxonomy): domain Bacteria; kingdom Bacillati; phylum Bacillota; class Bacilli; order Caryophanales; family Paenibacillaceae; genus Brevibacillus; species Brevibacillus sp. YAE8. The sequence goes on from NZ_BAAIYG010000004.1 coordinate 60,438, forward strand.
TTGAATGTAGTCCAAAGTCGTTGGTCTTTCCGGGTGACGGGCCAGTTGGACGCGCTGCCACGGCGTCAGGTTGCCGTAAATTTGTTCGGCAAGCTCTTTTGCCTTTTGTTCCAGACGCTTTACTTCGTCGGAAAAATCAATGCCTTTTTCTTCGGTAAAGCGACGCAATTCCTTGATTTTGTCTTGCAACTCTACTAATGGCTTTTCAAAGGGGAGTTCGCCTGCCATATTTCCACTCCTTCCCGTGACGTGTGCATCTCTACCAGATTGGACAGCGTTTGGCGCATGTCTTTACGGTGCACGACCATGTCGAGCTGACCGTTTTTCAGCAAAAATTCTGCTGTCTGGAAGTCTTTTGGCAGCTCCTGGCGAATGGTTTGCTCGATGACGCGACGTCCCGCAAAGCCGATCATGGCGCCCGGTTCCGCGATGTTGTAGTCACCGAGCGAAGAAAAGCTCGCCGACACGCCGCCGTATGTAGGATTCGTCATGACCGAAATAAACAGCAAGCGCTCGCGGTCAAGTCTGGACAAAGCCGCGCTTGTTTTCGCCATTTGCATCAGGCTGAGAACGCCTTCCTGCATGCGCGCCCCGCCGGATGCGGAGAACAGGATGAAAGGCAGTCGCCGTTCGATCGCTTGCTCAATCGCACGCGTAATTTTTTCCCCGACAACCGAGCCCATGCTGGCCATGCGGAAGCGGGAATCCATGACGCCAATCACGATGCGGTTGCCACCGAGCAGCCCCTCGCCGGTGATGATCGCTTCGTTCAGATTGGTGTTGGCCATGTCCTGCTCCAGCTTTTCCAGATAGCCTGGAAACCCGAGCGGATTGGCGGTAATCAAATTCGCGTCAAACTCCTCTGTCAGAACCCCATCATCCAAAATGGATTGCAACCGCTCCGGCGCGGACATGGAATAGTGGAACTGGCAGCCTTTGCATACGCGCAGATTTTTTTCCAAATCCTTCGAGTAGTGGATCGTCCCACAATGTGGGCATTTATTCATCAATCCCTCAGGGACTTCCTTCTCCTTCGTACCCGCTTCCTTGCTAGCGTCGGTGGAAGCAGGGACACGTGCCAGTGTCTCAGAAGGGACAGTGGCAAATTTGCGCTTTTTCCCGAAAAGATCTTTTAGCACAGGTACACCCCACCTTTCTCATCAGTGAAGGATCGAGCCGAGTACATCCCGGACTTCATTCAGTTCGCCCTCGGGCACGAGAATCTCGTATTGCTTCGAGACCTTCGCCTCGCGAACCTTGACCAAAAACCCTTCATCTGTCAAACGTTGCTGTATCCGTTCAGCTATTTTAGCGCTAGGAGCGATGTAGATGACCGTCCACATGCTGGCTTCCTCCTTCATCGTCCAATACAGGTCTGCATCATCATATCACAGCGCCAGCGCCCCTCGCAAATAGGAGAAAAATCTAGAGCTTGCTGTTCTCCAGATGGTGCCTCATTCTCTCAACCGCGACACTGACATCGCCTGCGCGGATTGCCTCCATGATCTCGCGATGCTCTTCCAGCGCCATGCGCGCCCTGCCTTCCCGCGACAGCGATTCCGTCCGCACGCTGTTGCTATACTCTACCAACGGCGTCCAGATGCGGTGCAAAATGGAATTGCGGCTGGATCGGCAAATCACGCGATGAAACTGATAGTCTTCTTCCGTAGGAACCTCGCCTCTCTCTACCCGTTCGTGCGCAATGGCGAGAATCCGTTCCATTTCTTCAAAATGCTTCGCGGTCGCCCGCCTACAGGCGAGACGAACAGCGTCGATCTCCAGCATTTTGCGCATTTCGATCAAGTCCTTCTTGGTTTTCGTATCCCGTAGGATAAAAAAGCCAAGAATATCGATCAGACGGTTGTGCCGATAATGCTTGAGGAAGGTGCCTTCTCCGCGGCGAGTCTCGATGAGCCCGAGCAGTTCCAGAGCACGGAGAGCTTCGCGTACAGAGGATCGCCCTGCTCCCAACTGCTCAGACAACTCTCGCTCCGACGGAAGCTTGTCGCCAGGCCGTAAGTTTTGCTCCTGAATGATTTCGTGAAGTTGCAGGAGAATGCCTTCGTAAACCTTTCGATCTTGAGTGGAGTCGAGCACAATGACCCTCCTTATTGCTACTACTGGTGAAGTGAAGCACCCTCCACATATTCACGTCCGATACAGGTGCTCGTGGAGGGTGTTTGACTGCACTTCCCTTACACTTGCTGGTAGGAAATGGCTGCCAGACTGGCTGTTTTCTCTTTTACTGCTTCCGGATCGACGGTGATGCGGGCTACGCCGCTTTCCATCGCCGCTTTGGCTACGGCTGCTGCAACGTTTGGAGCAACACGCGGATCGAATGGAGCAGGAATTACTTTTTCAGCAGAGAGCTCTTCTGGCGAGATCAGGTCGGCAATGGCATAGACGGCTGCCAGCTTCATCTCTTCGTTGATCTCGGTCGCGCGCGTATCCAGCGCCCCGCGGAAAATGCCCGGGAAAGCGAGGACGTTGTTCACCTGGTTCGGGAAGTCGGAACGGCCTGTACCGACAACCGCTGCGCCCGCTGCTTTTGCCTCGTTCGGCATGATTTCCGGAGTCGGGTTCGCCATGGCGAAGATGATCGGATCGCGGTTCATGGAGCGCACCATTTCAGGAGTGACAGCACCTGCTACGGATACGCCGATAAATACGTCTGCCCCTTTCATCGCTTCTGCCAGATCGCCTTGCAGCTTGCTGCGGTTCGTGATTTTCGCCATTTCTTCTTTTACCGGGTTCATTCCGTAGTCGCGGCCTTCGTACACGATTCCTTTTGTATCGACCATGATGACTTCTTTTACGCCCATGGAAATCAAAAGTTTCATGATCGCGATACCAGCGGCGCCCGCACCGTTCGCCACTACGCGGATGTCCTCCAGCTTTTTGTCCACTACGCGCAGGGCGTTAATCAGACCGGCTGCCGTCACGATCGCCGTACCGTGCTGGTCGTCGTGGAAGATCGGGATGTTCGTCTCGCGCTTCAGGCGCTCTTCCACTTCGAAGCACGCAGGAGCTGCGATATCTTCGAGGTTCACGCCGCCAAAGGTCGGCTCAAGCAGCTTCACCGTCTCGACGATTTTGTCCACGTCGGTTGTGTTGAGGCAGATCGGGAAAGCATCCACGCCTGCGAAGGATTTGAACAGTACCGCTTTTCCTTCCATCACGGGCATCGCTGCTTCCGGACCGATGTTGCCGAGGCCGAGAACGGCTGTACCGTCGCTCACGACAGCAACGAGGTTGCCTTTCATGGTGTATTCGTAAACTTTGGACTTGTCGTCGAAAATGTCTTTGCAAGGTTCAGCTACGCCAGGAGAATAAGCCAAGCTCAGGTCGTACGCATTGCGAACAGGAACCTTTGTCACCGCCTCCAGCTTCCCTTTATTTTTTCGATGAAGTTCCAGTGCTTCCTCTCTCAGATTAGACATCTTAACCCACTCCATTTCACGATAATCTTTCTATGATTGCTTGTACAGCCTCTTTCATGCTTAAAAGCCCTAAGTGGTCTGACCACTTATTGAGTTATGAGTTCACTATATAGCAAAAACTATTATCCTGTAAACCTGCCGAAAACGGCGAAAAAGGGAGGACATTCCTCATCCTCCCTTGTTTATTGGCAATTCTTTCGGAATTACGCTGTCACGTCCCACAATTTCTCGCGCTTGCTCCAAAAATGACTCGTCCACCTCTACCCGAATATCGTCGGGAAGGCGAATTGTCTGTCTTTTTCCTTCGTAAAACAAAATCACAGGAATCGTTCCTTTTTTTTCGACAAACAGCCGTTGCAGGCGCGTAAGTGTCGAATCGTGCTCCTGCCGGGCCGTTATTTTGACAAACAGAACCGTTTCTGTCGTCGGTGCAGGCAGCGTCTCGGCATCCCAAAAACGCGAAGCGATCAGCTTCACCGTATCCTCCTGATGGTCTACCCGCGCTTCGACCACGACGATGCGCTCCTTGCCCAGAAGCGGTCCGTACTTGGCAAACACCTGCGGAAACACGACCAGCTCGACAGGCATCGTCTTGTCCTCCAGCGTGAGGAACGCCATCGGGTCGCCTTTTTTCGTCTGGATGCGCTTTTCCTCGGTAATCATGCCGAACACCTTGACCGTTTTGTCGCGGGCTACCTCGCCGAGAGCGGAGATGGCCGTCACTTCCGGGCGGGCAGCCACATGGGCGTACTGGTCGAGCGGATGCCCCGAGATGTAGACGCCGATCAGCTCGCGCTCTTCTTTCAACTGCTGGGCGCGTGAAAGCGGCGGCACCTCCGGGTATTCCGCAGGGTCCCGTGGCGGGGCAGACTGCTCCTCTCCGGCAAACAGGTTGAGCTGGTTGGCGTCCCGCTCCACACGTTTTGCGTTGGCCTTGCCCACGGCTTCATCAAGCAAAAGCAGCAACTGGCTGCGATGGCCAGGCAGCGAATCGAGCGCGCCGCACAGTGTCAACGACTCGACCACCCGTCTGTTCACGAGCCGCGCATCCACTCTGGCGCAAAAATCGAATACGTCCCGATACGGCCGGACAGCGCGCTCCTTGACGATGGACTCGATCGCGCCGTAGCCGACGTTTTTCACGGCAGCAAGCCCAAAGCGGATGGCATCGTCTTCTACCGTAAAGTACGCGGCGCTCTTGTTGACGTCCGGGCCAAGCACGCGCAAGCCGAGACGGCGCGCCTCTTCCGTGTACTCGGCGATCCTCGTCTGCGAGCCGATGGACAGCGACAAAAGCGCTGCCATGAAAGCGAGCGGATAGGTCGCTTTCAAGTACGCCATCTGGTAGGCGATGATCGCGTAGGCGACGGAGTGGGCCTTGTTGAAGCCGTAATCGGCGAAGCGCACAATCAGGTCGTACACCTGGTTGCCCAACTCTTCCCCGTAGCCATGGCGGACGCAGCCTTCCACGAATTTTTCCCGCTGCTCGGCCAGCAGCTCGCGTTTTTTCTTGCCGACTGCCCGGCGCAAAATATCGGCCTCGCCCAAGCTGAAGCCAGCGAGCGTAGACGAAATCTGCATGATCTGCTCCTGGTAGATCATAAAGCCGTGCGTTTCGCGCAAAATCGGCTCGAGAATCGGATGAGCGTACTGGACTTTGCTCTGGCCGTGCTTGGCGGCAATGTACTGGGGAATAATCTCCATCGGTCCCGGACGGTACAGGGCGAGTACAGCGATGATGTCACCCAAGCTGGTCGGCTTCAGGTCGCGAAGCACATGGCGCATCCCGCCCGACTCCAACTGAAACACGCCTGTCGTCTCGCCGCGCGACAGCATGCGGAACGTTTTCGGATCGTCTGTCGGAATTTTTTCCAGGTCAAGCTCAATCCCTTGCTCGGCGAGGTGGCGGAGTGTCTCCTGAATGATCGTCAGGTTGCGCAGCCCGAGAAAATCCATTTTCAACAGGCCCACTTCCTCCAAAATCTCCATCGGATACTGGGTGAGCGCCAGCCCTTCGTTGCCGGTTTGCAGCGGCACGTAGCTGGTCAGCGGCTCGCGCGAAATGACGACGCCCGCCGCATGGGTGGAAGCGTGGCGCGGCAGCCCTTCCACGCCTTTTGCTGTCGCGATCAGCAAGGCGGCCTGCTTGTTTTCGGCACACAGCTTGCCGATATCCGGGTTGAGCTCTATCGCGCGGTCAATCGTCATCCCCGGCGATTGCGGAATCATTTTGGCCACGCGGTCGATAAGCCCAAGCGACAGCCCGAGCGCCCGGCCGACGTCGCGCACCGCAGCGCGAGCCGCCATCGTCCCGAACGTAATGATCTGGGCGACGCGGTCGTGACCGTACTTTTTCGCCACGTAGTGGATCACTTCGTCGCGCCGCTCCACGGAAAAGTCGATATCAATATCCGGCATCGTCACCCGCTCGGGATTGAGAAACCGCTCAAAGAGCAGGTTGAAGCGGAGCGGATCGACGTTTGTAATTTTCAGCGCATAGGCGACAAGGCTGCCCGCGGCAGAGCCCCGGCCCGGCCCGGTCGGAATGCCGTGCTGGTGGGCGTAGCGCATGAAGTCCCACACGATCAGGAAGTAGTCGGTAAAGCCCGTTCCGGTAATGATCGACAGTTCGTGATCGAGCCGCTCCCGGATTTGCGGCGTCATTTCCCCGTAGCGTTCCCGGCAGCCTTGCTCGCAGAGCGAACGCAAATATTGTGCCGAATCTTGTCCCGCAGGCAAGGGAAATTCCGGCAAAATGTGCGCGCCAAACGACAGCTCTACGCTGCATCTGTCTGCGATCATGGCCGTATTCGCCAGCGCCTCGGGCGCGTAGGAAAAGGCCGCTGCCATCTCCTCTCCGCTTTTCAAGTAGTATTGGTCCGTTTCGTAGCGAAAACGGTTTTCCTCCTCGATCGTTTTGCCTTCCTTGATCGCGAGCAGGATATCGTGCAGGCGATGCTCGTTTTGCATGACGTAGTGTACGTTGTTCGTGGCGACCAGCGGAATGCCCGTCTCCTGACTCAGCTTGACCAGGCGAGCATTGAGCCTGCGCTCGCTCTCCAGGCCGTGGTCCGCCAGCTCCAAAAAGTAATTCGCTTCGCCGAACACGCGCCGATGCCACAAGGCCGCTTCCAGCGCCGCCTGCGCTTCGCCTGCGAGCAAAAGCTGCGCGACTTCGCCGTGCTGGCAGCCGCTGAGCGCTATCAGCCCTGCGGCGTGACGGGCGAGCACTTCTTTGTTCACGCGCGGGATGATGTAGTTTCCTTCCGTATTGGCGACTGTCGCCAGCTTGAGCAGGTTGCGGTAGCCCGTTTCGTTTTCGGCCAGTACGATCAAATGGTGCGGGGCAGGCGCATTGCGCACGCGATCCTGCAAGTTGCCTTCGATCACGTACAGCTCCATCCCGATGATCGGCTTGATCTGCGCTTCCCGGCAAGCTTTATAAAAAGGGACAGCCCCGTACAGGTTGGCGTGATCGGTAATCGCCAGCGCGCGCATGCCCAGCTCCTGCGCACGCGCCACCAGCGCCTCGATCCTCGCCGCTCCGTCCAGCAGGCTGTACTCTGTATGAACGTGCAAATGGACAAAGGAGGTCATCTGCTTCCTTCCTCTCCTGTTTTCCGAGTCGATTCGTTTTCGTCGCTTTCTCTATCATTATACCGAAAGTAAGGGGAATGCGGGGAAACAAGAACAAATGTTCTTTTTGGAATTTGACCTTTCTTGCTTTGATTTGGTAGGATAATACCAGATTTGTTCGAAAGGATGAAGCCATCTATGTGGTCGGCCTTTTATTTGACCGGCGTTCTCGCTTCACTCGTGGCCAGCGTCTATTTCAGCATCCACGCGCGCAGACGCGGCATCCATCCGCTGGAGTCCCGGATGACGCTTGGCAAAATGAATATTGCACTTGGCATTCTCGTCTCTTTGTTCGGCCTCAACCAGTTTACGTTTGATACGCTCGATACGATCCGCATCGTGGTCGCGATCGTCATGCTGCTCGTCGGCGTGATGAACCTGTATTTGGGAACCCGCAACTTTTTGCACTATCGCAGCGCCTGGCGGGCAGAATTGAAAAAAGGCATCTGAGAGCTAAAAAGCATGGGAACAAACAGATTGTTCGGCATGCTTTTTTCTTTGACAGGAGGTGGATTTGTGAAGACATGGACAACGGGCAAGCAGCTCGCCATCTGCTCTACATTGCTCGGGCTGATGCTTATTTCCAGCATCGTCGTGCTGCTGCTCACGCCGCACACGTTTGTCCGCGCCCTGCATCTCGTAGTCGTCGTCGCGTTGTCGATGGCGCTCGGGGCTTTTGCCCGGGAGTTTTTTCTTTTGCGGGAAAAGAAAAAGCAGGCTAAAAGAGAGGCGTAGCGGTTATTGCGATGCTTCTCTTTTAGCCTGCTGGAAATAGTTTTCCTGAATTGCCAATGGTTTGCCATGGCTAAGCACAATCTGTTCTCGTTATAATCAGTTTGTGTGACATTCTATTGTTTCAGACAACCTGAGCGAAGTGCCGACGGTTGTCCTTTTTTATGCCCTTTTTGCATGGCGATTGTTTCCAGTTAACGCAAATCCTCTGCTTTGGCCCACATTTCCTCGGGGTTCAGCTCGTAGATGCCGTCTTCCCGATACATGTAGTGGTTCATGACAAATTCCCGGCGAATCGTCGCGTAATCTTCGTGGAACTGGCGGATGTAGTCGTTGATCTCCTGCTCCTTGTATTTCCGGCCGTGCTCCAGCCCCCGGACCATGTGTTCGAACACGATCAGCTTTTTCTTGCGCTGGGACGGGATTTGCTTCAGCTTGCCGTCTGGAGTCAGGAAGCTTTTGATTACGTGCATGTGTTCCGCTGCCATCTGGGCCCTCCTCTGATCGTGGTTTTCCTCCGCTTGCGCAAACAGCCCTTCTTCGCTAAAGTCCTTCGCCCGTTCGAGCACGTTCAATATAGCTTGGGTCTGCCGCTTCATGTTGGCTTCGTGCAAGTAAAAGTAGATCGTATTTTTGTCTCGCCGCTCGTAGACGATCCCCGCCTCCCGCAGCTTCGCCATATGGTGCGTAATCGTCGGCGGCGTCACGCCGAGCTTCCCAGCCAGCGCCTGCCCGTGCAAGGGGCCGTTTGCCAAAATCGCGAGGATACGCACCCGCGTCGGATCGCCCAAGGCTTTGTAAAAGGTGACGAGTTTATCCAGTTGCACAGGGATGCTCCTTTCTTTTTTGGGGAGGTGAGCGTATGTGATTAGATAAATTTCTAATTAGATGATAGTGTAACTTGTTGGTTTTTGTCAATGTGTGGGGTTTCTTTGGGTTCTCAGGGGCTGGTGGGATGGGCGGGGCTTTTTCAAGGGGAAAAGCGCTCTATCGGGCTGCAGTGGCGGAGGAAAAAGAAGAAACCACTCAGGATTCTTGGGACCCCTGCTCGGATGATTCACTGCCCGGCTCCATTCCAAAAGGGAAACCGCGTCCAAAGTGGTCTTCTCAGGATGCTTGTTCAGAGTGGACGCTTAAAAGCGTGTTTCCCTTTTTCCATTGCGCCTCGGATGGGGTCCCAAAGATCCTTCGTTTGTTTCTTCTTTTTCCTCTCAGGGGCGGTTGGCTTCAGAGCGGCTTTTTAAAGGACGGGAAAAGTGCTCGGTTCAGTTCGGCAGCAATGGTCGGGGAAAAAAGAAGCTGTTGGCTGGGACAGGGCTTTTAACGGCCAAAAGCTCTCTACCTGGCCGTATGGCTGATGGAAAATGTAAAGTAGTATCTAAAACTAAATGTATCTGCTGGAAAGTCTAAATTTTACTTGTAACGTATCCTTACGAGATTGCTAATCACGTTAGAGGCTCTGTTTCAGATGAAGTCTGGGACTTGCTAAACGCGAACGATAGCTGTAATGAATAGCTGGTTGGTCTTCACTCAGTAAGCATCCCTGCCATTTCTCACGAGGAAACATCAGTGAAACCTCTCCAATCCTTTTATCTTTTAACCCCAGCCACGCAGAGAAGAATATTTCCGGACGCCGCGACTCGCGAAGTCCTACTCAGCGGAGCAGGGATTCGCGGGCAACAGAAACGCAACCCTGACTAGACTACGAAGCGGCTACCACTTTTGCGTTTCCCCGCGAATCCCTGCGGAGCGGACAGTCCCCGCTTCCCTGCAGGACGTAGACCGGGCCCCGCTGAACGCGAGCGATAGCTTGTGTTCAGTGGGTGAAGACCGGAGCTTAGTCCGGAAATATTCTTCTCTCCGCAACAGCCCCGCTTAAAAAACATCAAAAAAGGACAGCCCCTCTAAAAAGAGACTGCCCAAAAACACTACACACCTCACCGATCAATAATCTGCGCCGTAATCATCGCCTGCCCGACGAGCTGCTCGCCGTGGTAGACCGAAACCTCCACCTTCCCGAAGCGCCGACTGATATCCAAAAGCCGCGGCTGCACCTGGATGTGGCTCTCCATCTGTACCGGCTTCAAAAAGTACACCGTGATGTTTTCCGGCACCATGTCGCCCCGGCGATGCTGACGCAAGAGATTACAAGCCGCTTCCACCATCACCGTCGTCATGATTCCGCTCGCAATCGTCCCCAGATGATTCGTCATCTGCGGAGTGACGTCGCCCAGATAGACCAGCTCGTCAGCCTGACGCTCCTCGCGGAAATGAGACATAATCAGGTTCGGAAACGTTTCGCTCATCTGTGGCTGCTTCGCCGTGAACTGGAGCGCTTTCAACACATCGTTGCGGCTCAGCACGCCCACCAGCTTGCGATAATTGTCCACGACCGGCAACAGCTCGATCCCTTCCCACACCATCATGTGCGCCGAAGACGCCACAGACACGCGCGGCGAAGTCGTGATCGGATTTTTCGTCATCACCTTGTCGATCGTCGCCGTCTCTTCGTGGCCGATAATATCCTTCGAAGTCACAATCCCGATCAGACGCATCTGCTCGTCGACAACCGGAAAGCGCGTATCCTGATACAACTCCGTGTACTGATGCCATTTGGCGACCGTATCGCTCGGCAGCAGTACCGGCGTCTCCGCAAGCGGCTTCAGCACGTCCTCCACCATCACGATTTCCTTTTTAATCAAACGGTCGTAAATCGCCCGGTTAATCATCGACGCGACCGTAAACGAATCATAGCTGGACGAAATGATCGGCAGAGCCAGCCGATCCGCCAGTTGCTTGATTTCCTCGCTCGTATCGAAGCCGCCTGTTATCAGTACGGCTGCGCCTTGCTGCAAAGCGATCTTGTGCGCCTGATAGCGGTTCCCGACAATCAGCAAGCTGCCCGCGTCGATGTAGCGCATCATCGCTTCCAACTGCATCGCGCCGATCACGAATTTGTTCAATGTCTTATGCAGCCCTTCCCGTCCGCCCAGCACATGGCCGTCGACGATGTTGACCACCTCGGCAAAAGTCAATCGCTCTATGTTTTCCTTTTGCTTCTTCTCGATTCTCACTGTGCCGACACGTTCAATGGTGCTTACGTATCCTTGTGTTTCCGCTTCCTTGATAGCGCGGTAGGCCGTACCCTCACTCACATCCAGGTCTTTGGCGATCTGCCGCACGGAAATCTTCGAACCGATCGGAAGGCGATCAATATGCTGCAAGATTTGTTCATGCTTCGTTGCCATATTGCTACTCCCCCTTCCTGGTCTCCCACCCGTTCCAATGTACGCGCGCTCCTTCGAACAATATACCCGAAGGCGCGGCAAAAAAAAAGGGTAGCTTTTTCAAGCTACCGATCAGAAAGTATATCATTAAGGGGGTTTTCATCGTGCTTTTATCTTACCCAAGGAATATTACAGGATTATTACAAGGCGGTTACAGTTTCTTTTCAGTTTTCCTACCCTAACCAGCTTGCCAAAAGCCCTTGGACCAGACCAATGATCCCGCCGAGAATAAAGCCGAGCACCGTAATCATGCGAAACTCTTTTCCCGAGATGCCGACGACCATCTCTTCGATTCTTTCAATCGGGAAGCCCTCTACCTGCCTTGTCACAATATCGCGAATCGCCAGCCGCGAAAAAATGCGTTCCACGTTTTGCTGCAGCGACTCTACCATCCATTTTGCCAGCCGCGGGACGAGGTTCGTCTGAACTGTCTCCTGAATGGGCGCGGTCAGGCGCGACAGCGGCTCATCGACCAGTCGCAGGCTCTGCTCCTCGATTTTGGCGAAAAGCGCCCGCGACCAGTCGTCGATCTGCTCGCGACCAAGCCACTCCACCAGCTCGCCGACATTTTTGTCCAGCAGCTTGTCCGCTTCCTTGCGCAAAAACTGCTGCAGGCGTCCGGCCAGCTCCGGGCTTTGCAAAAGGTCGTCGAGAGCCGGGAGAATTTTGCCGATGATTTTGTCGTCGGTAAGAAACATGCCGACCAACCCGCCAAACATCCCTCCGCCGCCGCCGAGCATGCTTTTGACCATGCTCTGCAACGTTTGCTGTCCTTCCGGCGAGTGCAGATAGCCGCGCAAACGGTCCATCAGCAGTTGGCTGACCGTCGCGAACGTGGCGTCCAGGCGCTCTTGCCCCGCGTGCGGGATCAGCTCGCGCAGCTTTGTTTCTTCATATTGACTGAGCAGATGTTGGACAAAAGCGTCCCACTTCTCCTGCACAGGAGCGCGCACGCCTTCCTTCCAGCCTCCATCCTCTGTGAACAAATCGGGAACAGCGGCAAGCAAAGCCTGACGCAACGTACGCTCGTCCGCCATCCAGTGCATCGCCAGATTGTTCATCCAGCTTGCCAGCGTGTTTTCCAGACCGCCCTGGGCAAGCGCCCGCCTGACGCCTTCTGTCGTGAGCAAATGCTCTTCCACCAACCTGCCCATTTGTATTGCGATGTCATCCCGCCTTCTCGGGATCAGTCCCGGGGTAAACGGCACCTTCCAATTGCCGATATACCAAGGCTTGAGCGGCCGGAAAAGCATGCGGATGGCCAGTTCGTTCGTGACGCCGCCAATGACAGAACCGACGCCAATATTCACTAATACTATCCATAAGTTCATAATTCCTAACAACCTTTCTTCTCTGCATGGCACCAAACGATTTGGCTACTCATACCATAGACTAACTTTATGCCTGATGGGAAGGGGATAGCCATGTCTTACGTTCCAACCATCGTCGTCGGATACGAGCCAAAGACGGAAGTAGACCTTTACCTGCCCCAGGCGCAAATGCGCAAATGGAATCTTTCTTCGCCCACCGCTACTGTCCAATTCGGAAGCAAAACGGTTCGCGCCCGCATCAGCGGCATAGATCGCAGCGGCCAAACACTCATCCGGCCCGCCGTGGCTGGGTCGCTTCGCCTCCCTACAGGCGTTCCTCTGCTGCTGCGCTACGACGCGGACCAACAAACGCTTGTTTTCGGGCCGTATGTAGGGATTCTCGTATCCTCTTACAATGCCCAATTTACGCAATCCCCGTTTGGACCGTTGTCAACTTTTTTCAACGAGCTAGCCGATATTTGCCGCAAGCGTGGAGGAATCATCTGCGCATTCCGACTTCAGGATGTCAATTGGGATGCCGGCATCGTGCGCGGCCTTGTTCGGAGAGGAGGAGTATGGCGCCAAAAAGTGCTGCCGCTGCCCCAATGTATCTATAACCGCCTCGTCTCCCGCCAAAGGGAGCGCAGCGAGCAGATGGCGAATTGGCTGCAGCGCTGCAAGGAAGCCAACATCCCCTTCTTCAACGAGCGTTTCTTGAACAAGTGGCACGTGCACTCCGCTCTGCAAAATCAGGAAAGCGCCGCCGAGCATCTTCCTGCCATGGTTCGCTTTCAGAGCCTGGGAGATTTGCGGATGATGCTGTCTACGTATCGCACTGTTTATGCAAAACCGGAAAATGGAAGCATGGGACGAGGGATTATCCGGCTGCGCCGAACGCAGGAGGGGTATCAGCTCGCCCGCCCAGGCGGGTTTGGCAAAACGTTCTCCAGCATAACCGGCTTGCACCAGTACTTGCACAAACAGACAAAAGGCAAACCTTATTTGCTGCAGCAAGGTTTACCGTTGATCGGCATGCACGGTCGGCCGACTGATTTTCGCGTGCTGGTGCAAAAAAATCGCGCAGGCGAATGGGCCGTCACATCTATGGTTGCCCGTTTGGGATTGAATCGCATCGTTTCCAATATATCCAGAGGCGGCCAGATGATGACGCCCCTTCAGGCACTGCGTGTATGTGGACCATGGGCCAGCTCCGTTCGCCCGTCTCCAGCCACGCTAAAAGAAGTGGCCCTCAAGCTGTCCGTCCTGCTTGAAGAAGCACTGCCCGGCCATTACGCAGAATTCGGCGTCGATCTCGGCGTGGATGTCCGTGGACAGGTGTGGCTTTTGGAGGTGAACAGCAAGCCTTCCAAAACCGCCAATACCATTCCTTTGCCTGAAGGCGTGGAGGAGCCGCCCCGACGCGCCCGTCCTTCCGTCGTACGCATGCTGGAATACTCATCCTACATCAGTGGTTTTCCCCGGACAGCCAAACCGAAACCAAGGGCGACAACAGGCAAATCCAAAGGCAAGAAAAACAGGCGAAGGTGACCCACATGAGAGCAGACGCGAGAAGTCTTGGCATCATGACCCGCTGCCAAGGCTCCCACTTTGTAGACAAAGGGTATTACAAAAAGCTGACGCTGTACGGACGCAAGCACGGCATTCGCGTCTTTGTGTTCTCGCCGCGTCAGGTTAACTTTTCCTCGCGAACGGTAAAAGGCTTCGAATACCGCAACGGATCGTGGCAAGCAAATGTTTTCCCGCTCCCGGCCTTGATCTACGATCGGTGTTTCGTAGGCCCAGCTTACCGCCACTATAAACCATTTGTGGAAAAGTTGCAAAACGATCGCAACATTACATTTTTGGGGCGTGGTCTGTCCGGGAAGTGGCAGGTTCACCAAATGCTGTCCAAGTCGCCGCTGCTGTCTTCTTATTTGCCGCCGACCGAAATTTTGTCGTTCGCCACCGTGCAAGACATGCTGCAAAAGCACGGAGCTGTCGTCATCAAGCCCATGGCGGGAACGCATGGAATCGGGGTCGTTCGCATCAAGGAGACAAAGAGCGGCTACGAGGCGACCGGACGGAACCGGGAAAATCGGCCGTTTCGCAGGCAGATCCGGGACACCGCCGGGCTGAAGACTTTTGTCGCCTCGTTTACCTCCGGGCGCAAATTCCTTGTACAGCCCTATCTCAAGCTGCATACCCCGGATGGCACCCCTTTTGACGTCAGGGTGCTCGTACAAAAAAACGGGCAGGGTGAATGGGAGACGACAGGAAAAGCTGTTCGCCTTGGCGACAAGCGAAGCATTACCTCCAACCTGCATGGAGGAGGCAAGGCAGAGCCGCTCTCCGCGTTTCTAGCCCGGCATTTCAAGCCTGCCGTCCACTCGCGGATCGATCAGACGATCAACCAGCTCGCACAGGAATTGCCGCGCTTTTTGGAGGATTGCCACGGCAGGCTTGTCGAGTTGGGGATTGATGTCGGCATCGACACGGCCGGAAATGTCTGGGTCATCGAGGTCAACAGCAGGCCAGGACGGACTGTGTTTCGCTTGATTGACGACCCGGTCGCCAAACGCCACTCCATTACCCAGCCCGTTCGATACGCCCACTATCTCATGAAAGAGCGCGTAGGAGGTTACTAAGCATGGAAACGTTCAGAATGCGGCTTCGCTTCCTTTCCAATCCCCGTGTCAGCGGGATCATCCTGCCGACTAATCTCTTCTCCAAGCTACAGCTACGCCATCGCCAAAAAATTACGGTCATGCTGGGCAAAAAGGAAGTCGTCGCAACCGTACTGCAAGACAAGCGAAATCCTGATTCCAATGTCATCAAAGTGACCACGCTGCTCCAGTCCGAGCTGGGCATCCCGCACGGCGGTTTGATCCAGCTCAAGCTGGAGGATTCGACGCTTCGAATCGGTCCGGCGATCGGCATCGTCACGACAGGCATTCGCAGGGACCCGCGGCAGCCGATTGGCCAGCGCACTTCTTTTTTCTACAAGCTGCTGCAGGCCCAGGAAGGCAAAGGCGTCTTTTACTATATTTTCTCCCCGCACGACGTGGACTGGAGTACCAATACGGTCAACGCCTGGTTTTTGCGCAAGGGCAAGACCGGCGGGTACTACTGGAAAAAAATCGTCACCGCCATGCCGGACGTCGTCTACGACCGGATTCCTTCCCGCTCGGCGGAAAAGCACGAAGCTGTGCGGGAGTTCAAATACAAGCTCGCCAGCTATCCGAACATGCCGATGTTCAACCAAGGCTTTTTCAACAAGTGGGGAGTCCACCAGATTCTCTACCCGAATCCGGAAGTCAACGAGCACATCCCGGAAACGTACACGTCCCCCTCGCTTGCGACTGTGCGGAATTTGCTGAAAAAATACACGATCGTGTATTTGAAGCCGAAAAACGGCAGCCTCGGCTACGGCATCGTGAAAGTCGTCAGACAGTCGGGCGGCGGCTACACAGCCTCGTATCACAACGGCAGCGGCAATGTAAAGCGGCAGTTTTCCAAGCTGTCCAGCCTGTACCAGCACGTGTTCCGCAGCCGGAGAGTCGGCAGCTACCTGGCGCAGCAAGGCATCCCGCTCAAAACCTTCCACGGACGCCCGTTTGACTTCCGCGTTCATCTGCACAAAAACCAGCAAAACGAATGGGTAGTTTCCTGCACGGCTGCCAAGGTAGCCGGCTCCGGCAGCGTGACGACGCACGTGCGCACGGGCGGTACCGTCATTCCCGGAGACGAACTGCTCCACCATCTGTACGGAAAGCAAAAAGCGCTGATGTCCGAGCGAATCAGCGAGGCTTCCATCCGCCTTGCCACGGCGATCGAGCAGGCAAAAGGCATCGACCTTGGCGAATTGGGACTGGATATGGGCATCGACATCCACGGCCATGTCTGGATGTTCGAGGCAAACTCCAAGCCCGGCCGCTCCATCTTCAAGCACGCCCGGCTCAAGCAAGCCGATCAGGAGTCCCGCAAGCTGCTCGTCGACTACAGTTGTTATTTGGCCAATTTCTAGGCGATAGACAAACAGCACCGTTTTTCAGGAAGGAGGAACACCCATGCTTCAGCAGCGCTCCGGGTGGCTGACCATCCTCCCCAGCGGCAAATGGTTCATCCAGCTACCACGGCAAGCTCTAGGCAAGCGGTCGCAAAAGAAACTGTTCGCAAGCCTCGGTCCGTTTTCGCACAACAAAAGGGTGTACACGGGCTTGCCCGCGATGCAGCCAGGGCGGTTTCGAACGCGGATCAACTGGAAAATGATGAACGACTCGCTAAAGCTTGGCCCTCTGATTGGCATTCTGACTGTTGGCGAGGGCGCAGCGTTTTTGGGTAATCGCGAAAACTTCAAGGACATCTCGCAATCTGGCAAGCGTTGGGGGGCGCTCGTGTACGTCTTCACTCCGCAAGGCATCAACTGGGAGAAAAAGAAGGTACGCGGCTATTTGTACAATCACAAGCAAAATCTGTGGCAGGAAGTCGTTCTCCCCTTCCCGCACGTCGTCTATAACCGCATCCCTACCCGAAAGGCAGAGCAGCGTCCCGAAGTCAAAAAAGCTTTGGCCCGCATCCACGAGATGCCGAACGTCACCTTGTTCAATCGCTGTTTTTTCGACAAGCAAGAGCTTTTCTCCATGCTAAAAAAGTACCCCGAGGTGCATGCGTTTCTCCCGGAGACGAAAAAGCTCGATACGCTCGCCCGCTTCAAAGGCTTTTGCACCGAGCATCGCTTCGTCTACCTCAAGCCGGTGCGCGGCAAGGCCGGGGAAGGGATCATGCGGGTCGAATACAAAAACGACGGCTGGCGGCTTCAGCGGCTCAAGGAACAACGGGCCGTCACGCGCCGCTTTTCCAATCTGGAAGATTTGTGGAAGCACGTAAATAGCCACGTCCGGCAGCAGCGGTACATCATGCAGCAAGGCATCCGCAGGGCACGCTTCAACGGCAAGCCTTTTGACGTGCGGGTACTCGTGCAAAAAAACGGCCATGGCGAATGGGGCGTAACCGGCGTCGGAATCAGACGCTCCGGCTCGCAAAGCATCACTACGCACGTCCCGCGCGGCGGCTCCATCCACTCCTTGTCTTCCGTCCTCCAGACTTTGTTCAAGGCTGATCCGGAAAAGATGGAAGAAAAGATTCACCAGACAGCGCTTACGATCGCAAGCACGCTGAACGAGGAGATCAAAGACCTGGCTGAAATGTCGATGGACCTCGGCCTGACAGAAGACGGCAGCCTCTGGTTTTTTGAAGCGAACGCCAAGCCGGAGAAGTTCGATGAGCCTTCGATCAGGCGCTTGTCGCTGTCCAATCTCATCCACTACGCCCAGTACGTATCCAGACTGCAAAGCGGGCGTGAAGCCGCAGCAGGGTAATCGCCATGAAAAAATCGTTGAAATACGTGATCTTACCTCCGCAAGCACTGGCTGAATCTCAGGCGACTCTGGTGAGATTTGCCCGTCAGGAAGGGGATCGGCGCATCACCAAGCACGCAATCGACTGGCTCTCGCGCCTGACCCCCAAGCTGCTTTCCAAAAAGGATTCCAGTGTCGCTCTTGCCATGAACGGGAAACGCGTCGTTGGCTTGTTCGCCGTTTCCCGCTGTGGACTGGGTCAATCCTTCCTGGTTGTAGATAAGCGCTACCGCAATCGGGGAATCGGCAAAGCGCTGACGACGCTCATCTGTCAGCGCTTGCCCAAACTGTACGTGCGCGTAGCTCTCGATAATGAGGCAAGTCTTACCCTTTTTCGCACCATGGGCTTCGAGCCTGTCAAAGCGAGCATCGGGCCAACGGGAAAGCCTACGCTCTGGTTCGCTTTTGGCCACTGGAATCCCACCGATTTGCAGGAACATGCCGGATGATGTCCGGCATGTTTTTTGCCATGCGCTCGTCGATTTCTTCACTAATGCGAATTCTTTTGCTTCATCCGTTCGTGCATGAGGAAACCTTCCTTGGTAAAAATACTCTGCAGGAGGTGGTCTTTCCCATGACCTACACAAACAACAACAATAACAACCAAATGCAATCTCAACAGCAACAACAGTTCCTCGGAGCGATGAGCCCATCCGGAGCTATGTTCCAGCCAGGCTTCGCCGGAACAAACGTCCAGGAAGTTCAACACTGGAACCATGGCGGACATGCCCAATCTATCGGGACTCCTACATACGGCATGGCTTCTGGTGGCGGAGCGAGCGGTGCTCAATCGATCTTCTCGCCAGGATTTGCGGGTACGAACGCTCAGGAAGTACGTCAGCAAAACCACAGCTACCAGGCTCCGCAGCAGCAAGGCTATGGCCAGCAACAAGCGTATGGCCAACAGCAACAACAGCAAGCGTATGTGCCAAACCAGGCATTCAACGCCATCATGCATCAATCCGGCAACTACGCGCAGACGCAGCCTTCCTACAACCAAGGCTACGGATCCGGAGCAGGCTCGATCTTCTCGCCTGGCTTCGCTGGCACGAACGCTCAGGAAGTGCGTCAGCAAAACCAACAAGGCTACACAGGCTATCAAGGGTTTGCAGGCCAACAGCAGCCGTACACCGCTCAAGTCGCTTATCCTCCAGCGCTGACTGGCAGCATCTTCTCCCCTGGCTTTGCCCATACAAACGTCCAGGAAGTGCGCCAGCAAAACCATGGCGGCGGCTATGCTGCTTCGCTTCCGCAAGGCGGCTTCGGCATGCAAGCTCAGTACGGCCAGCAGCAACAACAGCAAGCTCAGCAATACCAGCAACCGCTCGGCTCGGGAGCGCACTCGATCTTTTCTCCCGGCTTTGCTGGCACTAACGTTCAGGAAGTACGCCAACTGAACACGCCAGGCCAGGCAGCTCCACACACTGGCTCCATCTTCCCAGGCAGCTTCTAAAAAGTCGCCGGGCAAAGGCTTTGCCATGCCTTCTGGCTTGGCTTCAGCACCAAAAAAAGCGTGACCATCTGCGGACGGTCACGCTTTTTCATTTGGGGACAGCCTGCGCTGTTCCTCTATCGCGGCGTACAAGGCATGCAACTCGACCAAGCTCGACTCGTCCACGGTAAACGTGAAACCGTCGAATAGGTAGGCATCCTGTTCGATCCCCGGGCAAGACCAGCCGGAGCCAAGAGCGGTGAACTGGGCAGCTACACACGCCTCGGTCTGCTCTAACTGTTCGCGCACGGCTACATGCCGTTCCAGCGCGGCCCGGAACTTTTCCATCACGAGCGCCAGCCGCTCATCCTGCCGGGCCAGCCGATAGAGAGCCAGCTCGATCTGCAGCCAGCACGTCACGTAAAAATGAAACTCCAAAAACAACGTAGTCAGCGCCGCTCGCAGCGGACGGTCATCCCCGCTCGTCTGCATCTGCTCCCAGCAGGCGTGCGCCTCCCGCTTTTTTTCCTGGATTAAGTCGTAGTGACTGACAGCACCGCGGTAAAACTTGCGGACCACATTGTACAGCATCTCGGGTGTCCGAGACGGAAGACCTCTGTGTCTGTTGGGCACATCACGCATGTATCGTTCCCTCTTTTCAAACGACCTTCGTCTTCCTATTGTACAACATTCGCGTTCCGGCGGTGTGCTTCCTTGCTTTCAGGCTGCCGTCCCTTATTCCTTGCCGTTTTTCCAGTAATCGTAGGCGTGAATGGCATGCCCCATGAACGAAGAGTACGGATCCAGCGCTTTTGTCACCTGTTCCAACTGCCGATGCATCTCGCTCATTCCTTCCTCGTAGAACGAAATGCCGTTCCCTTCGTGACTCTCCTTTGTCTCGACTGCGACGACGATCTTTTTTCCGATGCTCTGCGCGTATTTCACCTGATTTTCTACCAAGCCGACGATGCGATCCGCCCGATCGCGAAAAGCCATTAAAGTCGTATGGTCCAACTGCTCGATCATCCAATGGGAAAACGGCGTGTCCGGCTGTCCCGGCACAGACGTATTGTCCAGCCAGGCGGCAAGATCGACGCTCGCTTCCAGTTGGCCGTCCTGCTTCGTCTCCGCGACAAACGCCTGAATGTTTGCCATCCACTGGCGCAATACGTTGTCTTTATCCTCTCGCCAGACAGGCATCACATACGGCTCGATATCGAGATGGATGCCCTGAAATTGCTCACCTGACTGTACCGACTGGTTGTACGCTTTCACCCAGTTGACGAGCTTCATGATTTTCCCTCTGCTCTCTGCCAGTGCCCAGACCGGATGGCCGCCCATGGCGTGCACCTCGATGCCTGCCGCTCGGGCCTCCCGCACGAAATCGCGGTAGTAGGAGTGGGGTTGCTCCAAATCCAGGCGAACGTAGAGCAGATTGACGCCGTTTTGTTCGGCAAAGGCGAGGATTTCCTCTTTTTCAGTGCCGATCAGCTCAGCGCGCCAAATATAGGTGCCTTTGTAGCGCTCTTTTGTGACCGGAGCCACCGGGAGAGCCTCCTTCCAATAGCGGTAGTCGTGGATCGCGATACCGGAGTAGGACGGATGGTCGCCCAATTTTTCGGGCAAAAGCGCGAGCTGTCGATTCATCTCCTCTACGCCTTCCTCGGCAAAAGAAGCGTGGTCGTCGCCGAGCTTTTTCATGTTGACGGCAATCATCACCCGCGTGCCCAGCTTGTCCGCTTCTTTCAGCTCATCCTCCACCAGTGCCAGAATGCCGTTTTTCCCGGACAGCGTATCGCGGTAGGCCATGATGCACACCGTGTCAAACTGCTCGATCATCCATTGCGACACCGATACAGACTGCTCGCCCGGAACGGGAATATCGTCGAGCCAAAAGGCGAGCGCCACGCTTGCCACAAGCTCGGGCTGTTTTTTCACTTCGCTCGTAAACGCCTGCACATTGGCTTGCCACTCCCGGATGATCCGCTCGCGATCCGTCTCCCAGAACGGCAGCAAGTACGGCTCGATGTCCAGTTGAATGCCGCGGATGCGCTCGTCTTCCGCCGCTTCGTGGTTGTAGTTTTTCACCCATTTGACGATATTCATCATCCGCTTTTCGTTGCTTTTAAGCGCCCAGGCAGGGTGTCCGGCCACGGCGTGCACCTCCACGCCCATCGCATTCGCTTCGCGGATAAAGGCGCGGTAGTAGTCAAACGGCTTGTTCATTTCGATCCGCAAGTAAATCAGGTTGATCTCGTTGTTTTTGCAAAATTCCAGAATTTCCCGTTTTTCGTCTCCGATGATTTCGGATTGCCAAATCCACGTGGCTTTACTCTTTTTTTCCGCCGGGGAAAAGCCGAACAGAAAGCCGAGCGTCAGGCAGAGAACACTAAGGTAGATAGGCGCGGCTTTCATCTGTGCTAGCTACTCCTCTCATTGGCTTCTATGCTTCGTTTCCAGCTTTCGTAGTCGTGAATGGCGCTACCTGCGAACGCCGGATTGCCGGACAGCTCCTGCTGCAAAATCGCCAGTTGGCTTTTCATCTCCGCCGGACCGTCGTCGTAGAAGCTCACATGCGAGCCTTCCGCCGATTCCATAATGTTGACCCCGACGATCACCGAGCCTTTTTTCTGCGAGTTGGCGTCGGCTACGATCTTTTTCACAATCTCGACAATGCCGTTGTCTCCCTGGGCGCGGTTGCGGTACGCCATCAGCGTGATGCTGTCGAGGCGCTGCACCATCCAGTTGCTGACTTTTTCCGAGCTTCCCGGGACGGAAACGGAGTCGATCCAGAACGGCAGGTCTGCGCCCACCGCCAGATCGGTGTCCTTCTTCGTCTCGGCCACGAGGTACGCGACATTTTTCAGCCATTGGCGCACGACATCCTGCTGCGACTCCTTCCAGGCGGACAGCAAGTACGGCTCGATATCGACGTGGATGCCACTAAAGCGCTCGTCCGCCCTGGCGCTCCTGTTGTACGCTTTCACCCAGGAGATCAGTTCGTCGATGCTTTGGCGGTTTTTGGTCAGCGCCCAGTTGGGATCGCCGCCCAGCGCCTCCACCTGGATGTTGGCCTGTACCGCTTTGCGGATAAACGTCCGATAGGCCTCGGGGGAAACAGTAGTCGGTTCCACATGGAGATAGATCAGGTTGATGCCGTTTTCC
This sequence comes from Brevibacillus sp. YAE8, assembly GCF_057543335.1. Classification (NCBI taxonomy): domain Bacteria; kingdom Bacillati; phylum Bacillota; class Bacilli; order Caryophanales; family Paenibacillaceae; genus Brevibacillus; species Brevibacillus sp. YAE8. The sequence continues at coordinate 82,857 of NZ_BAAIYG010000004.1, forward strand.
TCGGCAAACGCGATCATTTCGTCTGTCTGCGTCTCGATTTGTTTGGCGTGCCAAATCCAGGTGGCTGTCGTCAGGGCAGCGCGAGAGTGGTTGGAGAGCACGAGCATGAGGATGGAAGCGGCCGCAAAAATCGCCATCCCGGCCCATAGCGGCCCGTATTTTCGCAGCGCCCGCATCAATTCAGGCCGTGATCCTGCCCGTTTGTCGTCGCTGCCACCTCAACTGCCGCCCTGTCTGTGTACGCGCTCCCGTCAAATGAGGAAAACGGCGGAACCCGCGTGTAATCCTCGACGACCATATCCTTGACGTGGGCGTGCGGCCCAACCTGGCAGCCTTCCCCGATCTGCGTCGCGCCAAGCAAAAACGTTCCGGGGTACAGCACCGTATCGCGCCCGATCGTCACCGCCGAGTCGATGTACGTAGCGGCCGGGTCGATCATGGTCACGCCGCTCTTCATGTGGCGCTCGTTGATCCGCTTGCGCATGAGCCGTTCCAGGTGGGCGAGCTGCACGCGGTCGTTTACGCCGGAGCCTTCCTCCGGATCTTCGGTAACGTGTGCGGCCACCAGTTCCCCCTGCTCCTGCAAAAGCGCCAGGACGTCTGGCAAGTAATACTCGCCCTGCGCGTTCTGATTGGAGACGTTCGGGAGGGTCGCAAAAAGCTTTCGATTATCGAAGCAAAAGATGCCCGTGCTGATTTCGTTCACCTTTTTTTGCCCGAGGGTCGCGTCCTTTTCCTCGACGATTTTGCGGACATCGCCGTTCTCGTCGCGAATGATTCTTCCGTAGCCGGTCGGGTCTTCCACGATGGAAGTCAAAACCGTCGCTGCCGCCTGCTTCGACTGATGGTAGTCGAGCAGACGCCGCAACGTTTCGCTTTGCACGAGCGGCGTATCGCCATTGAGCACGAGCGTTACGCCGTCTTGCTCGGCGAGGATGTCTTTGCTCATCCATACGGCGTGCGCGGTGCCGAGCTGCTCCTTCTGCTGCGCGTATTGCACGCGGCTTCCGAGCTGCTTTTTCACGGCTTCGGCCCCGTGACCGACAACGACAACCAAGGTATGTAGTGACAAAGGCTCCAGTGCCCCGACGACATGCTCGATCATCGGCTTGCCGCACAGCGGATGCATGACTTTGTACAAGGCAGAGTTCATTCTGGTTCCTTTTCCTGCTGCGAGCACTACTGCGTGTATGTTCATCCTGTCGCCTCCACTCTGGCCAGCCGATTAGATGCATGCTGGCCTTGCTGGATTTGCTGTTCGAAGTACGGCTTCAATTCATCAGTCAACGTGTGGATCATCATGTTCAAATCTACGTCTTTCCTCTGCACGCCTAGCTGATAGGCCTGGAGCATGATCTCCAGCAAAATCTCCTGGTTCAACTCCCGCTTCGAGGTGCTCATTTACCCGTTCCTCCTCGCAAGTCCATATGGTGGTTCATAACGATAGACGGATTCGCTTACTCAACTGTTACACTTTTTGCCAAATTGCGTGGACGGTCTACGTCGTTGCCCAGCACGACAGAAGTGTAGTAGGCGATGAGCTGCAGCGGAATGACAGCGAGCACCGGGGTAAACAGCGCATCTGTCTTCGGAATCAGGCAGACGTCATCCACCGAGCGATGCAGATCGACATGATCCTCGTGCGTGATGCCGAGTACGTTGGCACCGCGCGCCTTCACTTCGGTAATATTGCTAATCATTTTCTCGTGCAAAGCGTCCTGCGTGGACAGGGCAACGACCCGCGTGCCTTCCTCGATCAGCGCCAAGGTGCCGTGCTTCAGCTCCCCTGCGGCATACGCCTCCGAATGGATATAGGAGATTTCCTTGAGCTTGAGCGAGCCTTCCATGGATACGGCATGGTCAATCCCCCGGCCGATGAAAAACAGATGGCGCTCGTCCTTGATCGCTTCAGCAAACTGGCGAAGCTGCTGGGCATGCGCGAGAATGTCCTCTACCTGTCCAGGCAATTGTTGCAAGCTCTGAATCAGCGAAGCGATCTCGGCTGGCGCAAGCGCCGCTTTTTCCTGCGCCAAGTACATTCCCCACAAATAGAAGGCGATGAGCTGGGAGGTGTACGCTTTCGTAGAAGCGACGGCAATCTCCGGTCCGGCATTGGTCGTGATGACTTCATCTGCCTCGCGGGCAATCGAGCTGCCGACTACGTTGGTAATAGCGAGCACGACAGAGCCGTTGCGCTTCGCTTCCCGCATCGCCGCCAGCGTATCTGCTGTCTCACCGGACTGGCTGACAGCAATCGTCAACGTGTTTGGCCCGAACAGCGGGCGGCGGTAACGAAACTCGGAGGCCACGTCGACCTCGACCGGGATGCGCGCAAGACTCTCGATCACATGCTTGCCGATCAGACCTGCATGGTAAGCTGTGCCGCATGCGACAATGTAAATTTTCTCGATGCTGCGAATCGTTTCGGCTGGCAGTTGCAGATCAGGGAAAACAACCTTCTGTCCGGCTTCGTCGATACGGCCTGTCATCGTGTTGCGCAAGGCGCGCGGCTGCTCGTAGATTTCTTTTTCCATATAATGCGCGTAGCCGTCTTTTTCCGCTTGCTCCTTGTTCCAGTCAATCCGGACGAGATCGCGCTCTATCGGCTCGTCTGTCGCCAGGCTCATGACCTGCACCGAATCTCTGGTCAAGACGGCCAGATCGCCGTCTTCCAAAACGTACACGTCGCGCGTATGCTCCAGGATGGCGGGAATATCGGAGCCGATGAAGTTCTCGTTTTCGCCTACCCCGATAATCAGCGGACTTGCCATACGGACTGCGATCAGCTTGTCCGGCTCATACTCCGACATGACGCCAAGGGCAAACGCCCCGCGGATTTTGCCTGCCACCTTGCGCACCGCAGCGAGCAGGTCGCCGTCGTATTCGCGGGACAAAAGGTGGACGATCACCTCCGTATCGGTCTCCGAGCTGAACGCGACGCCTTGCTCGATCAGCTCCTGCTTGATTTCCAGGTAGTTTTCGATAATGCCGTTGTGCACGATGGAAAATTTTTGCGTCTGGTCCACGTGAGGGTGAGAGTTCTCATCCGATGGCCGCCCGTGCGTCGCCCAGCGCGTGTGGCCGATGCCGATGGAGCCGGAAAGCCCGGACTTTTCCGTCTTCTCCACGAGGACGTCGATTCTGCCTTTTGCCTTGCGTACGGCGATCGACTTGCCGTCGCAGACCGCGATGCCAGCCGAGTCGTAGCCTCTGTATTCCAGCTTGCGAAGTCCGTTAATCAAAATGGGTTGTGCTTGTCTGTACCCGATGTATCCCATAATTCCGCACATGTTTGTCCTTCCTCCTTCGGTCGTGCTTGTTTGTGTGTGGCGCTCGCCCGCCTGTTAGGCGAGCAAGCTCACGACTTCCTTTTCTTCCTGGATCGCAACGGATGTGCCGATGCGGTAGACGTTCGGGTTGGTGATGCCGTCGAAAGCGTTGCGCGTATCAATAATCGCGACGCCCAAGTCAGCCAGCTCCTGGTAGTGGAAGCACTTGTGGTTGGTGATGAGCACCATGCAATCGTACGTCTTGAACAACTCGTAGTCGTTTTCAATCGAGGACACGACCTGTCCCTTTTTATTCACGAAGCTTTGCGCATACGGGTCGTAGTAGTCGACCTGCGCCCCGCTCTTTTTGAACAGCTCGTAAATTTCCAGTCCGGGAGATTCGCGCAAGTCGTCGACGTCCGGCTTGTAGGCCATGCCCAAAATGAGAATGCGCGAGCTGTTGATCGCTTTCGCGTAAATATTGAGCACCTGTGCTGTCTTGTTCAGCACGTAATCTGGCATGTTGTCATTGATAGATTGGGCAATCTCGATGAACTGGCTATGAAAACGGTAGCCTTTCGCTTTCCACGACAAATACATCGGATCGAGCGGTATGCAATGCCCACCGATCCCGGGTCCCGGATAAAACGGCATGAACCCGAACGGCTTGGTCGATGCGGCCTTGATTACCTCCCAAACGTTGATGCCCATTCTGTCACACATCATCGCCATTTCGTTCATGAACGCGATGTTGACGCTGCGGAACGTATTTTCCAAAAGCTTGGACATCTCCGCCACTTTTGGCGAGGAAACCGGAACGACTGTTTTGACCAGGTTGCCATAGAGAAGTGTCCCAAGCTCGATGCAACGCTCCGTCGTGCCGCCGATGATTTTCGGCGTATTGTACGTGTTGAACTTGCGGTTGCCCGGATCGACCCGCTCAGGCGAGTAGCAGAGGAAAAAGTCGACGCCTGTGACGTAGCCGAGCTTTTCCAGCTCGCGCCCGATCAGCTCTTCGGTCGTTCCCGGATAGGTCGTGCTCTCCAGTGTGATGAGCAGTCCTTTGCGCATGTATTGCTTGATTTGCTCTACCACATTCGTGATGTAGGACGTGTCCGGGTCCTGGTTCGGGCTGAGCGGTGTCGGAACGCAAATGCTGATCGCATCCAGTTCCTCGATCGCGCGATAGTCCGTCGTCGGGAAAAAGCGCCCCGTCGCCAGGCATTCCTGCAAGGTTTCGTTGGAGACGTCCTGCACGTACGACTCTCCTTTTTTCAAGCTCTCAATCTTTCCGGCGTGCAGGTCGATCCCGACGACGGTGTACCCGCTCTTCACCGTCTCTACCGCGAGCGGCAGCCCGACATACCCAAGCCCAATCACCCCGATTTTCGCTGTCTTTTGCCCAAGCAGTTGCTGGAGTTCCTCGTATCTTGTCATCCTCGTTTCTCTCCCTTTCTCTTTATGAATTTCTATGAAATCAAGCGTTTGACTCTGGCTTCCAGCTCGACTGGCGAAAATGGCTTCGTGATGTAATCGGAGGCGCCCAGGGCAAACGATTTTTGCACATCTTCCTCCAGGCGTTTATCTGTCAGCACCATGATTTTGCTCATCGCTTCCTGGCCGAGATGCCTGATTTTCTCCATCAGTTGATAGCCGCTGACGACAGGCAGGTTCAGGTCTGTAATCACCAGGTCGTAGGCGGCTTCGCGGAATTTTTCCATACCGTCCATCCCATCGTGAGCGACGGTTACCTGGTAGCCTTTGCGCTGTAGATAGATGCGCAAAAACTCGTTGACCGTCTCATCCTGATTGACGAGCAAAATGCTTGCCGGCTCCTGCTCGCGGTTCGCCGCGTGCTGTTCGTAAACCTTGATGCTTCCCAGCTCGCTTGCGTCCTTCATCTCCTGAATCATTCGCATCAGCATTTGCGCCGAGGAACGAGAGCTTTCCGGAAAGCTGGCGATCAACAACCCGCCTGTCAAAAGCTTGCGGCCGAGCAAATAGTCTTTGACTTGCAGCGCGTAAAAATGGGTGTCTGCGAGCTTTTTTTGTTCCAGCAAAATGCCGAGTATATTTTTGCTTTTGTCATGCGCAAAATGCATGGTCATGGTGTCTGCCAGTTGCGCTTCCATATCCCTTTTGACCAATTCCAGCGACTCTGCGGAAAAGTTTTTGCAAGATGCCAGGATAACCCCGCACGCCATGCGGTTCTCTTCCATCTTGCTTAACAATTCATAGAAAGCAGGTACGAGATTACTCATCATCAAGCCTCCAAACTGGAAATATTTTTGTTGTTTTTGGACTGCCAGCTCGTCCGGGTCATCGTTCCCCACGAGTTGTTGTTGCGCAAATATTCAATATGTCCGAGGAATCTCCAGATGACGCCGATTTGCCGATAGCCAAAAAACATCAGGATTGTATAGAAAAGCATTTTGACGATGTCCCGGAAGCGCGGGTATCGCCGAAACGCGATTTCCTCCAGCAAGATCGAGCCGATCCCCAACAGTACGCCATACAGCACGTTGAGCAGACCGTAGATCAAAAGAACGTGGCTGTTCGTCATGTCCAGCATCGTATAACCGATGAGCGCGAGCAGACCCGTGATGCGGAAATACGGATTCAACGTTTCAAACAAAATGTTGAAGGGCAAAGTCAGCATCCCGAACAGCTTGTATTTCGGGCGAAAGACCATGTGCTTGCCGTATTCGATCATGTTTTTCAGGTTGCCGCGTCCCCATCTGCGGCGCTGGCTGCCGAGAATCTTCAGCGAGTCCGGCGCTTGCGTCCAGCAAACGGCATCCGGGCAAAACGCCACCCGGTACGGCAAGTTGTTTTCCAGCATGTATTTGTGCAGTTTGATAATGATGTTCATGTCCTCGCCGGGATACCCCTCGCGATAGCCGCCGACCTTGACGACGTAGTCTTTGCGGAACACGCCGAACGCACCCGAGACGATAATCAAGCCGTTGATCGCGCTCCAGCCGATCCGCCCTCCGAGAAACGCCTTCAAGTATTCGACCGATTGCATCATCGGCAAAAACTTGTCTGGCAAACGAATGTCTTTGACGACGCCGTTTTCGATCTTGCAGCCATTGGCGATCCGAATGTCGCCCCCGATCGCCACGGTTTCCTCGGGATTTTCCATGTACACCTTGGCGATGCGGATGAGTGCGTCTTTTTCCAGCAAGGAATCGGCGTCAATGGAAGCGATCAGCGGGTAGTGCGACAGGTTGATGCCCGCGTTCAGCGAATCGGCTTTTCCTCCGTTTTCTTTGTCGATCAAATACAGATTGGGGAACGCCGGATTGTGATAGATTCCCCGTACACGCGAGGTTTGCAGCAGCGGCTGGACAGGCATGTGCTGGGAGATTTTCAGCGAAAACTCCTCGATGAGCACCTGCAACGTATCGTCCTTCGATCCGTCATTGACGACGATCACTTCGTAGCGCGGGTAGTTTAAGGCGAGCAACGACCGGACGTTTTCGATGATCGTCAGCTCTTCGTTGTACGCCGGGACCAGAATCGAGATCGGCGGTACATGCTCCGAGCCAGACAATGCCTGGAACCGCGAGTAAATGGAGTTTTTCAGAATCCCCATGATGCTCTTGAACGAAAACATCATGATGATGAAGTACAAGGAATTGATCGCGATGACGTAGTACATCGCAAACATTCCGTAATAGAGCAGAAACTCTCTCATGCTGGCCTCCTTTCTTCTAGCCTTCCATCACCTGAACCGTAGAGATCGTTTTTTTGTACGACTTGCGGTACAGATGCAGCTTTTCGTTGTACGCCAGTTGCTGTTCTGTGCTGCTTTCTTGCTCCAGACGAAGCTTTTCTTTTTCCAGCTCCTCCAAAATAATTTGGTGCGCCATGTCGACTTTGTGGCCGAAGCGCTCTTCCCGCAAAATCTCGCACAGCTTCGCAAAGCCTTCTGTGTGCATCTGTGCCAGACTGCGCGCACTGTGATGGCGCACCCACCAGTTGCTGTCCCCGACCGCTTTTTTCAGCGCGGGAATGTAGGCGGCCAGTTGCAAGGCCCCGATTGCTTTGGCGATCAGTGCGCGTATTTCCCAGTCTTTGTGGTTCAGGAAATCTTTGACCGTCTGTTCGCTTAAATACCTGACGTCGCGGCACATGAGCTTCACGGCCTTGATGCGCACTTCTTTGTCCGGCGACATGACCAGCTTGGGCAAAGCCGGCTCCAGGCCAGTCTGCGCGTGCACTGAGAAGCCGATCAGTCCGATTTTGACCAGCTCCGGGTCTTTGTCGCGGATAAACTCGGTAAACAGCGAATCGGTATCCAGTTGGGAGTCGCTAATCATGTCGACGATGAGCTGGTGGACGTTTTTCTTCGCCCGGACGACGAACTCTGCCATCTGCCGCAGATCACCGTTGTCTCGGGCGCATTTGGCAATCGCCCGGGCAACGATGAACAGGCTCGGATCATTGGCGCTACTCTTTTGCAAAAGAGCGAGCAAATCCGGTGCGGCCTGCCGGGAGCGCATGACTCCCAGGTTGTAGGCGGCGTCGACTCGCGTCCATTTCCAGCCGCTTTTCAGCCGTTCGAGATCGAGGGCGACCAGCCCCATATCTTCGCACAGCCGGATCAGCTTTTCCCGGTGGACGCCAGTAAAGCGCTCCAACAGCTCAAACAGCTTTTTCTGGATCAGTTGCTTTTCTTTTTGCGTCGGGTCGCCATAAGGCACTTTCAGGCGTTCTTCCTCTTCGCTATAGGCCTGCAAGTAGACGAAGTAGTCGCGGTATTTTTCCTGGCAGCGCCGCGCCTGTTTTTCTGCCGATATGTTCCGCAGCTTCAGTGCGAACAACGCAAGCAAGCCCAGTACGGTCAACCCGCATAGTGCGTACACGAAGACAATTGCCATCGCCAATGGTGTTTGCACGTTTGCCACTCTCCTATCCAACCTTTTACGGTTGCGCTTTGTCTTTGTCTGCCACAGGGGCAACTATCTCTTTGAATGCTTGCTGGATGATGGCATAGCTCTGTTTCTTCCGCTCGTGATAGCCGACCTGCTCCCAGGCTGGCCACGAATAGAGCGGAAGCTGTGTCACCGGATAAGGAGAAGGCCATTCAGTTTTGCCGACGATGCTTTTCGTCGCGCGGTCTGCGAGAACCGGCAGCAGGCGAATCCCTTTTGTCGTGTTCGTCGCAAAGTTCTTGCCTTCATCCTGGTAGCTCATCACCGTAAGCGAGCTCGGGTCGGTAAAGCCAAGCAGCATCCACGGCACTCTCAGCTCGACCACATCGCCTTTTGCCTGCCACGCTGTGCGCGAGTCGTATTGCGGGTCTGCGGCATCCGTCGTTCCTCTATGCAACTTGCCGACCACGACTTCTTCCAGCGGGTAGTATTTTTTGCTGTCCGGCGGCTCCATTTCCAGCCCGACCGCGAGCTTCCACGGCTTGAAAATGCCGGAGTCGTCTTGCTGCTCCTCGGCTTTCACCTCAAGCAAGCCGTACCGTTTGCCGTAGAGGCGCGTGTGAAAATCGTAGTTGGCCGCAATCTGGATTTGGCTTTCCTCCGGTTTTCCCAGCTCGATCAGCGTCTCCAGCCCTTCGTCGAGCGTAAGGCCGGGCAACTGTGCCGCGTGTTTGTTGCCGCCCGGAGTCGTGTCCACGCCCAGGTAGAGCTTTTCTTTTTCCGGGTCAAACGCATGCGCAAGCTTGGCGAGCACGTACACGTAGCCTTCGTCGTGCGTCATCCAGATTTCGTCGATGCCGGGGACGCGGATGTCGAGGCGCTGTTTTTCCTCCGGCTTGAGCTGATCCCAGTCGGCGCGGTCGCCGTCGATCGCGAGCACGCCTTCTTTGTTCGGGTACATCCCCAGTACGCCAAACAGCGACTCGTTCGTCAGCACGTTGATCCAGAAGGAGCGGCGGTCTTCGGGAAGCTCGAAGCGCATCGTGTTCCACGTTTTTTTAAACCATTCGTCCTGCCAGACGAACAGGATGCCGCCCGCGTAGCCCTCCTGGTGAATCTCGCGCAACAGCGCTGCGTCGATCTCTCCCTGCTGCCGCTCGGAATGCCCGCCCTGATTGCGTCCGAGATTGCCGAAGTGGGCGACTCCGATGGATGCCGGAACGCCAAACTCCGTCACCATGATCGGCATGTTTTTGTGATGCTCCTTCAAAAGCCGCAAGTACGCTTTGTACGAATCGACCTGCCCGTCGTCATTTTTCACCTGCTGCAAGGCCGGATCGTAGCGAAACAAATCCGGGTAGTACGGATACACGTGATAGGAAGCGAAGTAGCCTGCCTCCCAGTTTTTCGGCTGGATATGGGTCGGATCGACACTGACGAGATCCTCGTGATACAGCGGTTCGCCCGGATGGGACAGCGGATCGGTAGTCACCCAATTGGTAAACGTCATCGGGTGCTGCCAGCCGTACTTGCTCTCTTCCGTTGCGACGGTGTCGACCATTTCCGCGAGCCACGTCTCAAAGGCGGTCGCCTCTGCCGTCGCCTGGAAATGCTTGCCCTGATACGGCGGCAGCTTTTGGTGCAGGCGGTTGGTGTTTTGCACCATCACAGGGTCCCACTCGGTGCCTGTATGCCAGCCGATCAAGTACTTGCCCGCATTGGCGCGGTATGTACCGCTCGCTTTTCCTGATTTTTCAGGCAAAGTGACTTCCCCGTACACAGCGCCGACTGCGTCTTTGATCTCTGCCCGAAACTGTTCGCGAATCTCGGGCAAGTACGCGTCTTTCTTTTCGATCAAAAGTTCCTCCGGGCTCCAGATGCCTTGCATCAAGTAGAGCGGATCTCCTTCTTTATGGCGGTTGTATTCCACAAGCGCCTCGTAAAAGACAGGAGGATGAATGGTATATACGCGGATGACGTTCGCTCCCATCTCGTCGATCATGGCGAACCAGCGCAAGTAATCGTCTTTGGTAATAGGCAGCTCGCCAGGAAAATGACCCGGCAGCGACGCGCCCAGATTGACGCCTTTGGCAAAGAACGGCTGCCATTTCTCATTGCGGAACACTTCGATCTGCTCGCCTGACGTCCGAAATTTCATCTGAACGCCAGCCGTCGTCTCCATGCTCTCGACCCGGTCCGCGTCCCAAAACCACCAGATGGCGCTTGCCCCTGCCAGCATCAAGGCAGTGAGGCTCGCCCAACGCCAGCGTCTATTCTTTTTTGGTTCCAATTCCCGTCAACCTCCGATATGTTACCGCGAGCTTTCTTTTCAACGGAAACGGCCAAGGCCGTTTTGTCGACCGCAGGCGGTCACATCTCCTTTTATGCTCCTTTTATGAAAAGCGCCGAGGTGTTTTCGCACGTCGAGACGTTTCTCACAGATTCAGAAAAACGATGCCGACGCGCGGCTTCTACGTCAGCGGGCGGTTACCGGCTTTCTCTCGCCCAAACGTCACTGTCATTGTAAACATAGGGGGCAAACCGTTCCCATAGACGAAATTCACTAATGTCTGTTTTACGGTTTTGTCATGAAACTGTAATGGAGAGGCAGATTCGCCCCCATCGTCCTACATATTTTGGTGCGAAGTCCTGCAACCCGCCCCTCCATCCGGCCCATCATTTTTTGACAATTAGGTACATGTGCTTGAAGCTTTCATTTTGCGAATGCCCTGAAAAATGGTAGGTTGCTACTATTTGGAAATCGCACAAATTTGCCAATATCGTTTTTTCTTTACACAAAAAATACAGGAAATTGGATGGAAAAGCGGTTTCGGGACGGAGAATGGCCCGGATGCTGCGTGAAGCGGGACTGTGGCTCTATCACGAGTATCCGGGTTTTTTAAAAGGAAAAGCGCCTCGGTCGGACTCAAGGCGCGGGGCTCCGATTTTTTTACCATAAACAAAAAAGACAATCCCCCGCCTCCATGAGACGGCGGGATTGCCTTTTCCCCTCTTGCTCGTTGATGAAATTGTGTTCAATGAGATTACAAAGTTTTCATTCCTGGCTTCCAGTTTGCAGGGCACAGGCCGCCTGCCTGGAGAGCTTGCAGGACGCGGAGTGTTTCGTCTACGCTGCGGCCCACGTTCATGTCTGTTACGACCTGGTAGCGCAGGATGCCGTCCGGGTCGATGATGAACAGGCCGCGATGGGCTGCGCCGGTTACTTCGTCGAGGACGCCGTAAGCGCGGGCGGTTTCTTTTGTGAAGTCGCTTGCCAGCGGGAAGTTGACTTCGCCAATGCCGTTCTGGTCGCGCGGCGTTTTGATCCAGGCGCGGTGTGTGTGCACGCTGTCGGTGGACACGCCCAGCACTTCGCAATCGAGATCTTCAAATTCGTCCATGTTGTCGCTGAAGGAAGTCACTTCCGTCGGGCACACGAAGGTGAAGTCGAACGGCCAGAAGAACAGGATCAGCCATTTGCCTTTGTAGTCAGCGAGCGTCACGCGCTCGTTCAACGTCTCCATGTTTTTGGTTGTGAGCATGTTGAAGTCCGGTGCCGGTTTTCCTACTTGAAGCTGTACAGTTTGTTGTTGGGTGGTCATACGTAATCGCTCCTTTTGCGGTGTCTTGGATTTGGTCAGTGACAAAACGGGCTGCTGCCGAGGCGACAGGTTACTGTGCCGTTTCTTCCAGGGAAGCCAGTACTTTTTTGATGCGGTTCGGGTTGAAGCCCAAAATTTTCTTTTCGCCGATGACGGTCAACGGTACCGACATCACGCCGAGGCGGCTCAGCTCTTGCGCAAATTCTTCCTTTTCGTCGATGTTGCGCTCTTCAAAAGAAATGTTTTGTTCCGTCAAATACGTTTTCAGTTGCTTGCAGAAACCGCAGTTTGTGCTGGAATAAACGATTGCTTGTACCATGTATCCATCTCTCCTTTTATGTTGGGGGAATTATTTGTATTGGGGAACCACTTTGGAACGTTTGTGAATGTACTTGTCCACGGCCATCGCCGCAATCGCACCGTCTGCCGCTGCCACGACGGCTTGCTTGACCGGGGTTTTGCGCACCTCTCCGGCTCCGAACACGCCTGGAACAGAAGACTGCATGTATTCGTCGAGGATCATGAAGCCCTCGTCATCGAGCGGAACCTGGCCGTCGAGAAAATCCGTCCCCGGCTTGCTGCCGGACAGGAAGACGAACACGCCGTCTACGGAAAGCACTTCCTCGTCGCCTGCCGCATTGCGGATGCGCAAACCTTCTACTGTATTCGTGCCGACGATCTCCAGTGGGCGGGTGCGGTACAGGATGTCTGTTTTCGGCAGCTCCGGCACCTCCTCCACGCCTTGCAGATCGGCGCGCGGCACCAAAAACGTAATTTTGCCCGCAAACTTGGTCAGCGCATGGGCTTCCTCCAGCGCTTCCTCCGTATCGCCAATCACGGCGACATGCTTGCCTTCATAAAACGCTCCGTCGCACGTCGCACATGTGCTGACGCCGCGTCCGAGCAGAGCTTCCTCTCCTGGCAGCATGCGGTTGCGCCCTTTTGAGCCAGTCGCCACGATGACCGCTTTTGCTTCAAACGTGCCGTGCGCGGTAAAAATGCTTTTGACTTCGTCCTCGACATCGACGGCTGAAATCGTCGTCTGTATAAACTCGGCACCGAAGCTCTCCGCCTGCCTGCGCATTTTGTCGAGCAGTTCTTTTCCCGTCAGTTCGCCTTCCACGCCAGGGTAGTTGGCGATTTTATGTGTCAGGGCAAGCGCACCTGTGCCTGGCGCCTTATCGATCACCAGCGTTTTCAGATTCCCCCTGGCTGTATATATCGCAGCGGATGTACCAGCCGGGCCGCCGCCGATTATGATTACATCGTACATGAATGGCTCCCCCTTTCTTTCTCTCAATTTATAATTATTATTAACTAGGAACAGTTCTCATTTTACTAGATATCAAGTAAAAGTCAATATCTTTTTATAATAATTTTAAATAAGTAATTTTTATCGGCTGATATGCCAGTCAAACGTATAGCGGACGAAAATGTGCTACTACTCCGTATTATTTTGCGATTCCGAATACAAGCGAACACGTTGACGAATCAAACCATTCAGGATAAAGTACGCCTATCACTGGAACGCACAAAAGCGAAAAAGCAACAAAGCCAAAAAGCGCGAAAGCATGAAAGCCCACGTCTCTTTGCTTGCTGCTCGCTCGCGTTAGCCTGATTTTGCAAGGAGTTGCCATCATGAACAAATCTATTTCATTTTCGCAAAGTATTTGGGTGCTTTTGGCGATCTTCGGCATCCTGTTTCCTGCCTTGTTCTGGGGCAAAGTAGAGCCACACATGCCGCTTTTTGCCGCCACGATTGCGGCGGCCACGCTCCTGCGGCTGTTCGGGGTGCCGTGGAAGCGGATGGAAGAAGGGCTGGTCAAAGGCATCCAGACCGCCATCGCCCCGATGCTGATCCTCTGTCTGATCGGGATGTTGATCGGGGTCTGGATGATGAGCGGAACGGTTCCGATGATCTTGCACCTTGGCATCTCGCTGATCTCGCCGGAGTACTTTACGATCAGCGCCCTCTTTTTGACCGTGATCGTCTCGAGCGTCACCGGCAGCACGTTTACGACGATCAGCACGATCGGCGTAGCGATGATGGGCGTCTCGACCGCACTCGGGCTCGACCCGCTGATGACAGCCGGGGCGATTATTTGCGGCGCCTGCTTCGGGGATAAAATGTCCCCGCTGTCAGACACGACCAACTTTGCGGCTGCGATTGCCAACGTCTCTTTGATGAATCACATCAAATTCATGTCGCACACCGCGATTCCCGGCCTGCTGATTACGGCGATTTTCTTCGCCGTTCAGGGACAGTCCGCTGACGTAAGCCTGGAGGCGATCCAGGAAATCCAGACGGTGCTTGCGCAGCATTTTTCCCTGGGAATCATGACGCTTTTGCCTGCTGCCGTCGTGCTCGTCTGTTCTGCCTTGCGCAAGCCGATTTTGCCGACCCTCGTCTTCGGGATCTTGAGCGGAGTCGCGACTGCTGCTCTCGTGCAAGGCGTTCACTCCCCGGTCGAATGGATGAACGTCATGCAAAACGGCTTCGCCAGCGAAATCGCCAACGAAGCCGTTGCTTCTATCGTGAACAGGGGCGGGCTGTTGTCCATGACCTGGTCACTTGCCCTCATTCTCATCGCCCTGTCTCTCGGTGGTATTTTGCAGTACAGCGGTGTGTTCGAAGCCTTGTTTGCAGGCTTGATCCAGCGCATCCAAAAAGCAGCAGGCATGGTCGGACTGGCCGGCTCGTCGTCCATCCTCGTCAACCTTTTGACAGGCGAACAGTACTTGTCGATCCTGCTTCCGGGGCAAATGTTCCACGACGCCTTTGTCAAACAAGGGATCGAAGGCAGACGGCTTTCCCGTACGCTCGAAGACTGCGGGACGCTCGTCAACCCGCTCATTCCTTGGGGCGTCAGCGGGGCCTTTTTCACCTCAACGTTGCACGTGGCGACAATCGACTACTTGCCGTATGTAATCTACCTGTGGATTTCGCCGCTGTTGACTTTCCTGTTTGCTCTGCGGCAGCCAAAAGTCACAGTCGAAACTAGACACTAGCCTGTCGCATACACGGTCGTACAATTTTTCCCTCTGCGCTTGGAGCGGTACAGCGCCTCGTCTGCTGCCCGCTTCAAGCCGTCTGCCGTGTCGCTGTCGTCGGGAAAACGCGCGATGCCGACGCTGACCGCGATCGGGATGCAGCAATTGTCCTGCAATAATGGGTGCATGCGCAAAAAGTCGCGGATCGCCCGCACCTTTTCCTCCGCTTCCTTCATCGTCGCCTTCGGGCAGAGCAGCATGAACTCGTCCCCCGCATAGCGGTAGGCCGTATTTTCTCGCCCTGCCACGGCTTTCATCGCCTCGGCGATTCTTCTAATCAGCTCATCTCCCGCGTGATGTCCGAAATGGTCGTTCACCAGTTTCAAACTGTCCGAATCGAGCATAATCAACGCCACCGGGGAGCTTTCTTCTCCCAGCAGCTTTTCCAGATCGCGGTGGAACGCCCGGTAGTTGGCAAGTCCCGTCAGTTCATCCTGAAAAGACATCTGGTACATCCGCTCGTACAGACGCGCCGTCTCGATCGCGCTCGCCACCTGGAAGCCGATGATCTTCAAAAGCTCCTCGTGCTCCTTTTTGTAGGCAAACTCGCGATAGGACTGTGCCGAAATGACGCCTTTGATCTGATTCCCCAGCATCAGCGGCACAAAAATACAGGTGTTCGTGTCGATCTCCGGGCTGCCCCAGCGAATCATTTCCGGCTCGCTCGGCTCGTCCTTCATCGTCCGAATGTGGATCGTTTGCCGGGTCTCAATCACCTTGGAGATCATCGCCTGGCCGTACGGAACCGTAATCGGCCCGTAGTTGATGCCGTTGTCGATGCTGATCGGGATTCTGATCTCGCTGTCGCCCTCGTCAAAAAACGCGATGAAAAAGGCGTCGGCGCGCATCACGCGGGAGACCAGCTCAAAAGCCTTCCACAAAATCTTGTCTTCCTCAAACGTCTTCGCAAAAATATGGCTCAAGTCGTGCAAAATTTTCATGTGCTCCGACATCCACATCATTTCGGATACCTTGTCCCGCAGCTCGCTGATTTTTTTCAGCAGCTCCTTGTGCCGCATCCCGTCTTCTGCTGCCAACACCTCGTCAATCTCGCGGGCTACCGTCTCGATCTCTTCCTGATCCACGGCGTCAACACGGCTGAGCCAGCCGCTGTAACGCTCCAGCAGATGTCTTGCGTACGCTTCTCTTACGGCGTTGTTTTCATGCATGTACAACCCTCCGGCTATTGGGTAGGCTTACGCTTTTTTCTCGTGATAACGATCGACAGCCGCACGAATGGCCTGCAAAACAGCTCCCTGGCCGGGGGCGAGAAAACGCTCCTGGATCGTCTGCGCAATCTCCTGCATCCCCCCTGCCACTGACTTGCCCACGAGCAGACTGACCAGAAACTCGCTCGTCTTGTCCATCACAAAGGTAAAACTGGCATCGCATATGACGCCGTCATCGGCATCAATGATGAGCACACAGCCCACCATCGTCGACACCTCGTACAGCGTCGTCCCTTTGGGGATTTGGGCAAATCCCGCTGTCAGCACTGTGTTTTTGTTTTTCCACTCAGCCATCTGCATGTCCTCCCCTTCGCCATTCGCCCCGCTCTAGCTGATGACGGGCAAACATACCTCCACTGTCGTTCCGATTCCTGGAGTGCTCATCAGCCGTAATGTTCCTCGATGGTTTTCGATGATTCTGCGGCTGACCATCAGGCCGAGGCCGGTTCCCGTCTCCTTCGTGGTGAAGAAAGCCTCTCCCAGCCGGGCAAGCTGCTCCGCCGGGATGCCTACCCCGTTGTCCTCAAAGCGGATGACCACCTTGTCGCCCTCGCACCATAGCCGGATGACGATTTCCCCACTGCCTGATGTAGCCTCGATACCGTTTTTCAAAAAGTTGATGAACGCTTGCTTCAACTGGTTTTCATCGCAGTGAACCATAGGCAACGGCGATTCAAACGCGACCTGGATCGTCACTTTTTGCAAAATCGCCTCTGTTTCCAATAACGTTACCACATGGGTGATGAGATTGGTCAAGTCGTGCACCTCAAAGGCAGACGCGTGCGGCTTCGCCAGCACCAACAGCTCGCTGACGATCATCTCGATCCGCGCCAGCTCCGAGCTCATGATGGAAAAGTACTCCGGCTTGCGCATGCCGTCCTTTTGCATCAGTTGGATAAAGCCTTTCAACGAAGTCAGCGGATTGCGTATCTCATGGGCAATCCCCGCCGCCAACTGTCCCACCAGCGCCAGTTTTTCCGAGTTTTGCAAAAATTCATGCACCCTTTTGCGCTCTGTCATATCGCGTATCAATATGTAATGGCGTAGCTTGTCCTGAATGACCACAGATGTGCCGCAAACCTCCACATCCGTTCGCGTGCCGTCCAGGCGAATCAGCTCCACCTCAATCGGCGAGGTCGTCTCTCCCCGCTCCAGCCGCTTTTGCAGCTCGTGAATCAAAGGCATGTCGCGCGGGTGGAAAAAGGAAGTGAACGGATAGGGCAAAAGCTCCTCATACCCTCGTGCTCCCATGAGCCTGATTCCGGATTGGTTGACGTACTTCAGCTCTCCTTTTTCGTAGATAAAGGCCGCCTCCAGCGAGAGATCCAGCACCTTGCACGATTGGGCCTCCCTGCTGTCGGCCACGGCTTGCGACAGCTTTTGCACCATCGCGTAATAGCCAATCGTGGCACCTTCCGCAAAAAATGCGCCATACGTAATATGGACAGGTACCGGCGGACCAGCCTTGTGAGCGAAAACCGTGCAAAATGGCATCGGCTCCCCGTTTACTGCGCATTGCGTCTGACGGCGCACTGTCTCCTGCTCCTCCGCGATGGCAAGCTTCCAAAACGGGTAGCCCTCCCACTCTTCTGCTGCGTAGCCTGTCAGCGCTTCGCAGGCGGGATTGCCTCTGCAAACGCTTCCTGATTGATCCAGCCAAAAAGCCGCTTGCACCATTTGCTCGAAGAAGGAGCGATAGAGAAGACTGCTCCTGCACTCATTATCCAACAGGTCTTTCATTGTGCCCCTCCCCTCCTGGGACGAGAAAACGGCTACTCCGCCTAGCGGAAATAGCCTTAACCGTTCTCAAATGCTATTCATACCCAATTTTACCCTATTCTTTTTGCCGTTTCCATCCCCTGGGTTTGTGAAATGTATATAAATCTTCTTTTATAGGATAGAGGGGAGCATTCTTACCCGTGCTCAATCGCGGCCCTGACCTTATTGCCTGCACGCGCCAGCCGCTCTGCCGCTTCCTTTGCCGCCAAGCCTGTCTTTTGCATGACGATCGCCACTCGCACATCGCCTGCCGCTTCCCCGAGCAATCGGTCCGCTTCCTCGTACGACGCTCCCGTCACTTGCATGACAATATGCTTCGCGCGCTCCCGCAACTTCTGGTTCGTCGCCTGCACGTTCACCATCAAATTCCCGTACACTTTGCCAAGCTGCACCATGCTCGCAGTCGTCAGCATGTTCAGCACCATCTTCGTCGCGCTGCCTGCCTTGAGCCGGGTAGAGCCGGTGACGACCTCCGGACCGACTTCGATGTTGATCGCGATGTCGGCGCTTTTGCTGCTGTCCGGGTCTGGATTGCAGGAAAGCGCTATCGTTGCAGCCTGCCGCGCCCTCGCCTCTTCCAGCGCTCCCAGCACATAAGGCGTCCGCCCGCTGGCCGCGATCCCCACGACGACATCGCCCTGCCCGACTCCCGCCTCGCGCACATCCTGCCGCCCCAGCTCGTGCGAGTCTTCGGCCCCTTCGATGGCTTCTGTCATCGCTTGCGCTCCGCCGGCAATGATTCCGCGCACGACGGAAGCATCCGTGCCAAAAGTCGGCGGGCATTCAGCGGCGTCCAGCACCCCAAGCCGCCCGCTCGTACCGGCTCCGAAGTAAAACAGCCGTCCGCCGCCCGACAGCGCCTGCACGATCTGCTCGACAGCTTCGGCGACTTGCGGCAGCACCCGCTTGATGGCGACCGCTACCTTGTGATCTTCCTCGTTCATCAGCGTGACGATTTCCAGCGCCGTCATCTGATCCAGCCGCTCGCTGGCCGGATTGCGCATTTCCGTCTGAAGCTGGTGCAGGTTTTCGTCCATGTTGGGCTTCACCTCTTTTCCAAGGCTGTACCGCTTTTTCGCAGCTTCTCTGCCGCTTTTTCGTCCAGGCGGTGGCCTGTGCCTGTGATCGCCGCTGCCAGAGAACCGATCACAGGCGGCACGTCCGGGATGACCGTCGAAAACGAAGCTTTATCCATCACTCGCTGTCTGACCAGCGTGTCGGTGGCAAGCAGCCCTCCCGCGAGCACGACAGGCAGTGCTTCCTGCGTCTTTTCCAGGCATGCCTGCGCCAACTCGAGCAGATCGTCCGCCGCTTCTGCAATCAGTCTGCACGCGAGGCTGTCTTGCTGCCGTGCCGCCTGCTCCACCAGCTCGCTCGCCCCGGCCAGGCGCATGCGCGGATTGCTGGCCCCGTAGATCACGCCGATCAGCTCATCCGGGCTTGCCACCTGGTAATGGGCAAGAAACAGCCCGGTCAAGGCAGTCGGCTCTCCGCGACCGTCATATGCGCGCAAAACCGCCATGGCCGCCTTTTTTCCGAGATCGTAGCCGCTGCCTTCATCGCCAAGCAAATAGCCCCAACCGCCTACGCGGTGCCTCGCCCCTCCGCTTGTCAGCGCACACGCAATCGAGCCTGTACCGGAGATGAGCACAATCCCCGGCTGCCCCCACGTCCCGGAGTAGAGCGCAGGAACCGCATCGTTGTCCACGCGCAGCCGCTCCTGCCACACCTCTGCAAACGAAGCGTGCAGCTTTTCCCGAATCGCCGGGCGATCAGCGCCGCCCAGACCGATGAACAGCCCCGCCACCTCTTCCGCTCTCGCTCCCGCCTGCTCGCACGCAGTCGCAACGAGCTGTTGCAGCGTCGCCTCCACCTGTGCCCACGGCCGCGACAGCGGATTGGATGACTCCCCTGCCACGATCGCCCACACTTGCCCTTGCCCGTCGCAGATGGCGGCTTTTGTCTTCGTCCCCCCTCCATCTATCCCGATAAACCATTTTTTCCCGTCATTTAACTGCACCTGCGGTCAACCCCTCCATGAACTGTCTGGACGCCAGCAAAAACACGACGATCATTGGCAGCGCAGACAACGTCAGCCCGGCAAAAAGCAGGCTCCAATCTGTTTCGTACTCCCCGAACAATACCATCATCCCCACCGGAATCGTCTTCAGCGCGTCTTCCTGAATGAAGATCAGCGGGAAAAAGAAGTCGTTCCAGGCGTGAATGAAGTTGATGATGACAACCGTCGCGAGCGCGGGCCGGATCAGCGGCAAGAGCACGCGCCAAAACACCTGAAAGTGGCTGCAGCCATCAATCCGCGCCGCCTCCTCCAGTTCTACAGGAAGCGTGCGGAAAAACCCCGTCAAAATAAACACCGAGATCGGAATCCCGCTCGCCGTGTAGATCAGGATCAGCGACCAGAGCGAATTGAGCAGCCCGAAATTTTTCATCAGCAAAAACAAAGGCACAATCCCCAGCTTGATCGGAATCATCAGCCCGATGATGAAAAAGAAGTACAGCGCCCCTGTCCAGCGATACGAAAAGCGCGACAAGTAAAAGGCAGCCATCGCGGAAAAGACCGTAATCATCAGCACCGACATCCCGCTGACCAATACGCTGTTCAGCAAAAAGTCGGCAAACGGCACCGCTTCCCACAGCTTCCGGTACGTCGCAAAGCCAAACGACTGCGGCAGCGACAACGGACTGGCGAAAATCTCCCTGTTCGTTTTAAACGAGGAAAGAATCATTAACACGATCGGATAGAGCGACACCAATGCAAACATATACGCGGCCACATACGAAACCGCCCTGCCCGCTACGCTCGTTTTCACCTGCATCCCCCCTTCCCGTTCCGGTTCAGCCCCAGCCTGCTCGCGGGTCCGCTTCATCGCTCAATGCTGGACTTCGCGCTTGCGCATCAAGTACAGCGAGACAGCCGACACGGACGCGACGATGAAAAACAGCACGACAGCCAATGCGGAGCCGAGTCCGACAGCCAAGTCTCCCGCGCCGCCCGCACTGGAAAACGCCATGCGATAAAAGTAGACCGCGAGCGTATCCGTCGAGCGAAACGGCTCGCCCATCGAGCCTTGCATCGCGTACACCAGCTCAAACGCTTCGAACGCCTGGATAAAGGTGAAGATCGTCATGATCGTAATCGCCGGCATGCACAGCGGCAGGATGATTTTCCACAACAACCGCAAGCCCCGCGCCCCGTCCAGCCTGGCTGCCTCGATCAGCTCTTCCGGAATCGCCTGCAATCCGGCCAAAAAGATCAGCATGGCAAAGCCGATGCCAAACCAGCAGTTAATCAAAATAATCGCAATCAGCGCCGTATCCGGATCGCCCAGCCACGGTCTGGCCCACTCCTGCAGTCCTACCTCGGCCAACAGCGTGTTCAGCGCTCCGTAATTCGGATTGAGGATTAATTTCCACAAAAAACCAATCACAATCACAGACAGCAGCCGCGGCATGAAGTAAGCGATTTTCAAAAAGGCCGAGCCGCGAATTTTGCGGTAGATGAGAAAGGCGAGGCCGAACGCAATCCCGTTTTGCACGATCATTTCGATGACAAAGTAGGAGACGTTGTGCCCGAAGGCGTTCCAGAACATCTCGTTGAACGGCTCCACCGTAAACAGCGTGACAAAATTTTTCAGCCCGACAAACACTCCCCGCTTGATGCCCTGCCAGTCGTACAAGCTGTACAAAAAAGCGCTAAGAATCGGGTACAGGACAAACAGCGTGTACACAATCAAGGCGGGCAAGGGAAACAGGTGGATCAGCCAGCGCGCCCGCCCCTTCGGTCGAATCGTATGCCTGTTCCTCGTGCCGATGATCTCCACCCCCTTTTGGCTTTCGCGGACGGGAGGGCTACGGTTCATCCGCTCCCGCCAACGATCATCACTGCCTACTTTTTAAACGGAGGGAACCAGGTGGCGGCGGACTTCTGTACTTCCCCCGCGACCTGTTCGGGCGTGAGCTTGCCCAAGTACATGCCTTGCAGGGCGTTTTCCAGCGTTTGCTTCGTTGTCGGCTGTCCTTCGGCGAAGTGCACGACCATCAGGTAAGGCGTCGAGCTTGTTTGCGACAGCTCCGCCATTTTGTTTACGAGCGGATCGTCTGTCGACACTCCCGGCACTGCGCTGATACGCTTGAACTGGTTGGCGAACAGCTCGCCGAACTTTTTGGTCGCCATAAACTCCATGAATTTCAACGCTTCCTGCTTATGCTTCGACTTGGCGTTGACGGCATACGAACCATCCACCCATGTCGTCAGGACAGACTGCCCGTTGTTGGTCGGCATCGGGAAAAAATCTAGCTGCAGATCGGGGTTCAGCTTTTTCAGCCCTTCCAGCTCAAAGCTGCCGTTGATGAACATCGCCGCCTTTTCCGTCGCGAACAAGGTGCGCATGTCGTTCAATTCGAGCCCCACATAATTTTCCGGGAAATAAGGAATCAGTTCCTGCATGCGTGTAACCGATTGGAGAAACTCGGAACTTTGCAGATTGCTTTCGCCTTTGAGCAGCTTGTCGAGATAGTCGCCGCCGCTGTAGCTCGCCGGAGCGATCACGCCGTGGCTCAACGAAAGCAGCCAGCCTTCCTTCGCGCCAAACGAAATCGGCGTGATGCCTTTTTCCTTCAACGCCTTGGCTGTCGCTATCAATTCGTCCCAGCTCTTTGGCTCTGTCAGGCCGTTTTGCTCGAAAATTTTCTTGTTGTAGTAAAACTGCGTGGAATTTAAGGAGAGCGGAACGCCGTAGACTTTGCCGTCTTTGCCTGTCGCCGCTGCGAGGACGTCTTTGGGGAAGGAGGAGATGCCTGGCACATTGTCCAGCGACTCCAGATAGCCTGCTTCCGCCAGGGAAATACCCGGAGCATACGGACGCAGTTGCAGGATGTCCGGTCCGCTGTCGCTTTGCAGCGCGGTGTTGAGGATGGTGTTGTACTCGGTTGCCTTGAACGGCTTGAACTCGATCTTGATGTTCGGGTTCTCGGCCTCAAACGCTTTGATAATCGCCTTGTAGCCCTCTGTGTCCTCGACCCGCCAACTGTGCATGGACAGCGTCACCTGCTGTCCGCCGCCCTCATTGCCACCAGGCTGGGTGCCCGGCGCGGTTTGCTCCCCTCCACCTGAACTGCAGCCGACCAGTGCCATGGCTGCTACCAAAAAGACAGACGCCGCCCTTCGAAAACGGAAATGCTTCATCCAGAACCCTCCCCCTTTTTCTTCGAAGCGATCATACACGTGCTCTCGCTTTATCAGTCAGACCGTTTGCAGCGCGGTCGTGACAGCGTTGTGCAGGATGGGCCGCAATTGCCGAAGCTGATGATTGCGCCCGAGGTGAACGGCATTGGTGAGAAAAATGACGGCAAGCTCCCGGACCGGGTCGATCCAGATGCTGGTCCCGGTGAACCCCGTATGTCCGTAGCTCGCGGGATGAAAATGATCGCCGCAACTGAGCGTAGTTCCTGCCTGGTTCAGCTCCCAGCCGAAACCGCGGCTTTCGCCCGCTTGCCCGGCGTGGTTGCGCACCGCCAGCTCGCGCCAATGCTCCGCAAGCAAGGGCGGTTCGTTGTACAGCCAGCTTTGCGCGTACAGGCACAAGTCGTCCGCAGTCGCAAACAGCCCGGCGTGCCCCGCGACTCCGCCCATGGCAAACGCTTTTTCATCATGGACTTTCCCGCAGATGTACGCGCTTGTGAACGAGCAATATTCCGTTTGCGCAATATTCAGAAAACGTTCTCCGTCGGGACAGTAGCAAGTGTGCGCCATCCCCAATGGGGCAAAAACCCGCTGTGCGACAAACGCATCCAGCGGCTGTCCTGCCACTCGCTCGATGAGCAGGCCGAGCCAGATCATTCCCAGATCGCTGTAGACGACTCGCTCGCCCGGCTTTTGCAGCAACTGCTGCCGATACAACAGCTCAGGCAGCACGATCTCGCTATCCCGCCTGCGCGTCTCTAAATCTGCCGGCAGTCCGGACGTGTGCGCGAGCAACTGCCCGATCGTGATCGCGGCTTTATCGGGCGGACAATCCGGAAAAAATGCGCCGATCCGGTCATCGGGGGCGAGCAGCCCCTCCTGCATCAAGAGCAGGAGCGCGGGCAATGTCGCTGTCACCTTTGTCAGCGAGGCCAAGTCAAACAAAGTGTCTTTCGTGATCGGCTGGCCGTCGGCGATACTCGTAGCTCCCGCATCGAGCGAGTAGCAGACACGCCCCTCGCGGACGACGCGCAGGGCAGCTCCCGGCAGCAGTCGCTCGCCGATCCAGCCTTGCAACAGTTTTTCGAGCGACTCCATGTTTCCCCCTCCGCCTTTTCGTCAATTGGATGAGCGTTTTGTCCGGCTGACAGCCAGCCGCGTTTTTTCCAGCAACGGAATCACATCATCCTGCTTTCTGCTGACCATCGTGATGAACAAAATATCAATCACATTGAGCTGCGCAATCCGGGAAGCCATCGCCCCGCTGCGGATGCTTTTTTCCACGGAGCTGGTAAACAGCCGGATATGAGCCAAATCCGCGACAGGCGAAGGCCCGAATTTGGTCAGCGAAATGACCGTGGCGCCCTGCTGTCTCGCCTCTGTCAGCGACTGGATGATATCCTCGGTTTGCCCCGAATAGGAAATGCCGATGACGACGTCTTTTTCCGACAGGTTGACAGCCGAGGTCAGTTGCGCGTGAAAATCGGAGTAAGCCTCGCACCACAGGTTGATGCGGGAAAACTTTTGCCTGATGTCGTCGGCAATGACCGCGGAGGCTCCTACTCCGTACACATCTATTTTTCTCGCTGTGGACAGCGCATCGACGGCTCTGTTCACTTCTTCGCTGGACAGGACCGAGAGTGTGTCCTGAATCGACTGAATGTTGTTCCAGCTCACCGCCTGCATGATCGACTCGGTCGTGCCCTCCATCATGATTTCCTGATAGCTCGTGGGCGCCGTCTGTTTGTTCAAGTCGCCCGCAATCCGCAGCTTCAGCTCCTGATAGCCCTTCATATTCAGCGAACGAGCCAGGCGAATAATCGTCGCCTCCGATACTCCGCTCAGCTCGGACAGCTTTTGCACCGACAGCTTCACCACATCTTCCGGGTGAGCCAGTATATACTCGGCCACCTTGCGTTCGGATGGCTTCAATTCGTCCAAAATCGCCTGCAGGCTGACAAGTCCTCCGTTTAACATATGCGCCACCGCTCTCTTCCTTCGTATCTTATCACCATTTTATGTAGTATTATTTCTTGAGTCAATTGTTATCTAATAAACAATATTACAGAATCCGGCGAATCAGCACTGCTTTGCTTCTCTTTTTCGAGACAAATTTCCCTCTTGACTCTGCCGCCGCGTGAAGCTTTACGCTTGCAACCGAACAGAAATCCAAGGAGGATGGTTGCATGAACACGTTACTGATTAAAGGGTGCCATATCTTGACGATGGTGGAAAAAGAACGGCCGTGGGTCGGGGACATTTTGATTGCGGACGGGCGGATTGCGAAGCTCGCACCCGTGATTGAAGCGTCTGCCAGCACCGTGCTTCCGGCCAAAGACATGGTCGCCATGCCTGGCCTTGTCAACGCCCACAATCATGCGAGCATGTCGCTGTTGCGAGCTTTTTCCGACGACCTGAAGCTGATGGATTGGCTGGACAAAAAGATGCTGCCAGCGGAAGCGCGGATGACGCCAGAGGACGTTTACTGGGGAACGATGCTCGGGATTGCGGAAATGATCGCCTCTGGCACGACGGCTTTTGCCGACATGTACGTGCACATGGACGCTGTAGCCGAAGCCGTGCGGGACAGCGGAATCAGAGCTTCCCTGACGCGCGGCCTGATCTTTTTGCAGGATGACGGCGGACGGCGCATGACCGAAGCGCTCGATCTGATCGACAGATGGTCCGGTGCGGCAGACGGCAGAATCACCACCATGCTCGGGCCGCACGCGCCTTATACGTGCCCGCCGCAGCCGCTGAAAGAGGTCGTCGATCTCGCCAGAAGCCGCCGGATTCCGCTGCACATCCACCTGGCCGAAACCCGCGAGGAAGTGGAAAAAATCCGCGAGAAATACGACCAGACGCCGACCGAGTATTTGCAGGAGCTGGGGACTTTTCACGAAAATCACGTCCTGCTCGCCCACGCTGTCCACTTGAGCCTAGAGGACATCGGCCGTTTGCGCGGCATGCGAGGCGGCGTCGCGCACAACCCTGTGAGCAATCTGAAGCTCGGCTGCGGAATCGCTCCTGTCGCGGAGCTGCTCGCCCAAGGCGTCACGGTCGGCCTGGGCACCGACGGAGCAGGCAGCGCCACGACGCTCGACATGTTTGCGGAAATCAAGGCGGCGTCCTGGATGCAAAAGCTGCACTATGGCGATCCGACCGTGCTGCCAGCCGAGCAAGTTTTGCGCATGGCGACGATCGAGAGCGCCAGACTGCTCGGGATCGACCACGAGGTGGGCACACTTGCGACAGGCAAACGCGCCGATCTCATCCTGCTCGATCTGAAAAAGCCGCACCTCGCCCCGCTGCACGACCTGCATTCGCTCGTCGCCTACAGCGCGACCGGCGCGGATGTCGATACCACGATCGTCAACGGCGAAGTTTTGATGCGCGACCGCAAGCTGCAAACCATCTCCTGGGAGGACGTGTATCGCCAAGCCACAGAGCGGGCAAAGCGGCTCGTCGCAGGGCTGTAGTCCGGCACGCTCCCAACGCTCACAGGTTCAGCACACAGAACGAAACCGCAAGATAGATGGCGAACACGCTCCATTGCAAATACGGGATCAACAAGGAGGAGGCGATCTTGTCCAGCGGCCGAATCGCCCGGATCAGCACCCAGGTCGAGTACAGGATGAGGATCGTGTCGACGGCGGCCAAAAACGGCAATTGCAGCCTGTAAAACAACAGCGTAAACAACTGATGAAAAAACCAGTTTATTCCGTACAGAAGCAAAAGCTCCCGATTCATTTGCTTGCGGCGAACAGCAATGACGACAGATACAGCAATGAGCACATGCAAAATAAACCAGACGATCTTGAGCACATGGTCGGGCGGCGTGCCTTCAGGCTTGGTCAGCGACTCGTACCAGGCCCCGCCCCCCGGAAAGGCGAGGCTCGCCAATGAATAAAGGACGATCACCGAGAAAAACAGCAGCGTATGGTGCAAAGTGCTCATCGAGACTTTCCTCTCCTTTTTGCCAGGCTCTCTTCCCTATGTTTCTATATCTATGAGCGTCGCTACCATTTTCATGCCGCTTTTTCAGAGATTGGCCTGTCTCTTTTTATAGAAGACAGGAAAAGAAAAACCGCCTGTCCCGTTTTTTCGGACAAGCGGTTTTTTGGCAAAAGGCGGTTTGCTCTCGGCTGCGGGCTGGTAGACTTGCGGGCTTGTAGCTTGCAGTCTTACAGGCTCGCAGTCTTGCAGACTACGGCAGGCGCAAAACCTCGCCTGGTTTCAGTGCCTTGCCTCTGATATCTTTTTCGGCCAAAGTCGCGACAAACGCGTCTCCGTCCTGTTTGATCGGCGGGAACGTATCGTAGTGAATCGGCACGACGTAGTCGGCGGCGATCCACTCGGCGGCGATCACCGCATCCTCCGGCCCCATCGTGAATACATCCCCAATCGGCAAAAACGCCAAGTCGATATCATGGCGATCTCCAATCAGCTTCATGTCGCCGAACAGCCCTGTATCTCCCGCGTGGTAGATCGTTTTGCCGCCCAGCTCGATCACAAAGCCGCCTGGCATCCCCATGTAGACGATCTGCTGCTTGTCATCCAGCACGACGCCGGAGCTGTGGAACGCCTGTGTCATTTTCACTTTTCCAAAAGGCAGTGTCACAGAGCCGCCCAGGTTCATCGAAACGGTTTTGACGCCTTGCCAGTCAAGGTATGTAGCCAGCTCATGCGTCGCGACGATGGTCGCGTCATTTGCCTTTGCCAGCTCGACTGCGTCGAGAATATGGTCCTGGTGTCCGTGCGTCAGCAGGATGTACTGGACTTGGATGTCCGCAAGCGTCGTTTTTGCCAGCGGATTTCCCGAAATAAACGGGTCAATCATGATCGAATGCCCTTCACTGGTCAACTGCACGGAAGAATGTCCGTGAAACCGGATTTCCAACATGGTATCCCCTGCCCTCTCTCATCATTGGTTTGTTCCTCTACCATGTTACCATGCGCAGGGGCGGGAATAAAATCCATCTGCACACTCCGGCAAAAAGAAAGGAAGAGGCTGCCGATCGCTCGACAGCCTGAGGAACAACTCATTTCTGTTAACTAGACGGTATGGCAGCTTAGCAGTCGTGGTCGTGTTCCGTAACGGCAATAATTTTAGAATCACGAATGATGGTGCGGCGATGGTTGTCGTGTTCGCGCAGGATGATAGTGCTGGATTTTACCTCGATCAGCTTGCCGAAAAAGTTGCAATTCACAGTCTCAACCTTTACGTTTTTCCCTTCGAATCGTCTCACCTGGTCTCTGAATGCCATGGTCAATCCCTCCTTCTGTAAGCATCCTATGTACGTTTGGCATAGCCCTACTGAGCAAATGCACAGACAAACAGAAAATGTACTTGTACCCGTCCGTCATTCGTCTAGTTTGCGGCGTGCAGCGCCACAACGGCGAGTTTTGTCGGCAGATGACAGAGCGCGGACAATCACCGGCGCAAAATTCGAACGGTGCAGGAAATTGTCGCACGATTGCAAAAGGAAATTCTTTTGCCGCACAGAATGGGTAAAAAACGGATGAAAAGCACGTACGGCAGGAGGGATAAGCATGGGAGACGTCATTGAGCTTGTCGCCAGGGAACGGACCTACAGCGGCAGGGAAGTCGCCGAAATGCTCGGGATCGGGGCGAGCACATTGCGCAAGTGGAGCATGCTGCTCGAGCAGCACGGCTATTGGTTCCTGCGGGACAATCAAAACCGGCGCGAATACCGCCAGATGGATGTGTCCTGCCTGACCCGCTTTTACGAGCTGACCAAGGACCAGCTCATTCCCCAGGAAGAAGCCGCGCTAATGATCGTCAGCCAAAACTACACGGGAGCGGGAGCGGCTCACAGAGAGACGGCTGTTGCTCTCGCCCCTGTTGCTCATCCCGTCGCAACAGAAGACACTCTCGAAGCATTGGACGCCATCGACGAAAAGCTGCACGCCCTGGCGCTGCACGTGAAGCAGCAGGATGAGAACCAGCAGGCGCTGCTCGCGCGCCTGGAAAAGCAGGAGGCGTATATCCGCAGCAGCCTCAAGGAGCGCGACCGCCGCCTGACCAAAGCGATGAGCGACATCATGGACGCCAAAGTCCAGTTGGCCAAGCTCAAGGACGCCGAGCGGAAAATGTCTATTTGGCATAAGCTGTTTCGGCTGAGCTAAGTGTAATGGCAGGAAGCGGCTTGGCAAGCTGGCGGAGGCGGTTTCTGCGGTTTCGTATGTTCGTTCGTGAGGCCGATGCAAAAACACTCTGACTCGCCTCGGTGCGCGAGGGCGGTAGAGTGTTTTTTGTTTTGGGTGTGTAATTTGATACGATCACTGTCGAAATTCGCATATTCGTGCGATGGTGACTACCTAGGAAAAGCGATTCAGTAGTGAGTGAATGCTATCCGCATTAGTTAAGAAAAACTATTTAGTAGATAGCTAAATTATCTTATGAGGTTTTTTTATAAAAATTGACATTTAAAACAAATGAATGTATAGTTTACAATTATTAGAAATTGGCCAAGGAGGGGAAATGCTACTACAAATGCCATTGGTATAGATTGTTTTTTTATTTAATCAAAACTATTTGGAGGTAATTTGTACAATGTTTAAAAAAATAGCCGTTGGTATTTTAATACCAGCATTACTTTTATCTGTATCTTCACCAATATATGCCACTGAAAAACAAAGTAATTACAAAAAGTTAATTAATGAAGGATTATCAGTTGAAGATGCTTTATACTATTCCGAATTACAAGCCTCGCTTGATCAACTAAAAAAGGAAAATAAGACGATTGATGTTGATTCTGTACGTAGCTTGTCGGCAGTTGAGTATACAGATGATTATATTCGGAAAAATAAAAAAGAGTTTAGGGAGAAGATTTTGCAGCAGGATCCCGTTGCAATTAAAAAGGCTACTGAAAATGCACTACAGTCTCACTTTGAAGGAAACGATTTATTAGCCAAATTAGTTAAAGAAGATATTGAGAAAAATGGAAAACCCAAAAGCTTCTACGAGATAACTTTTCCTAGCGGAGATCGCATGCAAGCAACTTTTGAAAGCGTAAAAGAAGTAGATTCTGACAGCGATCAAGTAGAAACGAACGCATCATCCCAGCCTTATGCTGGTCCATGGGGGTCAAATGTGACAACTATAGGTCAAGGAACTTTACCAAGCTCAAGTGGAAATTGGGGAACAAGCACCGATATAAAGTTCTATAATGCAGCGGGATACGCATCAAACTATCTTCAAATCAAATATACACTAGATAAAAAAAACACAAGCACTGCTGATGATGACACTGTTTCGGTCTACTATACCTACTCCACTGCCTCTTCTTCAGGTATCATGGAGGTAGTTACTCCCAATCCAAATGTCGGGCGTCCCTATGATAAAGCTTCCAAATCTTCAAATCTGTACACACAAACTTTTTCGGATGCTACTATGAAGCTTTCTGCCCAAGTAAGCGGTTCTTATAATTTTGTCGCAGGAGGTATTAGTGTTACCTTAACGCACTCGACGATTTGGCATGAGTTCAGCATCATTGAAGTCATGTATCATGGACTCCCAATTTATTATGGTGGATATAAACTGTAAAGGGGCGCTAGAAGGGGATAGTTTTTTATCCCCTCCTTTTAATTTGTGTGATTATGTCGAGAAAAAAAATAATTTATATCTTTGCGATAGGAATTACATTAATTCTTATTGCTTTAAATATTAAAATTGAAACTGATTTCAGATACCCCAATACACCAAATCTCGAAGCAATTCAAAATATGAATGGGTATCCTTTAAAAGTTAGAATTTCACAAGAAAAATTGTATGGTGTGAAAATAGCGATAATTGATAGTGGTATAGACGGGAATCAAAAGAATCTAACACTAAATGAGATTGCTTCCTCACAAAGATTCGGTGATAAATCACACGGTACAATTATTGCTAGCGTGATTGGGGCTAGGGAATGCGAAAATCTGAATTTTAATGGAATACTCCCAGGAATAACGCTGTATACCTATGATATTCATTCAGATACTTTAAATACTGAGACATTGTCTAAAGCTATAGATGAGGTTTCACACATAGGAGTTGATGTGATTAATATTAGCTTATCTACTTATAAAGACACCCCTTCCTTAAAAAACAGTGTTGAAAAAGCCGTAAATAGCGGAATCACGATCGTTGCATCCGTAGGAAACGATTCTTCTAAACAATACAGCTACCCAGCATCTTATAAAATACCTGGTGTAATCTCCGTTGGTGCTTTAGATGAAAACTTGGATGTTTGGTCGCTAAGTAACTTTAATGATACTGTTGATATTTTCGTGCCTGGAACAAAAATTTACTCAATAAATCATAAATTAAGTGGGGATAGCGTTGAAATTTTTAATGGAACATCGCTGGCTGCCCCATTGGTAACGACTTGGGTAGCTATGTTATTAGCAACAAACCCCAATTTGACACCAAAGAATATTGAAAGCATAATTCAAGAAACAGCTCGCCGCCACTTAGTAAATTGGAAGCAAAGTAGAGTAAATATTCAAATGGCAGATATTAATGGATCATTATTGAAGGCAATTAATTTCGTGGAGTGATAATATGAAACGAAGACTGATTTTTATAATCACACTTATTCTTATTAGTGGTTGTAGTAATTCAGAGGTGCTTAACAAAGAACAACCGACTCAATCGATAAACAATGTCACCTATCCAGCCGATAATCCGCCTGTAGTTGGTGAGGCTGGGAATGAAAAAAGCATAGAAGAGCCTATCTATCAGAGATTGATTAAGTACTACAATAGTAATTCTATAAGTGAATTTGAGGTTACTAACTATGCAAAAATTAGCAAGACCATTTTTTGTACGATTAACTTCAAAGTTGATAACAAACTACATTATGGGCTTGTTCAGGCTTATCCTAAAGATAAAGGGTGGGTCATTCAATCTATCAATGAAACCCCTGAAATTCCAGATTTAGCTGTAGTATTACAAATGAGTGTTGGGAAAGAACTGGTAGAAGAAAATGAAACTATAAAACAGTCGTATAGAATTTACTCAGGCTATATAAATGAGAAGCAGGTTAAAGAAATTAGAATTACTACCACAGATGATCGTATGTATGTAATCAAGATAGGTGATAATCAAAAACAGTTTCTTTATGCGTCTCCTCGTGAGGAGGTCAAAGCAAAATTCGTTGCTCTAGATCAGAACGGAAAGATTATTTACGAACAGTAATCAGTAGCACCTAAAAACAACTGAAAAGCATTCCCTATAATTAAAAGCCTTCTCTTTGAGAAAAAAACAATCTATCGGTGAAGTGGTCAAGAGAGAGCGTAAAAAGTTTTGTGTAAATGGTTAAACTTCCCAGTAAGGAGATGATCATTTATGCAAGACAAAAGAGACATGACGATCAAGGAGTTAGCGAAGGATTGCCGTACCATCGAGGACGTGCACGCCATGTTAAAGATTTGTTCCGCGACACCATTCAGCAGTTGTTTGAAGCAGAAATGGATGCTCATTTGGGCTATGCCAAACATAGTTCTGACGGCGATCACACGGGAAATAGTCGGAATGGGTATAGCAAAAAGACGTTGAAAACAAAGTTTGGCCATACAGAAATTCGGGTACCTCGTGACCGTAATGGAGAATTTGAACCTCACGTTGTGAAGAAGCATGAGACTACGGTAAATGGCTTAGAGGAGCAAATCATCGCACTCTACGCCAAAGGAATGTCCACACGAGACATTGAGGAACACATGAAGGAGTTGTATGGGATTGACGTATCTCCTGCCATGGTTAGTAAGGTGACCGACAAGATTATGCCTTTGGTAGCGGAATGGCAATGCAGACCGCTTGATCGTGTCTATCCCATCGTGTTCCTGGATGCCATTCACTTTAAAGTTCGGCAAGAAAATCGGATCATCAACAAAGCGGCCTACAGCGTTCTTGGCATTTCGATGTCGGGTCATAAGGACATTTTGGGCATTTATACAACGAACATAATCGAGGGGTATCATCGGCAACTCCGTAAGGTCACAAAGACCAAAACGGCCTATCCATCCGACGATGCTCTGCGGAAAATCATCTACCTCGCTACCGTAAATGCATCGAAGAAGTGGACGATGCCGCTTCGAAGT
Organism: Brevibacillus sp. YAE8; assembly: GCF_057543335.1. Taxonomy (NCBI): domain Bacteria; kingdom Bacillati; phylum Bacillota; class Bacilli; order Caryophanales; family Paenibacillaceae; genus Brevibacillus; species Brevibacillus sp. YAE8. The sequence goes on from NZ_BAAIYG010000004.1 coordinate 115,977, forward strand.
TGGAAAGAATGTATCTCACAACTGGCCATCCATTTTGGAGATCGATTGCAAGGCGAACTGTCCGCATAACCCAACTGTTGAGTCGGCTTGACATGGAGCCTCTGCGGGCATGATTTCTTGCGATGGGGCGATGCCAGTCAACCATGCATCGCATGGCAAACGAGCCTATCATGCCCGCCCCTCCATGTAAAGCCGCCCACGTAACCATCCGCCTGTTAAAAACCCATTTACACAAAAAAATTTACATTCCCGATATTCAAGATCACCTGCAAGACTTGTATGGTATTGAGACTTCACCTACGCTCATTTCCAATGTCACCGTACAATGATGTCAAGAAAGTAACGGCACCTTACACCCATTTACAAAGCAGCAACGGAGCAAACTGCACAGCTAGAGCTTGTTTTTGTATCTCCAACTTTCTTTTAATGTTCCTACGCTACGCGCTTTTAAATAATGCATTTCAAGTCCATGGGTGATAGAAAATAGACCTTGAAGGAAACTATCCTTCAAGGTCTCATATATCATTTGTTCTTCTTTAGTCTTGCCATTGCTTCTTCAACTGTTTCGTATTGAATGTTATCGTACTCCCAATTCAAATGGCGGTTAATTGCCTTTGCTACCTCAGCCCATGTAGGGCGAATGCAATCTCCTAAGATTTTGTTAATCTCTTCCTCTACTAAACTTAAATCGAACCTTTCCATAATAAAAGTAGCTCGACCATTTACAATCTTATCCTCTTTCAGAAAAGAAAGCAGTCTTTTAGGGCTTACTACTCTAAAATAAAAATAATCTACCCCTTCCGCATCATCCGTTCCAATATCTGCATTTGCTGCAACTCCAAAATCATCATCTGTTACATCTGGTTCGTCACCAACTAACACAATTCTTTTTAAAACTGGCACTACCATATAGGATCACATCCTGTTTATTTGATTTCAACATGGTAATTCGTAAGTTTGGTATTTTTAGCATCAAAAGTCTCAAAATTGGCTTCATAGACACCTTTCCCCAGTTTTTGTCCAGTTCTAACCCTTCTAAGCTTGTCTTTACTAGTATACAACATCCCACCATCAATTTTTTGTATAGCCGCACCCTCTCCGACAAAAATACGCGCTGCTTGATGCACAACGTAGGCGGATACTGTACCTTCCAATCCATCTATCGGTTTCGAGTTTCTTGCCAGCTCGGCTAACTGTTCTGGGGTGATCTCACAACTATTATGCGTCCAAATCCACAGATTGGAGACAAAATACGTATGGAAATCCTTCACCTTGAAGTTGTAAACGGTTGTGTGCCCCTGCTTCTTCTCCACCTTTTCAATGGCTACCTCTTTGCCATTCGAAGTGGTTAGAACATCCCCTGGCACAAGTTTTTTAGCTTCCACCCACCCCTTGCCAACAATCCAAAACGGATGCTCATCTGTTGTTGTAATCACTTCACCGTAAACTGTAAGATTATACGTCTCTTGAACATCTCGTTGATAGAGCCATTCCACTTCCTTGTATGCCAACTTGCCTGTCTCTTCGTCTTTGGCCAGAACCTTGTCCCTGACCTCGATTTCCTCGATAGGTTTCTCACCTTCATCCGTTAAAACCTTTGTCCCTGCTGTAAAGCAATTACATTCAAATAAATCATCAATGGTCTTACCCGCTTTCTTGACTAGCTTTCCACCAACCTTGGTCAAACGAAGCACAGGAACCGTGGCTGCACCAGTCTCATATATAACAACATCTCCATTAAAGAGAAACTCGGCAAACTTTCCATATTTATCCCGCCCAGTCGCTCTTCCTGAATGGATGTAATAAACTAACTGATTCGTTAACTCCCCTTTCTCTTCTAGTACTTCTCCACCACCAACGTTTACGTTGAGAGAAACATGCACGCTTCTGTTCAGAATTACTTCAAAAGCAATGACAGACACTAAAAAGTCTTCATTGTACGCCCCCGTGATCGGGCCATCATAGAACAGCATAGACTGCAGATTCTCTTGTGCTTGACGGATCGTGGCGCTTGGAATGGTGCTGTTGTAGCGAGAGATTAAATATTGGATATCAAGCTCTTCATTCGGGTTTGTATTCACAACACTTATTGGCACAAGAATTTGATATTGTTGTGCATCGGAAGCTACGACTTTAACAAAGTAGACGCCACTTTCAGCCAGGTGTCCGGGATTCACTTTTGTGTAGATGCCATTCCAACTGAACGTATGGTATCCTGCTGGCTGGTTCGTTCTGGTCTCTTCATAGACTGGTCTTCCCTGCTTGAGTACCTGAATCGTTACGCTTGGATGGGGAGTTGAAAATCTCCATTGTACAGTTACTGATTTTTCAAAACCTGGTGTTGTATCCACTGCGAAATTACTGGAAATTCGTTTTGGACCATGAAAGCCTGCTTGATAGCTTTGACCGATTTCAGCGGACAATAGCGAAATACCAGAATTTAATTGGACTGGTGCCTGGCTTTGATTCCAAACTACCTTTGCATAGTAGGTCCCAGCCGCTTCTGTAACAAACAACGTGTCTTCCTCATTCGCGTGGAAGGTTTTAAGCTCAGTTCCTTGCGAGTCCTCCAAGATGAGCATGTTATTTGTCACATACAGGTTCATGTAAGCCATTTCTTCAGCCGTGAGCACAAAGTAGTCAACGTCATAGGGAGACGACAATTTGTCCGTATAAATTTCATCCCATTCAGCCGGAATGGCTGTTTCTCTCGTGCTGTCCAAGTCTTCTTCAAAGGTAAGTCGAGACTGCAAGGCAGGTGCTGTTGTTTCAAGCTTAACGTAGTATGTTGTATTCGCTGTCGCGTCCCATTCGACTTTTGAAAATTTGGTGCCAAAAGGACCTTCATGATCGTCGTTGCTTGTCACTTCATTCTGCAAATTTGCATCCGAATAAATAGACAGTCTTGTATCTTGTTCAAGTCCATTATTGAAATACGGAGACGAAAAAATTCGGTGCTTACCAGAATGGGCTGGCGTCACTTTAAAGAAAGCCGCTGTGCTATTACTTTTATTTACATCTACAAAGGAATCGACACCCAAGTTCTCAAACTCACAAAAGTCGTTTTAAGTGAATCAAATCTTACACATCCCTTCCTCTATTTCCAATTAATTGATATGCAGACTTGGTTATACTCTTAAATACTCTGCGTGCAAGATGATTCATAGACAAACGAATTTGTCGATGATCCAAAATACCCCGTCACGATTGCCTCCGCATCACTCCCCCGCTCGCTTCCGTATCCGCAAGTCGCCACGCCCTCACTAAACCGCGCCCATTCAACACCGCTTATCTTGACAATCCCCCCTCAAAACTCCCCTTGTAATATCTCCAAACAAAACGAGTATGCATAACAATAACGCCCCCTAGTCCTGCTGTATAAAAATGGAACAAATTAATATACAAAATAACAACCTCCTCTAACTCACTACCATCTCCACCCTTCGACAAATCTGCGGTTTCCGGCGGTTCCCCTGCACTCGTGGCCATTTTTCATTACAAAATCCTTATTGATAATAGTAATCATTCTCTATATAATCAAGCCAAACGGTATTGATTCTCATTATCAAGATCAGGAGGCTATACATAGTGAAGCAATCAGGATGGAAAATGGGCATGATTGCCCTACTTTTGACAAGCGCTGTCGGGTGCAGCAGTGCACAGTCTCCCGAACAGGCAACCACTCAGCAGAACCAAACCAGCGAACAACCGAGCCAAAACACCTCCACGCAAGCGGCATCCAGCGAGCAGGCTGCTCCCTCTGTCAGCATTGATGAGAAAAAGGCGGAAGAACTGCTCGCCCAGTTTCAAAACCAAACTCCCACAAAAGTCGTGACCATCTCTGTCGCGATTACGGAAATTTTGCATGAACTCGGGATCGCCCCCGTAGGCGTACCGACGACGAGCAGCAAGCTGCCAGCGGCTCTGGACAGCGTTCCGCGCATCGGGACGTCGCACCAGCCGGACCTGGAGCAAATCGCGAAGCTGCAGCCGGAGTTCGTGCTCGGTCCGTCCTCGATCAAGGACAGCGTCGACAAAAAATTAAAGCCTGCCGGCACACCTACCGCTTACTTGCCTGTCGATTCCTTGGATGAGCTGAAATTGTCCACTGTCGTACTCGGACGGCTGTTCAAGCAAGAGGCAAAAGCAGAGCAGCTCCTGAGCAAAATTGCGGAGCAGGAAAAAAGCATCATCGAAACGACGAAGGGCAAACCGACGCCAAACGTGCTGTTCCTGTTCGGCTCGGCGGAAGCGCTCATGGTCATGAGCGACCAGACTTTCGCCGGAAGCATCGCGCACAATCTGGGAGCCGTCAACGTCGCTACCGACACGTTGAAGCAAACGCAAACGTACGCGCCGCTGAACATGGGGAGCATCGTCGCGGCCAACCCGGACGTGATTTTGCTCGTGGCGCACGGCGATCCGAATGCCGTAGCGAAAAAATTCGAAGAAGACGTGAAAAAGAACGGCGCCTGGGAAAAAATGAACGCCTTCAAAAACGGCAAAATGCAGTCGCTTGATTTCAGCACGTTCGGCACTGCCTCGATCGTCAACGCCCCTGCCGCCTACCAGCAGCTCGCGGAAATTCTGTACAAGTGATAAGGAGTTTTTGCAGTGAGCCAGAACCATTCAACCAGGAAACCAGTCCTTCTCAGCATCGCCTGCCTGCTGCTGGCAGCGGCAATCGTCCTGTCTGTCGGGCTTGGGAGCGTGCAGCTCTCGCTGTGGGAAACGATGACGACCGTACTCGGCCAAGGCAATGAAGCCAACCATACGATTCTCTGGGACATTCGGATTCCCCGCGTGTTTCTCGCGCTGCTGATCGGGGCCAACCTCGCTGCGTCCGGGGCGCTGCTGCAAGCTGTCATGCAAAATCCGCTGGCTGATCCGGGGCTGACCGGGGTATCCAGCGGGGCAGCGGTCACGGTGTTGTTCATCATGCTGGTCGTCCCCGGTTATTCCGCGCTGATTCCGCTCTTTGCCATTGTCGGCGGGGGCATCGCAGCCGTGATGGTCTACTTGTGGGCCTGGAAAAAGCAAGGGGGCTTCACCCCGATCCGCATTATTTTGTCCGGTGTCGCCGTCAATGCTGTATTTGGCGGCGTCATCGGCCTGTTGTCCATCCTCTACAGCGACAAGCTGCCAGCGGCTCTGCAATGGATGAACGGAAGCCTGTCCGGGAAAAGCACAAGCGACGTGCTGACGATTCTCCCCTACTCGGTCGTCGGGTGGATCGCTGCGCTGATGTGTATCCGCCAGGCCAACATCTTGCGTCTCGGCGAGCAGGTCGCGCACAATCTCGGGCAAAACCTGAACCGGCTTCGCTTCACCCTGTCCCTGATCGCGGTCTACCTCGCGGCCATCTCCGTTTCGACCGTGGGCCTGGTCGGTTTCGTCGGGCTGATCGTCCCGCACATGTCGCGCATGCTGATGGGCTCCGATTACCGGATGAACTTGCCGTTTGGACTCGTGCTCGGCTCGCTCGTCCTGCTTGTGGCAGACACGCTGGGCCGGACGCTTTTTGCTCCACTCGAAATTCCGGCGGGGATCGTCATGGCCATCGTCGGCGGGCCTTACTTCCTTTATCTGATGCGCAAAGGAGGAACGTGATGTGCTGAACGTGCAGTCAATGAACGTCTGTTACGGCAAAAAACGAATCGTAAATGACTTTTCACTGGATATACATGAAGGAGAGATTGTCTCGCTCATCGGGCCAAACGGCTCCGGCAAATCGACGGTCCTCAAAGCCATCTCCCGGCTGATTCCTTGCGAGAGCGGCTCGGTGCGCATCGCAGGGGAGCCAGCCGACAACATGAGCATGAAGCAGCTTTCCCGCATCATGTGCATGCTGTGCCAGTCCAACTCCTGTCCTTCGGATGTGACTGTCGAGGAGCTGGTCGGCTACGGTCGCGTCCCCCACAAAAAATGGTATGAACGGCTGGATGCAGCCGACTACGAAATCGTCGACTGGGCGTTGCAGCAAACAGGACTGGAAAGCTACCGGGGCCGCTATCTCGCTTCTCTGTCGGGCGGGGAAGCCCAGCGCGCCTGGATCGCCATGGCCTTGGCCCAGAAGCCGAAGCTGCTGCTGCTCGATGAGCCGACGACGTATCTGGATATTGCCCACCAGCTCGATGTGCTTGAGCTGATCGCCAAGCTGAATCGGGAATTGAAGCTCACGGTTGTCATGGTGCTGCATGACTTGAATCACGCCAGCACCTACAGCGATAAAATTTGCGTCATCAAAGACGGGGACATTCGTGTTTTCGGCAAGCCTCAGGATGTGTTTACGCTGGAGCTGATCCGCAGCGTCTACGGGGTCGACACAGAAATCCGGTACGCGCCAGACAGCACCAGCCCGCGTATTCACGTCCTGAAAAAAGCGCAATAAAACTACAGGAAAAGCGAGGGATGCTCGTATGAAAGCAATGGCGAAGGAAGCGATGAAGGTCCAGTACCAAACGTTTGCTGCCGGAATGAAGACGCTCATGCTCAGCACGGTCGACGAGCATGGAAAGCCGTTTGTCTCCTATGCCCCTTTTGTCAAAACCAACGGAAAGTTTTATATCTACATCAGCAAAATCGCCAACCATTATCGCTATCTGGAAGAAACGCCGGCAGTCGATGCCATGCTGATTGAAGATGAAGCGAAGACGGCCAATCTGTTCGCCCGCCAGCGCGCCCGCTTCGTCTGCACAGCGAGAAATATCGGCAACGCGGACTGCGACGAGATTTTCGCGCTGTTCGAACAGCGCTTTGGCAAAAGCATGATGGATATGCTGCGCGGCCTCGACTTCTCCCTGTTTGAGCTGACGCCATCCGAAGGCCGCTACGTCGCCGGATTTGGCCAGGCGTACGACATTGATCTTTCCGCCGACAAGTTCGAACACGTCAATCGCGACGGCCACACCCAAACCGCCAAATAATCATTCGCGCCAACAGGAGGGCAAATTCATGACCAATTCAACGTATTCAACTGCACTGACACTCTGGCTCACGATCCAGGAAAGATTCCACAAGACAGCCAAAAGCATGCCGGAACAAGACTTGACGCTCGGACTCGGCCCTGCCTCCATCGGGTATATGCTCAGACATAACGCCGAAGTGGAATACATGTTTGCCGAGTGGTTTTTCGGCCGCAGCATCCCGGCGGACGTGGAGCTACTGACGAAAAACGGCCCTGTCGAGGGGCGGCAGTTTACGAACTTGCAGGAGCTTGCCGATTTTATGACGGCTTCCAACGAGCATTTGCTCGAAGGCATGAAAAGCTTGTCCGAGGAAGCGTGGCATACGCCTGTCAATACGCCGCTCGGCAGCTCGACTCCGCTCGAAGCGCTGGGGCGTCTGATGTACCATACAGGCATCCACGCCGGACAGATTTCGCAAATCCAAAAAGCGTTTCATACAAGAGAAAAAGAGCGCACGCACTAAAGCGCCCTATTCACGCAAAAAGCGCCCCCATCCGACCTGGACAGGGGGCGCTTTTTTCATGCTTGGGTTTAACATTTTTACATGACGATTTTTCTCGCCGCGTTGACGAACATTTTCACGCCGACTTCCAGCGCATCCTCGTCGATGGTAAAGCGCGGGTGATGGTGCGGATACGTAATGCCTTTTTCCTTGTTGCCGGCAGCGACGTAGAAAAAGCAGCCTGGCGCTTTTTGCTGGAACGCCGAGAAATCCTCGCCGCCCATGGTCGGGCGCATATGCTCCACCCACTCCGCTCCCAGCGATTCCACGACTACTTCTTCCATCAAGCGGGTCACTTCCTCGTCGTTGATGACCGGACGGTAGCCGAACTCGTACTTGAACTTGTAGCTTGCGCCGTGCGCTTCCGTAATCCCTTTGATGACGCGCTCCATCAGGCCGGGAACGGATTCGCGCAGCGTCTGGTCAAAGCTGCGCACTGTCCCGCAAATTTCCACTGTGCCCGGAATGACGTTGTGTGTCGTGCCGCCCACAAATTGCGTCACGGACAAGACGAGGTTGTCGAGCGGGTCGGCGTTGCGCGAGACGATGTGCTGCAGGTTGGTCACCACTTGCGCCGCAACCGCGATGCTGTCGATCGTCTCGTGCGGAAGAGCCGCGTGCCCGCCTTTTCCGAGCACGGTAATCCAGAACGTATCAGGAGCTGCCATCATCGGCCCAGGGCAAATGCCTACGGTGCCGTACTCCATCGTCGCCCACAGATGCGTACCGATCACGATGTCCACGCCATCCATGACTCCCGCCTGCACCATTTCCTCCGCGCCGCCCGGAAATACTTCTTCCGCGTGCTGGAACAAAAAGCGCACCTCGCCTTTGATCTGGTCCTTCATCCCGGACAAAATTTTCGCGGTTCCGAGCAGCATCGACGTATGGCCGTCATGTCCGCACGCATGCATCACGCCCGGATTTTTCGAGACGAACTCAAACGTGTTTTCTTCCGTAATCGGCAAAGCGTCCATGTCGGCGCGCATCGCCAGCACTTTTCCCGGCTGCGAACCGATCAGGCGGGCCATTACGCTGTTTTTCGTCGGCCGACTCACTTCCAGATTGCCAAAAGACAGAAGCGTCTCGTACACGAACTGCGCTGTTTTCTCTTCGTGAAAAGACAGTTCGGGATGCTCGTGCAAATAGCGTCTCCACGCGATTACTTGCTCTTTGACCGCCTCTGCCGCCTGATTCAATGTTGTTGCTGTCGCTGTCATCCGGTTCTCCTCCTCGTTCGGTGCGCTTTTTGCCCGTCGTCGCCAAGCTGCCGAACCCTCGTCTCTTTTGTTTGTACGCCTGTTGCTTTTCCGTCAGTCTCTCTATATTTGCTTCGCCAAAGCCAGCACGGTGCGGTACAGCACGTTGGCTCCGTCCGCGCAATCCTCAATTGTCGAATACTCGGCCGGATTGTGGCTGATACCGTCTTTGGAGCGAATGAAAATCATGCCGACCGGACACAGGTCAACCAGTTGCATGCAGTCGTGGCCTGCGCCGCTCGGCAACCGGAACGCCTCCAAACCTTCCTGGGCACACGCCTCTGCCGCCGCCTGCTGGATGCTCTCGGAGCATACGGCAGGAGCGATCCGCTGCAACAATTCCACTTTCAGCGTCACGTTCCGCTCGGCACAGATCGTTTTCGCCCGCTCGATTATGCGCTGCTCGACCTGATCGCGAACCGCTTCGTCCACATCACGCAAGTCGAGCGAAAACTCTACCCGGCCCGGAATGACGTTGACTCCGCCAGGGAACGCCTGCACCTGTCCGACCGTCCCTACGCTTGTGCCCGTCCGCGCTGCCTCTTCCTCGATGGCAAGCATCACGAGCGCTGCCGCAGCCAGCGGATCGCGGCGCAAGTTCATCGGCGTAGCTCCAGCGTGGCCCGCTTCGCCCTCCAGCACGAATTTCATCCAGAGCGGTCCTGCGACACCCGTCACGATCCCGACGGACAAATCGCGGCTTTCCAGCACCTTGCCCTGCTCGATGTGCAGCTCCACGTACGCTTTGACGCTGCCGGGCGTGCGCGCCGCCTGACCTGTCTGATCCGGGTCCAATCCGACCTGGCGCATGGCTTCGGCAATCGTGATGCCGTCCTTGTCCGCCTGCTCCAGCTCGCTGCGCTTAATCAGCCCGGCGATCCCGCGGCTGCCGATCATGCCGTAGCCGAAGCGCGTGCCCTCTTCATCCGTGAAAGCGATCACTTCAATCGGATGCTCGGTCTCTATGCCTTGTTCCTGCATCGTCTGCAAAATTTCTACGCCTGCCAAAACGCCAAGCGGCCCGTCGAAATCTCCGCCATTCGGTACGGAGTCGATGTGCGAGCCTACGAGAACAACAGGTGCCGCAGGGTTTTTCCCCTCTTTTCGCCCAATCAGATTGCCTACCGCATCTTCGCGAACTGCCAGTCCCGCTTCCTTCATGAAGCCGGCGACGATGTCTTTTGCTGCCCGTTCCTCAGGTGTAAATGACAGCCTCGTTACCCCTCCGGCCTCCTGGGCGCCAATCTTGCCTACCTGCCCTAGTCGGTCCCACAATCGGTCCGCATTAATCATGACAAGAGACTCCTCCTTCGTAAAACCGTCTATTAACGGTTGATTTACGGCTATGTCCCTAATTGTATAATAGTCTGTCTATTTTGAAAAGGAGAAAAGCCTGCGTCATGCTGATTTTTCCAGTTGGTTTTCACGGAAAAAGGCGTGCAAATGCGCTTGCTCGTTGCACGCCTTTTCTATGTTCACGATTGCAATTGGTTGAGTAGAGAGGCAGGCCCCCTAGCTTCTCAAAAATGGATCCGGTACACCTTGCGCGGACGCCCCCGCGGATGCGGGTTTTCCTCCCCGACCACCTGCGCGATGCCCTTCGATTCCAGCTCGATCAAAATGCGGCGGGCGCTGCGCGGCTGAATCTGCATGTGCGAAGCCAGCTCGTGCGCGTTGATCTCCTGCTTGCCCCGCTTTTTCAAGATCGACTCCAGCTTCGACAGCGTCATGACGCTCAGCGAAGTAAGCTGGCTCAACTCCTGCAGCTTCTTCGAGTCGTACCGATAGGCGATCTGCTCGTCGCGTCCGAGCGGCCCCACGACGCTTTTGTCGTCCAGGAAAACCATCCAGTTGCCCGCGCCCCGCTCCTTGGCGTGCAAAAGCGCAGTGCCGCCGTGGATTTCCGCTTCGTACGCCGTCTTGCCGATCCCGATTCCGCACGTCACCAGATCGGCGCGAATCCCGAACAGCTCCTCCAGGTCGGGGATCGTCGCATAGTCGCCGGTGACTTCCTGCACTTTTCCGCGCGTCGTGAAAATGACGTAGCGCCCCGGCCCCGCCGTCTTCAGCGAGCCTTGCAAATACTTGGCGTAGCGCAACAGCTTTTCCATCGTCTTGATCTCGGCGTTTTGCCATTCGTCCGTGGAAAAACTCCCGCCTGCCAGCTCCCGAAACGGATCAATCTCCATCATCTGCACAGCGATTTGCGTGTCTTTGAAATGCAGCATCTCATGCGTGCGCAAAAGCATGTGGACGACCGACAGCACGCCCGCTCGCGTCGGCACGACGCGATGCACGGGAACGCCTCTGCGCACAAGCTCCAGCTCTGCCGTCCGCAGGCAGGTCACCGCCGCCTTCGTCTTGCCTTCCTTCCACAATGCCTCATGAAAATCCGCCAGCTCATTGGCAGAGATCGCACCTTCGTAATGCTTCAGCCATTTGTAGCCTTCCGCGATTCCCGCTTCCATGAGAAAATGCCCCAGCTCCTCGCCCGAAAACGTATCGAAGCTCACCTCATCCACGCGAATCCCGAGCTGATGGGACAGATGCAGCAAGGTCCGGTACAGGCTCGCGCCAATATGCGGCACATACGCCATCGGCACCTGGATTTTTCCGGTCTGGCTCGCCATCGCATAAGGAACCTGACCCGAGAAAAGCCACATGTCCACCTCATCCAGATGCGCCATGAGCAGCTCGACGATTTCCTCTTCTCTCCAATACACAATCGGCAAGCATTCGATCTCGGGAAACTCCTGCATGACCGATTGGATAATCACAAGCGAATCATCCGCGCCGATCACGCCTAGTCGCAGCTTCAATACACGTCCCTCTTTCACAGCGTTTTTTCCTAGAATAGCAAAAATATGCCCGCACTTACAGCCACCCCCGCCTCATCCGCGGCTGACCAGCCCTCCTGCCGCCTGCCCGAGCCAGTGCGCAGCGTACAAAATCGGCACGGCCAGCAAGCAGAACGGCAGCGTACTCCAGACGAGCGGCCACGTAAGCACCCCTGCTTCAAACAGGCAGACATAGGTGTAGACGCTGTACGGCAAAACGAGCACGACTGCCGTCACGACGCCCGGTGTGTACGTGCGCAGCGCAATCGTGTGTCCGATGTGCGTGAAAACGTGCAAAAACATAACGTGCAGGCAGACGAGAAAAAACGGCAAGTACGTCCCAAGCGGCAGCGTGGCAGCCGCAAGCACGACGGCAGCGGCGAGGACGGCGAAGACGCACGTGACGGCTACGGCAAACTGCGCGGTGTTCATCGCAAGCGACGGCTCCACGAACTTTTGCAGCCAGCTCGGCAGCGCGCGCAAAACCTGCTCCCGCTTCTGCGCAAGCCAGCCCTCGACCGTGATGATTTCCTCCAGATCGTGAAACACAAACACGACCAGCAACAGCCAGATCAGATTCACAAGCTCACTCATGCCGTGCCCCCTCCCTCGTCTTTTCCTGCAAGATTCCGTGCGCCAAAAACGACACCGCCTCGTCGGCGAGCTGCTCGGCCGTCTTTTCCCCCGCCAGCAAAAAGCGGGACGTCAGGCGGTAGCAGACGGCGACCATTGCTTCTGCCGCCACCTCCGGCGACAGGTCGGCGCGGACATGGCCCGCCGCCTGGTTTTGCCGCAGATTGGCGCTGACCATGGCTGCCAGCTTGCGGTGCAGCTCCTCTCCCGCCTCCGCCTGATAGAGCACCATCTGCGTCAGCTCCGGCCGCCCCTGAAAGAAGCGGAACAGCGCCAAGAGATTTTCCCGCACCTGCCCGTACACATCCGCTTCGTCCAGCGCCGTCACCTTGCTCCCTCCGTCGGCCAGCACCCACAGCTTCGCGAAAAACTCGTCCATGAGCTGCTGGTACAGCCCTTCCTTGCTCTCGAAATACTGGTAAAAAGACGCTTGCGTCAGCCCGGCCGCCTTCACGATGTCACTCACCCTGGCACGGTGAAAGCCTTTGGCCGCAAATTCGGAAGCCGCTGCTGCCAGCAACCGTCCGCGGCTTTGCTCCCCTTTGGAAAATTTGCTGTCCATCCGTGTTGTTCACTCCTAAAAAGTAACTTTTCAGTTATATAACTCTTGAGTTACTTTTACAATTTTTGGATGATATTGTCAATCCCCTCTTGCTTTTTTGGTTTGGACTGCGTAAAATGATTGCTCAAAGGGTATCTTTCGATGGCAATGAGGGAGAAGAGTAGTCATTTTTCGAGACGGCAGAGAGCTGATGGTTGGTGCGAATCAGTGTCAAGGAAATGGTGAATGGGCTCCCGAGCTCCAAACCGAACCCGTTTTTCAAAAGCGGCAGTAGGCTTTGGCGTGACGTCCGTACGTTACAAAGGACACCGTATCAAAACGGTACGGAACAAAGCGATTTTGCGCATGGCTTTTCCCGTGTGCAAAATAACAAGGGTGGCACCACGGTTCATTCGTCCCTGTCCAGGGCGGATGGACCTTTTTGTTTTTCTCCCAAACAGATTTCCCTCTATGGAAAGGAGCAGCACTCTCATGAAAACCATTTTTTCCGGTATTCAGCCGAGCGGTATTTTGACCCTTGGCAACTACCTCGGCGCGATGAAGCATTTCGTTCCGCTGCAGGACCAGTTCAACTGCTTTTACTGCATCGTCGATCAGCACGCGATCACAGTTCCGCAGGAGCCAGCCGTCTTGCGCGAAAACATCCGCCGTCTGGCAGCGCTCTACCTGGCAGTCGGCCTCGACCCGAACAAAATGACTTTGTTCGTCCAATCGGAAGTGCCAGCCCATGCCAAACTCGGCTGGATCATGCTGTGCACCTCGTACCTCGGCGAGCTTGAGCGCATGACCCAGTTCAAGGACAAATCCGACGGACGGGGCGAATCGATTCCGGCCGGCTTGCTGGCGTATCCGCCACTGATGGCCGCAGACATTTTGCTGTACGGCACAGACTACGTTCCGGTCGGCGAGGACCAGAAACAGCACCTGGAGCTGACCCGCGACCTGGCGACCCGCTTCAACAACCGTTACGGCGACATTTTCACCATTCCGGAAGTACGCCTGCCGGAAACGGGCGCACGCATCATGTCGCTTGCCGACGGCACGAAAAAAATGAGCAAGTCCGATCCGAACCAGGGCGCTTTCATCTCCATGCTCGACGACCCGGCGACGATTACGAAAAAAATCAAGCGCGCGCAGACCGACTCGGACAGCAGCGTGCGCTACGACAAGGCAGAAAAGCCTGCCGTATCGAACCTCATGACGATCTACTCGCTCTGCTCCGGCAAGTCGCTGGAAGAGATCGAAGCGATGTACGAGGGCAAAGGCTATGGCGCATTCAAAACCGACCTGGCGGAAGTCGTGGTGGAGACGCTGCGTCCGATCCAGGAGCGCTACGAGCAACTGTTCCATTCCTCCGAGCTGGACGACATCCTCTCGGCGGGCGCAGAAAAGGCAAATGCCGTGGCGAATGAAATGCTGCACAAAGTAGAAAGAGCAATGGGAATGGCGCGCTAGGAAAATCGAGACGCAAAACGGGCCGGGAAGCTTCTCCCGACCCGTTTTTTCATTTGTGAGGCAGACGAGACTCGCGGCTTTGCGACGGCAAGCAGTTGTGCCGCCCGCTCCTGCGTGAAGCTCTCCCCCGCGGCCCTTACTTTTCTGCGCTTCTGACAAAAAGATGCACCTTCGCCGTTTTTCCGGCATAGCGAATCGAAATCGTCGCGCGCGTGCCCGCTTCCGCATCGGCCAGAACTGACACCCGGCCTTCCTCGTCCACCTCGATCTGCGCGGGACGGCTGGACTCGAACTCGATTCCTTCTGCCTTTGTCACGTCTTCCGAAGTGCCGTCGCCGAATATCGCCAGCACCTCAAGCTGTGCTTCCTCTCCGGGAGCGAGCTTCAACGACTTCAGTTTGGCTTCGAGCGCCTCCAAGGCAGCGTTCCCCGCGACGTAGGTCGCCGCCGACTTGACTGTGAAGACGGCCAGGTCAGCTTCTTGCGCCACCTGGAGCGGCTTGCCCTTCGCCCCTGTTACTGCCCGCCACTGCTTGTTGCGGTACGTGTAAGCTTGCAGCTTTTCACCTGCATCGGCCGCCAGCGGCAGCGCGAGCGTAAAGCCTGGCTCGCCAAGGCTGCCCAGCGCTTTTCCGTTGCTCCACGCTTCGAGCAAATAGGCTTCACCCGGATGGGAAACGCCCTTCCAGCCGCTTGCTTCTGCCGCTGTCAGGGAGAGGGCAAATTTTCTTCCGCTTTCCTTGGCAAAATAAGCTCCCGGTACTTCTACCCATGCTCCTGCCGGAACGGTCAGCCTGACGCCGACCTCTTTTTTCTTTAGCAGCTCGACCAGCTTCTGCTCCAATGTAATCCGCTGATCTGCCTGCCCTGCTTTTTTGCTGCGGGGACGGTCGGCCGTATCGGCATCCGCACCGTCTTCCTCTGCTTCCTCGCCTTCCATGCGAATGAACAGCACCGGGGAAAAGCCGATTTTTTCCTGCACGTCTTCGATGGCTTCCAAAAAATCGTCCAGCGTGTCGAGCGCGTCGCCCACTTGCTCGTCTTGGGCTTTGATCTCGGCCCCAGGCTCGACGGCCAATGTGCTTGCCTGTTTCAGCAGCGTTTCTGCCAGCAGGCGAACACGCTTGGCTACGTCCTTAGGAACCGCCTTTGGCGCGAGCGGTTCCAGCACTGTGTTTGCAAAATTCGCCAAGGCGGCGAGCCCCAACCTTGCCAGCTCCGCATCCGCTTCCTCGTCGCTTGCGAGGGGCGCAAATGCTTCGTCCAAAAAGCTTTCGCCAAGCGCAAGCAGCGTCTTTTCCCGAACGACTCCGCGCTCCGCCTGCTCCGCTACAGCGGCCAGCACGGTCGAAACGGAATGCGCGACCGCGTCCCACTTCTCGGCCTGGTTGACCTGTTTGGCGGCGAGCAGCTTTTCCAGGCTGGCAAGCACCCGCTGCACCTGTTCCTCGATGCTCTGTTCATCTTTTGCAGACAAAATGGCCTGTTCTGCCTGCTTGTTTGTTTCTTTTTGCCTGTCTGGCGTCGGTGTCGGATCTGGCGGAGTGACAGGAGGCGGCGGGGTTGTCGGTTTGGCTGGCACCTGGACGGTCAGCTTTTCGGTGCTGGCGCTCGTACCGTCCGACTCCCGGGTTACTAGCAAAATCAGCTCGACGTCCGTCCGGCGGCTCGGCGGCGTGATCGTGCCATCCAGCGCGATGACGCCTGTGTCGCTCGATTGCTTGATCGCGACCGTAAATCCTGCGGGCACTTCAGGCAAACGCAGCCTTGTCGCCCCCGCTGCCGGCTGCGCAAGACTCGTGATGCCGTCCGCCACTTCCTGCGCCGTCGTCTCGTGCTCGCCCTGATCTTGCAAATGGATTTGCACAAGCACCGGATCGTGGTCGCTCACCCGGCCCTCGGCCTCGGTGAATCCGGCATTGATATGCACGATGTCCACCTTTGTGCTTTTTTCCAGATGGGGGCTGACCAAAATTTGATCGAGCACCTGCGAATTGCCCTGGTACACGTAGGTGTACTGTCTGCCCGGCGGCAGCTTTTCGACCATATTGGTCAGAGCGCCATCCGCCAGCGCTTTCACTGGATTGGAGAACGGAAAGTCGTTCAGGTCGCCCAACACGACCACATTGGCCTTGGGATCTGCTGCGTGGATTTGTTTCACAAAGCCGTTCAGCACGCGGGCGATTTTCATTCGCTGCTTCTCGCTAACCAGCTCCGGCGGCTGCTGTTTGCCGAACAGCGCCCCATCCCCGCCCTTGGAATTGAAATGGTTGGCGATGACAAACACAGGCTTGCCCTGGAAGACGAACTGCGCCGCCAACGGCTTGCGGCTGGACGCGAACGCCTCGTTGTTCGGGTCGACCCGGCCTGGATTGCGCGAGAGGTACGCCGCTCCGTCGCGTGTCTCGACCTGTACTGCCTCTGTTGCCGTTCCCGCTACGCCCTCTGCCAGTTGCACGCGAGCCGGGTTGTAGAAAAACCCGACGCGGATGTTGCCGCCTGGCTGGCCCCCGTCCTGGTTGTTCTCTGGCGCGATGTCGATGTAGCGATAGGCAGGGCCGTTCTTTTGCTGGATTGCCTTGCGCAAGGCATCTGCGGATTTCGCGGCATTTGTTTCGCCGTCGTCCGTCGGTCCGTTGTTGTCCTGCATTTCCACTACGCCGATAATATCCGGCGCTTTCATGTTCTCGACGATCGTTTCCGCGATTCGCGTTATTTTTTGGGACTCGGTTTTGGCCGAAAAATTTTCAATGTTGTAGGAAGCAATCGTCAACTCATCGTCTTTCGGGGCGAGTGTCGTCACAGTCGGTTTGTTGCCGCCCGACTGGACGGAAACCGTTTCGGTGGGATACAGCTTGTAATTGGCAAAGCTGTAATCAATGATCCCTACCAGAGGCTCGGAGATTTTGTCGCCAACCATTGGACGCTCCAAAATCGGCACGAGTTTGTCTGCTACAGTGATGCGCTCAGGGTGAAAATCGTCGGCTGCAAGCACCACGCCGCCTGCCGGCGTACGCGGCTGTCCGCGATGCGCCTCGTCGTCAATGACGACGAACTCTACGCTTGCCGGGTTCGTGAAAACTTTTGTTTCCCCGACTACGACCGGATTGTCGACCTGCACCAGCATCCCTTCGAGGCTCTCCCAGAAGTCAATGCCGTCCTCCTCCGGATCGAATGTGCCCAGGCTGTCGTTGTCAATGATCCCCTTCGGATAGCGGTAGCTTCCTTTCCCTAAAACAACCGGGTCCGGGAGCGGCTGCGCCTTTTTGACAACGGTGACTCTCGCCGCGTCAATCTGCGTCTGGGTGAGATCGGTCGCCGCTCGGTTTTGCGACACGTACTCCTTCACCGTACCGTCTACGCTCACTTCATCGCCCGCGTTTACCGCCGCTTTCGGCTCGTACACGTAGATGCCCTCGGACGTGCGCGGATCGTCGTCCGGAAGCGGGTCTTGCATGTAGAAGCCATGTATCGTTCCGCTGCTTTTCACAACTGCCGTGACGATTCCCGTGACGGCTTTTACCGTGCCGTTGTCCAGCGGGGACTGGTGGGAGGCTCCCTGAATATCGCGAATGCGCACGCTCTCTTTTTGGATCGTGTAGCGGAAGCTGGCGACTTTGCTGTCCGTGAAACCTTCCTTGACGGCAAACGCCTGAATCGTCGTATCCGCGTCGAGCTGGATCGGCTCCGTATAGACGGCACTGTCTCTGGTCGGCTCCGTGCCGTCTGTCGTGTAGTAAATTTTCGCGTCTGCCATGGACGTGGACAAGCTCACTTTGGTGCCTGCCGCGACCAGCGGGCCTTGCGGATACGCCGTCACCGTCGGCACCCGCGTCTCATCCTCGACCAAATCTGCCTGCGTCCGCGGCACCAGTTTGTATTCGTTAAAATCGTAGTTGACCACTCCGGTGATGCTGGCGTAAGTCGTGCCCGGTTCCAGCAGGAGAGTGACGGGCGGGCGGGAGAGGAAGTTGCCCTGATCGTCTTGCAACGTATAATTGCCGCTTTGTACAGACTGGACCGTCACATTGCGGACCGTCACCAGTTGGCCTTCGATGGCTTCCCCCGCATGGGACGCAAAATTCACCGATGTAACCGACTGCGGCGTTGGCACACCTGCCTGCTTCTCCACGACTGTCACGTCGTCGGTTGCGGCTTCGAGCTGGGCCAGCCCGTAGTAGTCATTCATTTTTCCGGTCGCCCGGATTTTGTCTCCGACCGCGATTTTGGCGGCAAGCCCTGGACCGCGCACGACCAGCCCGGCCGTTTCGTCCTGCATGTAGACGTTGTTTTGGCCCCCCGCCTCAAAGATGGCCGTCACGGTTCCGGCAACGCTCGCGGTTGTTCCTTTTGCCAGCGCCCTCGCCTCGGCAATCGTGCTGGTCGAAAGCACAGACTTGGCAATCGGCACAGGCTCGCTCTCGAACATCTTGCCGTGCTCGCTTGCGAGCTGCTGCGTCACGTAGACGGTTTCCAACTGCTCGATGCCTTGCAGCAAATAAGAAAACGCGCCGTTCTCCCCTGCGTTGCCTGTCGGATTGCCGCTGAGCAGCAGGCTGTTGCCATCTGGCGCATCATAGGCGCGCAAAATCGCCTTGCCTGCGGCTGCCCCCGCTTGGCCGTTTAACTCCGCTGCACTTCCCGTTTGCTGCAAGCTGATTTTTTCAGCCGTCAAGGCCGGGCTTGCCTCGGCTGGCAGCAGCTCGATGCTTTCGCTCTCCTGTTTGCCGCTCTCCGTCGCTGTGAGATAGACCGCTGCCGAAGTCGGATGGGCAAAAGTCAGTTCGACCTGGCCGGAATCGTTCGACACCTGCTCAGCCAAGGGCGTTTCGCTGCCAGCAGGCAGGCTTGCGTACACCTTGATGGTGACGTGCGGACGGACTTGGCCGCGAATGACGGCTTCCGCCGGATTCGTATTGTCAAACAGCAGCTCCCGGCCGCTCGGCTTCTCGCTGACATCGCTCTCTGTCGGCGGCGGCTCTGCCGGACTCTGCGTATTTTTCGGAGTCGGCTCTCCCACCACGAAGTCGGCGCTGTTGTTGTCCGTGTCCCAGCCGTTACCGCCGTTTGGCACGATGCCATCCGCTCGGCTTTTGCGGGAAGCGCTGGCAGAGTTCGACGTAGCGGGAGCAGGACCAGCCCCCTCATAGCCATTGGCCGCTCCGAAGCCGACCAGATCGACTACATCGGGCCGGGCGGACACATCGGCTCCCGTCAAGATAGTTCCGCTGCTGACGAGGGCCACTTTTCCAGCCGTGCTTCCCATGGCAATCGCGCCCTCGTCATCTGCGGCGGGCAGCCCGGTCGTTCCCCCTGTTCCTGCCGCCTGCTTAATCAAGTAATATCCGTATGGAGCGATGCTGCCCGTCAAGTCTGTCTTGCTCCATGTCGGCCCGCTTGCTGAAGCGTACTGCACAGACCAGCCTGCAAGCGAGACGGTCGTGCCCGTCGGATTGTACAGCTCAATAAAGTCGTTTTTGTAATCGGCCCCGCTGTTTCCTCCGCCTCCGTACACCTCGCTGATGACGACATGTCCGGCTTGCTGCGCTTTTGCCTGCGGCTCCCATCCGCTCGGCAAAACCGCGCTCGCGACAACCGCCGCGATCAGCGCCAGCTTCGAGAGACAGCGCAATCTTCCCTTTTTGCTTTGCATTCTCTTTTTCTTCCTCCTCTCAAACATGCGAAACCATAAACTATACACATCGTAAACATACAATCCGAATTTTATGTAAATTGGATGTAAAGAATGTATATTCCTTCCATTCTTGTAAAATAAAAACCTTCAAAGCGAGTGAACGCAACTTCAAAGCAGAGCAACCGAATCGGCTGTTTGTAACGGATTTTTCCTGTATTGCTTTGATGGACAAGTTCTATTTCTTGTCAGCGATACAGGATCTTTTCTATCAATGAGATTGTCGCTTGGCAGGTCTTCAAAAGGAACGATCTCCCATTGGTCATAGACACCGTAGAAGAGCTGCATAAGGAAAGAGACGTGCAGGGAGCGATTCTCCATTCGGATCAAAGCTTCCCATACACGTCCCAGCAGTACAACAAGCGACTCGAAGAAAAACTAAAAACCGGGATCTATTCGACGCCAGGCGCACAGGTGGGTCAAAAATATCCCGGCGCTAGTGGGTCAAATTAATTCCAGCGTTGACATGCTCCCGCTGCGTACGGAAACACACTGGCCGCTTAGGCTTTTTTATAGCTGTCTACTTGACAGGGGTACGTGCATCCTTCACTGAGAGGATCGAACTATGCGTTTATCTCACCAAACTCGAAATAAGGATCAATAATACAAAGACAAAAAACAGAATCAGAAATGAATAACCAAATATTCTCAACCATCTTGGCATTGTTTTCATATTTATTTTTTTAGGTGGCCCGCTTCCTTCTATTCGCTGCGCATCCTCCAACATTTCATTTATAGGATTGCGCTCTGAAACGGATTTATCTGTGGGCATCGTTTCATTCTTTTCATTCATTTATTATCCCTCCCTCATAGGAAACAAGCCGGGGCTACTCAGCCCCAGCTTGTTTAGTCCTGCAATTGAACTTCGTCATTTAGAACTTTCACCTTTTTCGAAGCCTTTTTATACAATTCTTTCTTGTATTTCTCGAATGCTTTATTAAAGTCATCAAGATTGTCTATTGCATTTGGGAGTACCCCGTCTTTTACGAGTTTTTCAACCAAGTTTGAAGTACTTAGCTGCTTCCTATACATGTCCGGAGCATATTCTTCCCAGTATTTGTCTTCACTTAAACCAGTTACTTCTATAGCATTCCTTTGAAATTCTTTGGATTTCTCATCAGCATTTTCTAATATTTCTTTCATTTTGATCGAATATTCTTTTGCTGTATTTAAACTAACTGACACACCTTGATTTTCAGCTTCCTGAACTAATAGTTCATCCATTACCAATTCCGTCAACAAATCATTATCTGATATTTCATTCGAGGCTTTATTGAGCTTTTGATTAGCCTTCATGTAAGCCTTATAGATTTTAAATTCCTTATCAGTAATACTTTCATTTTCAACTTGAACTAAGGTGCTTTCTTTAGTTGATTTGATGTTGACTATCTCTTCTTTAAGGGACTTGAAAACTTCAGTTTGTTCGTTTGTCGCAAAAGAGGATATTGCTAAAGCTGAGCCCAATACAGTCAATAGAGAGAGGGAAATTGAGAGTTTTTTCATCCTTTTTCTACCTCCTTTTTTTACCAGCTAAAGTCTACTTGGCCAGTTGTATTCGTTTGATAACCTTTGCTCGATGATACAATATATGCACTCGTGCCATAACTACTGCCTTCTGTCGCATTATATGATTTTGTACCTGTCCAATTTCGTCCTGTAACCACTGTATTAGGTTCAGAAACGTAAGAGCTTGTGTTAGGCAAAGATACCGAGGACCCTCTGACATTTAGTGTACCCACACCTAGGCTACCTCCAAAAGTACTTGCGGCACTCGAACTAATGCTTGCACTTAGATCCCACCTAGTTGCTACTTTTGTTTTAGCTGTGTAGTCAATTGAAAAATCTGAGATGACCTTCGTGGTTAAAGCAACAGGCGTGTATATATAGCCTGATGAAGAAACCCTCCAGGCATTTAACCAGTCGGTATCAGTAAACGAAGTGGTTGTCGCGTGACTCGGTGTCGAAAAAGACAGTACTCCCACTAAAAGTGTTGCTGCCGTAAAAATTGCAGAGCCTTTTTTCACTAGTGATTCCTCTAGTTCTAATTTTTGGAATATTACACTAATAAAGACGGATGAATGTTACAAAAAGTTACAAAAAATACAATTTATTTTTGGGGGGGCAGTATGGTGTATCTTCAAAACTCACTAATTGAAGGGATATAACGAGACTTTGTTTGTAGGATGAATGTTGAACATGATTTCTTTGTGAAAATCTGCGAGTGCGGACGGGGAAGAGGCGGACCTCTCCACCCAGAGCCCAAAACGTGTGTGGCGATAGACTTATAAAGGCTTGTTTATAGACTGTCTACTTTACAAGGGTAAGATCAGGTGGCTTTTTTTTGTCTTTTTGTGCTTACTCTTCCGGCACCTTCATATTGCGTGCGATATAGAGAAACGGCGTCGAAGCAGCCGAGACGACGAACTTGATTAAATACGTGGTCAATAAAATTTGCCACCACACTTCCAGCGGGTAGACGCCCCAAAAAGCGATCGTGCAAAACGTCAAGGAATCGAGCAACTGGCTGAACAGCGTACTCCCGTTGTTGCGAATCCACAACTGGTTGCGTCCCGGGCACTTTATCTTCAGCCAGGAGTAAATTTTCACGTCCACGAACTGGCTCAGCAAGTACGCGCACAGGCTGCCCAAAGCGAGCCTTGGCATCAGGCCGAACAGCTTTTCCAGCGATTCCTGGGCAATGTCTTCCGGCTGCGGATCAAACAACAGCACGAGCTGCATGATGATCGTCGTCGCGATCAAGGTGAAAAAGCCGAACCAGACCGCCTTTTTCGCCGCCCGCTCGCCGTACTTTTCATTGAGCAGGTCTGACACCAGGTAGATGGATGCATAAATCGTATTGCCGAGCGTCATGACCAGCCCGAACATCTCGATGGTTTTGACCACCTGAATGTTCGCCAGCACCGTAGCCATTCCGATCCAGGCGTACAGCCCCATTCTGCCGAACAGGCGGTAGCAGAGCAGAAACAGCCCGAAATTCACCAGAGCAAAACATACTCCGAGTGCAAGATTAAACATATGATAGCCTCCTAGTTTTGATAACGCGGGAGTTTTTCGAACCGCGGCCCTTTTGGGCATTTCATCATTCTACTTGGAATCGGCTGTTTGCGCAATGCTCGCAGGAAGCTGCCCCGCCCGCTTTTTCCCTGTTACTGTTTTGTAGGCGGGCTGTCACTTGTCTGTAACCATCGGATCCACTCTATCGTACATAATGAACGTGTAGCAAGACACATGAACTCACTCACCACACACTCACCTGACACCATGAACAAACACCAAGATGGGAGAGAACATTCAACATGAACAACTGGAACAAAATCGTCACAGGGACATTGCTCACCTCGGTGCTTTTCACCGGACAAGCCCTGACCGCCGACGCCGCAAGCACAGGCTCTGCCACAAAAGACCTGCAGGCGCTCGCGGAAAAAACGGCTGACGTGACAGGCGACAAAAAGGCCGACACGATCACGCTCTACGGGAAAAAGGACAAAAACAGCCCGTACATTTCCGCCCTCACTGTCAAAGTAACAGATGGCCAGACCAAGAAGTCGTTTCCGATTGACGTCAAAGACGGCGGCTATGAGCCCAAGCTGTCCGTGCAAGACTTCACCTACGACAAAAAAGGCGAGATCATGGTTACCGCAAATACGGGCGGCAGCGGCGGCTACACCATCCAGCACATCTACACCGTCCAAAACGGCAAAGCCGAAAAGCTCAGCCTGCCTGGCCTTGATAAAGACAAACAAGGCATCGTTGGAGACGGATTTGTCGAGTTGAAGCCAATCGACAACAACAAAAACGGTCTTTACGTGCTGGAAGGCACAGAGCGCCTGACCGGAGACTACAACGCAGACGTGCGCGGCTACCTCAAATCGAAATGGAAATGGAGCCAAAGCAAGTGGGAACTGATGAGCGCCCATTTTGAGCCGACCAAAGCGGAGAAAACAGTGTATCAAGGCTCTTTTCGCAGCTACGACTCCGCTTATGATTTTCTCGCGCCACAATCGTGGAACGGGAACATCCTGATCGACGAGAAAACAGGCCCGCATGCCGATCCATACTTGCCAGAGGCCAAGAGCGTGACCTCCTTCCTGTTCAACAGCAGCAAGGCGGAAGACCAGGCAGCGGTCGTCGTGATTTACGCTTTTGACAAAAGCGACTGGAAAAAGCTGAACACGCCAAATGAACCGCCAGTCGGCTACGAAATCGCGCAAAATCCCGCAACCAACACCGTCTACGTCGCGGCTCTGCCACAAGACAGCGTGTTTGACCCGGCGACTGACAAAGGCAAAAAGTTTCAATCGCTCGTCATGACGCTGGATGAAGTGAAAAAGGCGTTCGTGCTGGTGAAGCGCTAAGCTTGGCAACAGACGCTTCGGGCAACTGAGGGAGATGGGCGCCGGACTAAACAAGCAAGGACACCTTCTGCTCATGACGAAGCAAAAGGTGTCCTTTTTTGCAAAAACTGGCTTACCTGGCGCTTTCCCTCTTCCCCGCAAGTCCAGCCTCATTCTTTTTCATACATAAAAAACGCTCAACACCGGGGTAGACTTCCCCCAGACTCTCCACCGCAAACCCGCACGACCGATAAAAAGCAACCGCCTCCCTATCGGTTTCCGCCTGAATGGCAGCCAATGAGTGCAGGGCCAAGACGTCGTCGATCAATTGGCGTCCGACGCCTTGTCCCCGCCGCTCTTCTGTGACCGCAATATGCAAAATGACCGCCGTATTCTCAGTCGGATTCCTTTTCAGCCCGATAATCGCGAAGACGCTGTCGCCATCGACGCAGGCGTACAAGCTCCGATTCGGATCGGTCTTGTACAATCTCATGAGCACGTTCAGCTTTTCCGGTGTCGGGTTGTACAGGCACGGCGCGATTACGGCCGCGACATCGGCGGTCAGCTCATCGACCTGTTGTAACGTTAACGGAAGCATGCTTTCCCTCCTTGATCGGGCCGTGCAGTCTTTTCGCAAAGCGGCCAGCCTTGCGTTAAAGCCCGTGAATGGACGTGTGGCAGCGAGGCACGCCATGGTGCGCACCCGCTACAGCACCCCTAAATTTACCACTGGCTGGATGAAAAGATCAATAAGCAAACAGCCACCCCCCAAAGAGGATGGCTGCCTTTGCCGCTTTCTACCGTCACAACCAGCGCTTCCGCCGTTTGTAGTGCTTCACCTGGCGAAAGCTTTTTCGCTTCCCGTCACTCATACCCAAGTAAAACTCGCGAACGTCCTCGTTGGACTGCAACGACTCCACGTCCCCTTCCAGCACGATCCTGCCGTTTTCCATGATGTAGCCGTAATCGGCAATGGACAGGGCGACATTCGCGTTTTGCTCGACGACGAGTATCGTTGTGCCTTGCTCCTCGTTGATCTTTTTGATGATCGAAAAAATTTCCTTCACGAGCAGCGGGGCCAAACCGAGCGATGGCTCATCGAGCAAGAGCAACCGTGGACGGGCCATCAGCGCCCGGCCGATCGCCAGCATCTGCTGTTCGCCGCCGCTCAAGTAGCCAGCCGTTCTTGTGCGCAGCATTTTCAGCTTGGGAAAGTAATGGTAGACCTGCTCCATCTCGTCCTTGAGCGAGCCGCGCTCCCGCCGCGTATGGGCTCCGGCGATGAGATTTTCCTCCACGCTGAGATGCTCGAACACGCGCCTGCCTTCCATCACCTGAAAAATTCCGCTTTTGACGATTTCCTCCGGCTCTCTCCCGGTGATGACGCTTCCCGCGTACTCCAGGCTGCCGTCCGTCACTTCGCCGTTCTCGCTTTTCAGCAGGCCGGATATCGCCCGCAGCGTCGTCGTCTTGCCCGCGCCGTTGCTGCCGAGCAGCGCGACAATTTTCCCCTCCGGCACGTGCATCGACATCCCCTTCAGGACGAGAATCACCTTGCCGTACATCACTTCCACGTTGTTCAGTGTTAGCATGGCTTCCCCCGATCCAGCCTTTAGTAGCCGATGTAGTCCGTAATGATCTCGAACTTGCCGTTTTTCACTTCGCCGAGCCGCACCTGCGTCGTTCCGCGGTGATTATCAGCCGAGAAGGAGACAGGAGCAGCCAGGCCGCCAAACTCCAGGTTGGAAATTTTTTCGATGCCCGCCTTGATTCCTTCGCCTGTCAAATTGTCGCCCGCATTTTTAATTCCTTCCACCATGATTTTCGCTGCGACCCAGCCTTGGACGAACTTCTGGTTTTTGTCCGCCAGCTTCTCTCCTTTGGTGGCGAGGTAGTCTTCGATTTCTTTCAGTCCCGGCAAATTTTCGTACGGGAAGGCGTGCGTGATGACGCCGATGTAGCCTTCCGCCGCGTCGCCCGCCAGCGTGATGACGCCTTCGCCCGCCGCCCAGTTCAAGCCGATGAATTTGGTCGTCAGCCCGAGCTTTTTCGCATCCTTCAAAATGGTAGCCGTCGCTCCCCACGTCTGCTGGATGATGGCGAAGTCGGGATTTTTCTTTTGCATGTTAAGAAGCTGCGGTGTCGCGTCGAGCGCCTTGAGATCGACAATCTGCTCATCCACGACGTCCACGCCTACGGAAGCGGCGTACGCTTTGGCGTCCTCAATCGGCGACTTGCCGAACGGGGTGTCGTTGTAGAGCAAGGCCAGCTTCGGATTGCCGCTGCCTTTCCAGTTGTCGCGGAACCATTTGATCGCGACTTTGGCCTGATCGGAGTAGGTGGCAGCCGTCATGAAGTTGTACGGATGCTGGTTGACCTGCGTCAGCGCTTCGGAGTAGGAGGCGGAGATGAACGGCACTTTGTCTTTGGCGATCAGCTCCTTCATCGCTTCCGTGTCTCCGGTTCCCCAGCCCAAAATCGCCGAGACTTTATCCTGCTTGATGAACTTTTGATAAATTTTCACCGCCTCCGGGACTTTGTAGGCGTAGTCCACGCCGATCAGCTCGACCTTCGCCCCCTCGATGCCGCCTTTGGAGTTGAGGTAGTCAATGTACGCCTTTTCGCCCTCTGCGTACGGCTTGCCGACGTCTCCGGTTCCGCCCGTTTCGTCAAACAGCCCGCCGATTTTGATCGTGGCCGCAGGCGCAGTTGCAGCCGGAGCGCTTGTGCCGCCCGACGAATTGCCCGACGAGCCGCCTGTCGCGGCCGGAGCGCTTGACTGTCCGCCTCCCCCGCAGCCTGCGATCAATACCGCAGAGAGAATCGCAACCGAAATCGCTTGCATCCGTTTTTTCATCCTGAAAATCCCCCTTTTTATTTTTTACAGGCGCTGCCCAAAGAGCGTTAGTAGGAAAACGGCCACAGCTTGCACTTCTCCTTGAAATTGCGCCACATCTTCGCCAGTCCCTCCGGCTCGTAGA
The DNA here is from genome assembly GCF_057543335.1 of Brevibacillus sp. YAE8. Classification (NCBI taxonomy): domain Bacteria; kingdom Bacillati; phylum Bacillota; class Bacilli; order Caryophanales; family Paenibacillaceae; genus Brevibacillus; species Brevibacillus sp. YAE8. The sequence goes on from NZ_BAAIYG010000004.1 coordinate 143,221, forward strand.
TGAGAAAGCCGATGACGATGCCGCCAAAAATGATTTGGCGAATGGCGCCGTAATGCTCGGTCACCTGCGGCAACAGCACAGCGAGCAAATCCATCAGCTCGCGCAACAGCACGGGCAGCAAGGTGAGAAACACCGCGCCGAAAATCGAGCCGACGACACTCCCCAGCCCGCCGATCAAAATCATCGCCAAATACTCGATCGACACCCCGATGTCGAAGTGCTCCGGGGAAATCACCAGCGTGTAATGGCCCATCAGCGCGCCTGCGATCCCGATGAAAAACGAGCTGGTGGCAAAAGCCAGCACTTTGTAGCGAAACAGGTTGATCCCCATGACCTCTGCGGCGAGATCGCGGTCGCGCACGGCGACAAACGCGCGTCCGGTGCGGGAGCGAAACAGGTTTGCCGAAAAGACGAACGTAACCACGAGCACAGCCAGCGTCAAATAGTAATAGCTCATCTCCGAATCGAACGAAAAGCTGCCCAGCGTCGGGCGGGACAAAATCATCCCGGCTGTACCGCCCGTAAGCCCATCCCAATGATTCATCGCATACAAAATAATCACTTGCGCGGCCAAAGTCGCCATCGCGAGGTACAGCCCTTTTAGCCGCAAGGAAGGGATTCCGAACAGCGCCCCGACCAATGCCGTCGCAATTCCGGCCAACGGCAGCGAAATCCAGAAGCTCAGGCCAAGCGACGTCGTGAGCAGCGCCGATGCGTACCCGCCCACTCCGAGAAAAGCGCCGACCCCGATGGAAATTTGCCCGGTAAAACCTGTCAAAATATTCAGACCGATAGCGCCGATCGAGGCGATGGCACACAAGACAGCCAGACTGGTCACATACTCGCTGACCACCCAGGGCAGCAGGAGAAAACAACCGAGCAGCGCGTACACCCGGTAGCGGATGCGCGGAATTTTGTACAGCGCCATGTCTTCCCGATACGTCGTGCGAAACTCTCCGCATTCACTGACAAATGGACTTCTCATCCGCTCACACCCTTTCAATCTCACGTTTGCCAAACAACCCGTACGGCTTGAACATGAGAATCAGCACGAGTACGACAAACGGCAACACTTCCTTGACCCCGCCGCCCAAAATCGGATCGAGGTACCCGCCCGCCAGCGTCTCCAGCACGCCGATGATAAAGCCGCCGACAATCGCGCCGGGAATGCTGTCCAGTCCGCCGAGCAAAGCTACTGGCAGCACCTTCAGCCCGATCAGCGCCAGCGAGGAGTTGACCCCATTAATATTGCCGAGCAGTACGCCGCCGACTGACGAGACAATCGCGGAAATCGCCCAGGTGACGGCAAAAATCACTTTTACGCTGATCCCCATGGAGAGAGCTGCCTGCTGATCGTCCGCCGTTGCGCGCATGGCGATTCCGAGCTTGGAAAACTTGAAAAACAACGTAAACAACCCGAGCAAAATGAGTACGGTAACCAGCGACCAGACGTACACTTGCGGGACGACTACGCCACCGAGCGCAAGCGGCTGCACAGGAAAAATCGCCGGAAACACCCGTGTATCCGTCCCCCAGAACAGGTGGACGATCCCCGCCATGACACTGGACAGACCGATCGTCGCCATAATCATGGAGATGACGGGCACGCCGATGAACGGCCGCAAGACGACGCGCTCCACCGCCCAGCCGAGCACCGCGCTGAAGACGAGCGTCAGCAGCAAGGCGGGCAAAAACGGTATCTGGTAGGAAGTAATCAGCGTCAGGCAGACGTACGAGCCGACCAGCACGAACTCGCCCTGCGCGAAGTTGATCGCGTCACTCGATTTGTAAATGAGGACAAATCCGAGCGCGATCAAGCCGTAAATGCTACCTACCGCCAGCCCCATGACCAGCAGTTGCCAAAACATATCCATTACGCCACCTCCCCATCCGACGCCAGCGGCGCGTCCACATCGACGATTTTCAGTTGCGTGCGGACGGCTGTTTCCCGACCATCTCGGTAGCGGACCGCGCCCTCTACCCAGACCGCGTTCAAATCGCTGTACATGCCGTCAATTACCGCTTCGTACTTGTCTGCGACGTAGCTCCGCCGCACTTTTTTCGTCCGCGTCAGCTCTTCGTCATCCGCATCCAGTTCCTTGTGGAGCAGCACAAACCGCTTCACTTTTTCCTTTTCCGCAAGCTCGCTGTTCATCCGCTCGACTTCGCGGCGAATGAGCAGCAGCACCTCCTGCTTTTGCGCCAGGTCGCTGTACGTCGTGTAGGCGACCTGATTCAGCTCGGCATAGCGGCCGACATTCGCCATGTCGATATTGAGAATCGCCGTCACATACGGGCGATCCGTGCCAATCGCCATCACCTCCTTGATATAGGGGCTGAATTTCAGCTTGTTTTCGATCAACTGCGGAGACACCAGCTCGTCGTTGTCCAAGCGGATCACATCCTGCAAACGGTCGAGCACGACCAACTGTCCGCTCTCGTCCATATAGCCGACGTCTCCCGTCCGCAGCCAGCCATCCACCAAAGCGTCTTCCGTCGCCCGCTCGTTTTTGTAGTAGCCGGAAAAGACGCTCGGGCTTTTGATCCAGATTTCCCTTTTGTCCGAAACGTTGATTTCCGTCCCCGGGAGCGGTTCGCCGACCGTATCCGGCTTGATTTTACCGTCGCGGTGAACGGCGGCGATCCCGGACACTTCCGTCTGCCCGTATATTTGCTTCAGATTGACCCCAAGGCTCTGAAAAAACCGGGAGACGTCTGCTCCCAGCGCGGCGCCTCCCGTATAGGCGCGCTTGATGCGCAAAAGCCCCAGATGATCCTTGATCGCGGAAAAGACGAGATAGTCTCCGAGCGTGTACATCAAGCGCTGCCAGACTGTCAGCCGCCCGCCCGTGATCGCGGCCTGCGCCTTCGCTTCGCCGTACGGACGGAACCATTCGTACAACGAGCGCTTCAGCAAGCCAGCGTCCTGCAGCTTGACCTGCACGCGCGACACCATGTCCTCCCATATTCTCGGCGGGGAAAAAATCAGGTGCGGGCCAATCTCGCGCAAATCCGCCTGTACCGTAGACGTATCCTCCGGGAAGTTGACCGTGTAGCCTGCGAGAAACGCGCCGGAGACGCTCATCATCTGCTCCCCGATCCAGGCCAGCGGCAAAAACGAGACGTACTCGTCGGACACGTCCACAGGGTCGATGGAAAACAGGCTCTCCGTCATGTGCAGCAGATTGCGGTGAGACAGCATCGCCCCTTTTGGCGGTCCGGTCGTTCCGGCGGTATAGCACAATATCGCGATGTCCTCCACGCTTCCCTGCTCAACCTCCCGCTCCCACTCGCCTGATGCGTAATAAGCGCATTGCCTCCCAAGCTGCTGGACGTCGCGAAACGGGGAGAGCAGCGGGTGATCGTAGCCGCGCATCCCTTTGTCCTTGTAAAACACGATCTTTTGCACAAACGGCAGCTCGTCGGCAATTTCCAGCAGCTTGTCGACCTGCTCCTGATCCTCGACTACGACGATTTTTGCATCGGAGTGGTTCAAAATGTAGGCGATCTCTTTTGGCAGCGAATCCTGGTACAAGCCGACGGATACGCCCCCGAGCGCTTGCGCGGCTGCCTCGGCCATCACCCACTCCGGACGGTTGTCCCCGATGATCGCCAGCTTGTCGCCGCGCGAAAAGCCCAGCTCTCTAAGCCCACTTGACAGCGCTTTCACTTCTTCCGACAGTTGCCTCCAGGTCAGCTCCTGCCAGATGCCCAGCTTTTTTTGGCGCATGGCTGTCTTGTTCGGCCACTGCACTCCCCTTGCCAGCAAATATTGCGGAATGGTCTTCAGCTTCATGCGCTCCTCCCCTCTTTTGTCCCTTCCTGCCCCAAATACGCCTCGATCACTTGCGGGTCGGTCTGAATCTGTTCCGGCGTGCCAAAAGCGATGCATTTGCCGAAGTCCAGTACGGCAATGTGCTGAGACAGCTCCATGACTACGCCCATGTCGTGCTCGATCAAGATCATCGTCGTGCCCCGCTCCTCGTGAATATCGAGAATAAACCGCGCCATATCTTCTTTTTCTTCGCTGTTCATCCCCGCCATCGGCTCGTCGAGCAACAGCAGCTCCGGAGACAGAGCGAGCGCTCGCCCGACTTCCACGCGTTTTTGCAGGCCGTACGACAAAGTGCCCACTGGCTTGTGCCGAATGGACTCAATCTCGAGAAACGAGATGATCTCCTCCACAGCCCGCCGATGTTCGATCTCTTCCTGCTGTGCCTTCCCCCAGTAAAATCCGCACGACAAAAGCCCGGCCCGCATCCGCACGTGCCTGCCCAGCATGATGTTGTCCAAAACAGTCATATGTTTGAACAACTCGATGTTTTGAAAGGCGCGCGCAATGCCTTTTTCCGCCCGCTTGTAGGGAGGAAGCGCAAGAATCGGCTCGCCCTGGAAGCGGATGGTGCCAGAGGTCGGTTTGTACAGGCCGCTGATGCAGTTGAGCATGCTCGTCTTGCCTGCTCCGTTCGGCCCGATGAGGGCAAAAATCTCGCCCTTTTCCACGTGAAAACTCACCTCCGACAACGCTGCTACCCCGCCAAACTGCAGCGACAGCCGGTCTACCTCAAGCAACGCCATCTGAAATCCCCCCTTCTTTTTCGCAATGTATATGCTGGATGTAAACATTACATTCGTTGCTTGTACCGCAAAGCCCTTCTTAAATTTTTAAAATTTTCTTTATTTTCAATCTAATTGATTTTCCATTCTTTCTCCCTATACATCCAGCGGCGTTTTCCGCGTTTGCTTTTTGTCAAACCACCTGCCCTTCAGATAGCAAAGGTCGTGCTGCCGAAAAAAGGCGACCAGCTCCCGCTCCGTATGGCCGAACAAGTCGGGACAAAAACGGTCAAACAGCACGTCAAACCTTCCGTACAGCATACCGCTCGCCGAAATGCGCTCTTTGTTTGGCGTTGTATTTCGCAAAAAGCCAAGCGCCTCCAGGCGGCAAAAGTACTCGTACACCAGCTCGTGAACCGCTTTGCCAGGCGACTCTCGCTCGTTCGGGCGACGGATCGTTTGCGCCAGCCGCTGGTCGACGTACCTGGTCACTACGCTGCGAAACGGCCGCTCGAAAAAGCGGTCATCCTTCGTCAAAATGTGCTTGATAAAGAGCCGGGGAATTTCCGTTCCGGTGGCAAATACAGCCTTCCTTTGATAGACCTTGTGAATTTCCGTCAAAAACAGATAGCTTTGCCACAGGCGATGGTCGATGACAAACAGTTGGTCGCCCTCCAGCTTCTGGTTGAACAGCGGATGCGAAAGATAGTCGCCCACTCTCGCCAGCGCGAACTTTCGCAACGGGTGGGCCAAAAACTCGCGCTCTCGCTCGCGTTCCGTTTTTTTATGTGCCAGCGCCGCCTTTCCCCTTGTTGCCCTGCGCCGGGATGTTTTTTGGGCTTGCGGGCTTTGTCGCTTCTTTTCCGCCGCCAGCGGGGCATCGTCTGCCTGCAAAAGCTGCGCTTCCGGCGTGAGCTTCAACCGCGAAAGCTCCCACTCCGCCCTGCGCTTGCAGGAAAACAGCGTCTTCGCTCCCGCCACTGCTGCCAAATCCAGGAGCACGTCCAGGCGCTTCCTCCCGAGCGGATCGAGCAGGCACAGCAGGCGCTGCCTCTCCCAAATCGTTTTCTCCCAGGCTTGCAGCCGAAAGCGATTGACAGACCTGCTCGCAAAGACGCTTTTCCCGATGATCCAGATTTGCGCGATCTGCGCCTGGTCATATCCCTCGATTCGTTTGCGCAATGCCTTGTCCTCGATCCGTGAGCATTGGTATTCGATACAAAGCCGCTGTCCGTTCGGGAAAATCGTCAAAACATCTGCGCGCTGCCCGATCTCTTCCAAATACGCTTCCTGACGCGTGTGATTCGCGGGATACAGCTCCCGGACCCACTCCACCAGCAGTTGTTTTCCCGCCTTGTGCTCGGCTGTCTCCGGCTCGCCAGCGTCACAGCAACTGCTCGCTACATGGGCAAAGTGCGGGGTCACGAGCTGTCCGTGCCGAAAGATCACTTTCGCCCCACACTGTTGACAAAACAACTGCTTGCCGGACCATGTCCGCAGCAACTCCGGCGAATGCGTCTGCGGATCAACCGAAAAGCCCTCTCCGTGCACACACTGTCTCACTGTCCATTCCCCCTCGGCCATACCGTACCAGAAGGCAGAAGGACAAAAAAATACCCCAACGGAAAGTCGGGGTATCTCTTCCTTACGTGAATACAGGCAGCATCAGATTAAGCAAGAACAGCCCGGCGATCACATAGAGCAGAGCAGGCACTTCCCGGCGCTTGCCCAGCGCGAGCTTCATCAGCGGGTACGCCACGAAGCCGAAAGCGATGCCGTCCACGATGCTGTAGGACAGCGGAATGATCGCGATAATCAAAAAGGCGGGGAAGCCCTCCGAAAAGTCTTTCAGATTGATGTTTTGCACATTTTGCAGCATCAGTGCCCCGATGATGATGAGCACAGGCGCAACCGCGCCGTCCGGGATCATTTTCACCACCGGAATCAGGCCGAGCGAGAACAGCAGAAGCGTCCCGGTGACGAGCGTGGTCAGCCCTGTCCGCCCTCCTGCCGCGATTCCGGCTGCCGTCTCTACCGTTGCGACGGTCGGGCTCGTTCCCATGATGCCGGAAATAGCCGCCGACAAGGCATTTGCTTGCAGCGAGCGGCGGAACTTTTGCGGCTGGCCGATCATCGCCGTATGCCCGTGCAGCAAGCCGATGTTTTCAAACACGATCACCATCGCAAGCGAAAAGGTCGCGATCCAGAACGGCAAGGTCCAGATGGCGGAAAACGACATGCCGCCCAATACTTGTCCGTACTGCGCAAACGAAAACGTCTCTCCTGTCCCCGGCTCGACGATCCCGAACAAAAAGCCAAGTCCCGTACCAGCCGCAATCCCGATCAGGAAGTTGCCGGGGACATTGCGCACAAACAGGATCAGCGTGAGGAGGAGCGTTACCAACGTCACGAGCACATGCGGGCTGGACAAATCGCCCAGCGCGACGAATGTGGACGGATTGGTGACGATCAGGCCGCCTTTTTGCAGCCCGATAAAGGTCAAAAACAAGCCGATGCCTACCGTAATCGCTTCCTTCAGCGAAGCGGGAATCGCATTGGACAAAATCGCCGCCGCGCGGGTAAAGGCGATGACGGTAAAGATCAGGCCGGAAACGAATACAGCCGCCAGCGCTTCCTGCCAGGAGAGGCCCATCGACTGGCAGAGCGTATAGGTGAACAGCGCATTAATCCCCATGCCGGGGACGAGGATGATCGGGGCATTCGCCCAGAAGGCCATTAACAGCGATCCGATAAAAGCGGTCAGAACAGTTGCCAAAATCCCTGCCTCCATCGGGATTCCGGCATCCTGCAAAATCGAAGCGTTTACGGCAACAATGTAGACAATGGTGACAAAGCCGATAAATCCGGCGATCAGCTCCCGTTGAAACGTCGTGTCGCAAGCGCGCAAGTGAAACAGCTTATCCAGCCACGTACGCACGTCTATTTCCCTTCCTTCTTTCGTCGTCTCTCGATGTTTTGCTGAAACATATGCTATCATAGCAACAACAATATGAAAAATATCGAGTAAATCTGATTTTCATATCGAAATCATATAGTTGAGCAAAACGAAAGAAGGATGACACGTGGATATACGGCAATTGCGCTACTTTATCGCCATCGCGGAGGAAGGCCAAATTACAGGGGCGGCGAAACGGCTGAACATGGCCCAGCCTCCTTTGAGCCAGCAGCTCAAGCAAATGGAGGACGAGCTGGGCGTCACGCTCGTGGAGCGCTCCGGGAAGCGGATGGAGCTGACCGAAGCCGGGCTTACCTTGTACCGCCAGGCGCTCAACATCGTCCACCAGATGGAGGAAGCGCTCTCCGAAGTAAAAGAAACGGGCGAAGGCATTCGCGGGACGCTGTCCATCGGGGTGAGCGCCTTGTCCGCCTACCGTCTGCCGGAGCAGATTCGCCTGTTTCAGCAAAAATATCCGCTCATTACCTACAAAGTCTGGAAGGGCGATACCCAACTGCTCAACCAGTGGCTGGAGCGACGCACCATCGAGGTCGCGATCGTGCGCCTGCCCCACTCGCTCAACAACTGCACGATGATTCCGCTGGAGGAAGAGGCGTTCGTCCTGATCGTCCCCGCAAGCTCGCCGTATGCGGACCGCACCGAGATTCACATGCGGGAAATCGCCAAGCTTCCGCTCATCATGCCCAGCCTGCCCGGCCTTGGCATTTACGACCTGATCGTCAAAGAGTTTTCGCGCCTTGGCGTTGCGCCGCACGTCATCTGCGAATGCCCGGACATCTCGCTGATCGTCAGCATGGTCGCCGCTTCCGTCGGCTCGTCCATCGTCCCGATTTCCGCCTGGGAGACGCACAAGAGCGAACAAATCCATGGAATCAGGCTTGCCGGGACGTCCATTTACTCGTCTGCCGCTGTCGTCTGGCAGTCGGGCCGACACTTGTCCAAGGCTGCCAAGCGGTTTATCGAGACGTTTTCGTAAACGAGTAGAAACCGAAACAAAAACCCGTGCGCACAGCCATCTGCTACGCGCACGGGTTTTTGTGGTATAATTTGTAAAAAACCACAAAAAAGGCATGATCGAATTTGCAAAGCACACCAAAAGGACGCGTACAACCAAAATCATACTGGCAATTGGCGGTAGTGATCGCGCTCTTTTTCAGTTGGTTCATCGTCTGGGAAAACGCAAAGGAGCGCCACCACTTTGCCACCGATGAGCTGGTTTACACGAAGTCGATTTTTTCCGACGTCATGTACAAAATCGAATACGAACGGGATCAGACAGGAAATGCCGTCGCGTACCATACGACTACGTTCGGGAGCGGCTGATTCCTGCCGAGAGCACCGAGTCCACATGGATAAAGCTGCAAAACGAAGTGCACCGCTTGCTTCACGGGGAACAAGAGCTAGTCTTTTTCCTCGCCAATATCGTCTATTTCCTGCTCTCTGCCCTTATTTTCCGCCCCTACTATTCGCAGCTTCGCTTCCGAAAAACGGCGCTATTGCTTTGCGGCGGGTTCTTTCTTTTCCTCTGCTTTTCGGCTGGGGATGCGTGGGTGAGTACAAGGGCAACCAAGGCTGCGCCGATGGCTTGGCGCAGCCAAGTTTTCCAATGCGCTAAAGCTAGTTCCGCTCCGACTTCACCTCTATGCCGTGTCTGCGAAACAGCGCCGCCGTCACGCCAGCTCCCGGCACCTTTTTCCCGGAAAACTGGCCGTCGTACACGAACGAGCTGCCACAGGACGGGCTGTTTTCTTTCAGGATGGCAGACGTCGCCCCGACCGTTTGCGCCAGCCTCAGCGCCTGATAAGCGCCCGCCACAAATTCAGCCGTCACGTCACAGCCTGTCTGGTCGATAATTTTTGCCCGCCCATCCAGCACGTCGTTTCCGTCTCCCCCGACAATCTCCGCTGGCGGACGCGGAGTAGGCAAGCCGCCCAACTGCTCCGGACAGACAGGGATTACTTTGCCGTCCCGTAGCAACTGCTCCAGTTCCTTGTCCAGACACGATTTTTGGTCGTAGCGGCATTCGCAGCCGATCAGGCAAGCGCTAATCATTTTCACAAGCGATCCCCCTCCCATGTGTTTACAGCTTGCGCAGCTTGACGCTTTGCACCATGTGGTCCTGTCCCTTGTTCAAAATCAACTGGGCACGGACGCGCGTCGGCAAAATGTTTTGCACCAAGTTGGCTCCGTTGATCTCCGTCCAGATGCCTGTCGCCACCTCTGTCGCTTCCTCATCAGACAGGCTCGCGTAGCGCCGGAAATACGAGTTCGGATCGGAAAATGCCGTCTGGCGCAGCAGCTTGAACCGCTCCACGTACCATTGCAAAATATCTTTTTCCTCGGCGTGCACGTAAATCGAAAAATCGAAAAAGTCGGAGACGATCACCTCGGAAATATGCGGCTCGTCGCCTTTTGGCGGCTGGAGCACGTTCAAGCCTTCCACGATCAGGATGTCGGGCTGGCGGACAGTCTGCCATTCCCCTGGCACGATGTCATAGACGAGGTGGGAGTAGACCGGGGCCTTGACCTCGGGAAGACCGGACTTCACATCGGCCAAAAAGTTGATAAAGCGGCGCAGGTCGTAGCTTTCCGGGAAGCCTTTGCGCTTCATGATCCCCCGTTCTTCCAAGACGCGGTTCGGATACAAAAAGCCGTCCGTCGTCACCAGATCGACCTTGGGATGATTCGGCCAGCGCGACAAAAGCGTCTGCAAAATACGCGCTGTCGTGCTTTTTCCGACCGCCACGCTTCCGGCGATCCCGATGATAAACGGCACCTTGCCGTCCTGGTTGCCCAAAAACGTATGCGTCGCCTGATACAGCTCCTGCATGCCGCCGACGTACAAATTCAGCAGCCGGGACAGCGGCAAGTAAATATCGGTCACTTCGGTCATGGATATATTTTCGTTCAACCCCTGCAAACAGGCGAGCTCTTCGTCTGATATGGTAAGCGGTGTGGAGGCCCGCAGCGCTCTCCACTGCTCGCGATTAAACGTAACGTAGGGTGATGCCATGGGAATGTACATCCTTTCCATCATGAAAGTGCTTTCTTTGTTTCATCACAAGGTAAGTTTACACTAGCATGCCTCTCTTGGGAACAAGAGGGATGTCTCAAATAGAACCACAGCACCTTCTTTGTTTATGGAAGACAGATGCGCACCCACGGAAAATCCCGCCTCGCTGTTACGTCGCCGTCGCTGCCGGACCTGTTGCGGGCATGCGCTTTTTTTCTTCCAGCTCCCACTTTTGCGCCTGCTCGTCCCAGCGATATTTGGCAAGGTGGTTGCTTCCCAGCCCGTCATTGTATATGACGACAGCCACTGGCTCGTCTTTTTTCAAAAAGACGGCAGGAATACTGCCCTTGTAGGCCGTTCCGCGCTCCACCATCGGCTGGCGGGAAAGCAACCTGATCTGTTTCAGCGCGTCTTGCTTCCACCCCATGTCTGTATAGATCGCGTTTTGCTTGTAATCGTGGAGGTACGCATACGCCGACAGCGACAGCCCGAAGCTTTGCAAAAACTGTTCATGCCGCTGCTCGCGGTCCAGCGCAAATTTCACGTCCGCATGCAGCGACAAGCTGTTGGTCAGAAACAGGACGTTTTTGACCGCATACAAATACGTCGGGCCGCTCGCCGAAAGCGGCAGGAGATCCTCCCGCAGCTTCGCCCCCTGAAACGTATAAGTGACCTCCTTCGGGCGAGTGAAGTCCTCCACGATCTTGATTTGATCGGCCCGGTACCCTTCCGGAAAAAAGAGGATGTGCACCTTCCTGTACGGTTCCTCCAACAGAACGGCTTCCTGCGCCTCGGCAAAAACTCCCGCCAACGGAGAAGCGGAAATTTTCGCTGCGTGTACTCCGCCGTACAAGGCCATGATCTCGATTAGCTGAGCCGCGCGCTGACTGAGTACCGCTTCGCCATAGGGCGCTTCCAACGGATGTTTGCCCCCTTGATTGCTCACACCAACCTGAAGGCCGACGCCGACCGTGACCGCCAGCACGATTCCGGCAGCAACCGCCCCTCCGATTCGCGGGAGCGCGCTTTTCCGTCTTTTTGCCTGTGCGAGAATGTTCTGCTCCATGCGTGCCTTCCGCTCGTCGTCGAGCTTCCACGCTTGCCGTTCGACTGTTGCCAATTGGCGCAATCCTTTTTCTACGTCCACGGTTCTCCCTCCTTTAGCAACAGCTTTTTCAGCTTTTCGCGCGCGCGGTGCAAACGGGTGTAGACAGCGCCGGGCGATATGCCGAGAACCGCCGCGATCTCTTCCGCGCTTAGTTCTTCGTAGTAGTGGAGAACCAGCATTTGCCGATGACGATACGAAAGCTTCGCCATACAGCCTGCCAGTTGGCGCCACTCTTCTTTTTGCAGCACTTCCTCTTCCAGCCCGGAAAAGCCAGGCACAGCCGGTTCCGCCTGATACAGCAAATGCCGAAACGACCACGAGCGCATGTAGCGTTTGCACTCATTTACCGCAATCCGATACAGCCACGTCTCGATTTTGCTCTCTCCGCGAAAGCGCGGCAGGTGCTGGTACGCGCGCAAAAACACTTCCTGGGCAATATCTTCTGCGACCTGCCTGTCCTGGACAAGCCAGCAGCAGAGACGGTAAATCCGGTACAGATGAGCGTCCATGATCGCTTCCAGCGAGACGTCGACTGTCGTGCGAAGAATCGAGAGCGACGGCAGCAGTTCTTTGTCTCTCAGCGTCCTCCCCTCCCTTTCAGCATTTAGATACCGCAGCCCGCATTTTCTTACACGTTTTTTGGCAAATCCACAAATTCTTATCTGGATAAAAAAGCAAGCTGACACCGACGGCATCAGCTTGCTCTCCTGCTTGCGCTTATTTTCCCAAATACGCCTGCAGCATCCACACATGCTTTTGCAGGCTTTCGCTCATTCCCAAAAACATGTCGCCCGTCGCTTCGTCATCGGCTGCCTCTGCGGCGACGATCCCTTCCTTCAGCTCGCCGATCAACGTCGTAAAGTCGTTCACGACCGCCTGCACCATCTGCTCGGCTGTCTCGCCAGAAGCCGCTTCCTTGATCGAAGCCTGCTCGATACAGGCCTTCATGGTCGAGACAGGCTGGCCGCCGACGGCAAGCAGCCGCTCCGCCAGGTCGTCCACATATGTCGCCGCCTCGTTGTACAGTTCCTCGAACTTGGCGTGGAGCGTAAAGAAGTGCGGACCTTTTACATACCAGTGGAAATGGTGCAGTTTCACATACATCACAGACCAGTTGGCAACCTGTTTATTTAAGACATCGGTGACGGGCCGACTTATCGTCATGCTCATGAAAAAGACGCTCCTTTCTCTGATGAAAAAGATACAGCGTCTGTAGTGTTCCGCCGCTCGCCTCATCCTATACCCGGACCCTGCCTTGAAAAACGGCGTGTGAGAAGCCTGCGTTATTTTTCCTGCAAGCTGGCCGCCCGCTCCTGCAAAAAGGTGATCGCGTTGTACGTCTGCATCGCTGTGCCGATCACCAGGCTACGCTCATCGAGGTCAAAGCGCGGATGGTGGACAGGATAGACGAAGCCCGCTTCCTCATTGCGCACCCCGAGGTGGTAAAAGGCGCTCGGGACATGCTCCGCGAAAAAGGCGAAATCTTCCACGCCCAGGCTCGGCAGCTCGTTCACCTTGACCCGCTCTCTTCCGAGCAGTTCTTCGCCGCACTTTTTCACCAGGTCGACCATAGCGTTGTCGTTGATGAGCGAGGTGTAGCCTTCCTCGAACGCCACCTCTGCCGAGCCGCCGAGACTTTTCGCCGTCAGTTCGGCTACCTCGCGCACGCGCTCTTTCACCATTGCCCGCACCTTTTTGTCCAGCGTCCGGATCGTTCCGGTCAGCTTCACTTCCGAGGCGATGATGTTGCTTGCCGTCCCGCCAGCGATCATGCCAAGCGAAAGCACCGCCGAGTCGCGCGGGTCGACGTTGCGGCTGATGATCGTCTGCAGGGCGGTAATGACGTGAGCCGCGATCACGATTGCGTCCTTGCCGTTGTGCGGGTAGGCTCCGTGCCCGTTTTCCCCGCGGACGACAATGTGCACATCGTCAGAGGCCGCATTCATCTGTCCGTACTTGACCGCGATGCTACCGACAGCCAGCTCAGGCGATACGTGCAAGCCAAAAACCGCTTCCACGCGCGGGTTGTCGAGCACGCCTTCGCGGATCATCGGCAGCGCCCCGCCCACCGTCTCTTCCGCAGGCTGGAAAAACAGCTTCACGCTGCCGGACAGTTGCTGCTTCTGCGCCGCGAGCAGCCGCGCCGCACCGAGCAGGCACGTCATGTGGGCATCGTGGCCGCAGGCGTGCATCCGTCCGGCGATTTGCGAGCGGTACTCCACGGCGTTTTCCTCTACAATCGGCAGCGCGTCCATGTCGCCGCGCAGCCCGACGACAGCTCCTGGCCGTGCGCCTTCAATCAGTCCGACGACACCTGTGCCCGCCACTTTTGCATGCGGAATCCCCAACTCGTTCAAGTAGGCGCTAATTTTTTCCTGTGTGCGAAACTCCTCCAGCCCAAACTCGGGAATTTGATGAAAATCGCGGCGAACTGCCCTCAGCCAAGGAAGCAGCTCCTGCGCTTGCTGCATGATCCAGTCGTTTTGTCCGGGACTCATACGGTCACACTCTCCTCTACCGCGAGTATTCTTGAAGTCGCGTCAAGCGTAGCCTCGACGCCGAAGGGCAGCGCCATATTGTAAGAGCCGTGCCCGATCTGCACGTTCCAGATCGTCGGCTTTCCGTAAGGCACGACGATGTTTTGGAACACGTCCCAGACGGAAAAGCCTTCGCGCTTCTTCGGCTCGCAGTTGGTCCACGTGCCGATGACGATGCCTGCGCAATCGGCGAACAGGCCGCCGAGCGCAAGCTGTGTCAGCATGCGATCTACGCGATACGGCTCCTCGTCAATGTCTTCCAGAAACAGGATTTTGCCGCGGGTATCCACCTGATACGGCGTGCCCATTAGCGTGGCGATCAAAGCGAGGTTTCCGCCGACAATCGGGCCGTACGCCTGCCCTTCCACGAGACAGAGAATGTCCTCTCCCGGCGGGTTGATGATCGGCCCGAGCGGCTCAGGCCGGGTCAGCGCCCGCAGCAAATACTGCCTGGTCCAGTCGTCCAGGCCGTGCGCAATATCCGAGGTCGCCATTGGCCCGTGCAAGGTCGCCAGATGCGATACCTGTCCGAAAGCGGCGTGCAGCGCAGTAATGTCGCTGTACCCGACAAACAGTTTCGGATTTTGCGCAATGAGGTCGTAATCGAGCAGCGGCAAAATTTGCGGGGACCCGTAACCGCCGCGCATGCACATGATGCCGTCCACCTCGTCGTCGGCAAACATCGCGTTCAGCTCGCCTGCCCGCTGCTCCGGGGTGCCCGCCAAATAGCCGCCGTACGTCTCATAGCACGTCTGCCCGACCTTTACCTTGAAGCCCATCTCCATGATCGCGGCCACTGCCTTGCCCAGCACCTCTTCCGTAGCGGGACTGGAAGTGGCGACCAGCCCGATTGTATCTCCTGCCCGCAATGCTTTTCCTTTATTCATCCGACACGTCTCCCTTTATCAATTGTCCATCTGTCCACAGCGGCCCTTGCGCAAGCAGCTTTTGCACACACGTATGCGTTCCCTCATCCGTTCATGACTTTTTCAATATTGCAAAAACAATGCCAACAAGCTGCCCGCTCCCTGTATGTACAGCGGCTATTCACGGCCGCATACAAGCACCGCCCATTCGCGCAGGAACCATCCAGCATGCTATTCACGCGCGAATAGCGATTATTCACCTGTGAATACCCACTTTCTCAGCTTCCGGCTGGCGGATGGCTGGCTGATGCCGAGCGCTTCCGCTACTTTTGTCGTCGTCTTGTGCTGCTCGTAGGCGCGCTGCAGCAACTGCCGTTCGACTTCCTCCATCGCCTCCTGCATCTGCATCACCCGCTCGACCTTGATGCCGCCCAAGGCGCTATCCTCGTGGCTGTGGATGTACCGGGGGATTTGCGTCGGCGTAATGAGGACGTCAGGGGCGGTCACCACGAGCCGCTCCACTACATTTTCCAATTCGCGCACATTGCCTGGCCAATCGTATTCCGCGAGAATCCGAAAGCAGGCGTCGGAAAGCTGCCGATCCAGACAGTACTTTTCGCAAAAAACGCCCAGGAAATAATGGACGAGCACCGGAATTTCCTCGCGGCGTTCCCGCAGCGGCGGAATTTCCAGCGGCACGACGTGAATCCGGTAGTACAAATCTTCGCGAAACCTGCCCTCTTTGACCATTTGCCGCAAGTTTTGGTTGGTGGCGGTAATCAGCTTCACGTCGACCTTGCGCGGAACGGCGCTGCCTACGGGCGTAATCGTTTTTTCCTGCAAGACGTTGAGCAGCTTCACCTGCAAGGCGAGCGGCATCTCTCCGATCTCGTCCAAAAACAGCGTGCCGCCGTTCGCCTTTTCGATCAGGCCCGCTTTGCCGTCCTTGTCCGCTCCGGTAAACGCTCCTTTTTCGTATCCGAACAGCTCCGATTCCAGCAACGTCTCCGGGATCGCTCCGCAGTTGATGTGGACGAACGGCTTGTCTGCGCGCGGGCTGCACTCGTGGATGTACTTCGCGAGCACGCCTTTGCCGACGCCCGATTCTCCCAGCAAAATCATGGACGACTCGACCTGCGCCAGCTTTTCCGCCAGCGCGGTGACCTGCTCCATCGACTGGCTGCGGTAGACGAGACTGATTTTGCCTTTTCGCCTGCTGTTCTCCTTTGTCATTTCGCTTTGCAAAAGGCCGCCGACGTACTTGCGCTCATTTTGCTCCTGCTGCAACTGCTCGTGGTCGGTAATGTCAATCGACGTGTTGACGACTCCACAAAAGTTGCCGTCCGCGTCCCAGAGCGGGGTGCCCTCGACCAGCAGCCGGCGTTTTTTCCGGGTCGTCTGGATCGTGTGCACCTTTTTCCGATCGCGAATGACGCGCATCGTAATCGTCGGGGAAAAATAGCCCAGATGGTAAAATTCCTCAATCGGCTTGCCGATCATTTCCTGCGGATCGATCCCGAAAAACTCTTCGTAGCGCCCGGAGCAATACAGTGTCCGTCCTTTTTCATCCGTCACGTGAACGATGTCAAACAGCCCGTCCAATATGGCTTCAAAGTCGATCATGCCCGCCTGCCACCCCCTGTCTCATGCTCGTCGACGCGCACGTAGCGATTCGTCGGCCTGCCGACTCCGCCGTAGCTGACGTCGATTCTCACCATCCCGGCCTTCTCCAGGTAGTCCAGATAGCGCCTCGCCGTCACCCTGGCGATGCCTACCCGCTCCGCCACATCTTCCGCCGACAGCGCCTGGTCCTCGTTGTCGAGCTGGCGAATGATCTGCTCTAACGTCACGGCGTGTAGCCCTTTTGGCAGCGGACTCAGCTTGCTGCCTGTGCCTGCCGAAGCCGAGCGAGCCTGTTCCTCTTCGCGCTCTGACGCCCCGCGAAACAAAAGCTGGTCTACCTCATCCTGCGAAGCCGCCCCTGCCTGTTCGATCTTCTGGCGAAACTCGCGGTAGGTTTCCAGCGACTTTTTCATCCGATCAAACGCGAACGGCTTGATGATGTAGTCCATCGCGCCGCCGCGCAGCATCGCCTGAATCGTCGCCTTGTCCTTGGCCGCGGTCACCACAATGACATCGACGTCCTGACCGGCCGCACGCAGCTCCGCGAGCGCTTTGACCCCGTCCTGAATCGGCATGAAAATGTCCATGATGACCAAGTCCGGCCCCAGCTCCTGCACCATCCACACGCCGTCGGCCCCGTTCGCCGCCATCCCGACGACGGTGAAGCCTGGCACGCGCTCGATAAACTGCTTGTTGATCTCCTGCACCATCGGATCGTCTTCCACTACCAGTACGCGAATGCTGTCCGTCTCCACTATTCGTCCACCTCCTTCATCGGGAATGTAATCATGAAGCTCGCTCCTGCTCCCGGCCGGGAATGGCAGACCAGCTCGCCCCTTCCTTTTCGCACCAGTTGATGCACCAGGTGCAGACCGAGTCCGCGGTTCGCCCGGCTTTTGGTGGAGAAGCCTCTTTCCAGCATCTTCTCGCGCGTCTCTTCGTCCATCCCGATCCCGTTGTCCTCCACGAGAATCGAGCACACCTCTTCATCCTGCTCGATGCTGATCGTAATCTCCTTGTCCGCACGCTCGCACTGCTCCAGCGAGTCAAATGCATTTTCGATCAGATTGCCCAGAATGAGCACGAAGTTGTGGTGGTCCATGTAGGGTGGAAATTTCTCCAGGTGGCTCATCCTGTCGATGACCACGCGAATGCCCAGTTCCTTGCCGCGACTGACCTTGCCGATCAACAGCCCGGACAAGTTTTCATCCATGATCCGCGTCGTCAGAAAAGACGTCAGTTCCTCCTGCTCCTCGTTGATCTCGAACAGGTAGGCGAGCGCCTTGTCGTATTGGTTGAGCTGCAGCAAGCCCGCGATCGTGTGCAGCTTGTTCATGTGCTCGTGGTTTTGGACGCGGAGGGCGCCGACAAACTCCTTGACCCCTGTCAGTTCCTCCGCCATCCGCGCAACCTCTGTCCTGTCCTGGAAGATGGCGAGGGCGCCGACGATCTTGTCCTCGACTTTAATCAAAAAGCGGTTGGACCAGAGCAAGGCATTGCCTACGTGCAGTTCGGTGTTCGTAAAGTTTTGCCGCAGTTCCAGCACCTCGGGCAAGCGGGTGTCGGGCAGTACCGAGCGAATGGATTTTCCCAATACGTCTCCCTCGATCCCGAAAATTTGCTTGGCCCGATCGTTGAAAATCGTGATGTGCTCCCGGTTGTCGATGGCGATGACCCCTTCGTGCATGGCGTGGAAGGTTGCCGTCCGCTCGACCAGGATGCGCGCGATCTGCTCCGGCTCCAGATCGAGCATCTGCTTTTTGATGTGGCGAGCCAGCAAATAGCTGCCCCAGACGCCGACCAAAAGCGAGAGAATCAGCGTCAGCGCGATGTTGCCGCGCTCGCTTTTCATGACCTCCCACGTGCCGGGCATCACCCGGCCCACCAGCACCACCCCGACCTGCTGGTGCTGCTCGTCCATGATCGGCACGTAAGCACGAAGCGCCGTGCCCATGTCCCCTTTCACCTTTTGCAAATAGGAGTGCTCAGAATACGCCTCCTCGACAGCCGCATCCTCGAACACGGTGCCAATCCGCTCGTCCAGCGGGTCGGAGTAGCGCACCCGCTCCATATTCAAGACGACGATGTACGTCACGTCATTGACGACTCTCAGCTTGTGCGCCGTCGGGTTGATCTGCCGCCAGCCGTCCGGCTCCTGGATGCTTTCCTGCACCAGCGGAATCTGGGCGACAGTGCGGGCGATCGTCATCAGCCGTTGGCCAAGCTGATTTTCCGTGACCCGAATCATGCCTCCCACAATAATCAGCAGCCCAATAACCAGAGAGAACAGCACGATTCCCACCGAAAGCAGCATAATCTTCCATTTGATCGTTAACTGTTTGAACAGACCAGCTCTTCCTTTCCAGTGGGGATTGCTTGCTTCTCTATATTTTGGTACAGTACATCCAGCAAATCAACTGATCGTGGGCAGGTGAAAAAAGATGAAATCTTTTCTGAGCATCGCGCTGTTTGTGATGATCGCGCTTGTGAGCGCTGTCATGATCGGCTTCGGGACAGACCTGTCGATGGCGAAGCTCGGCTATGACGAGGTGCAGGAGGGACTGTCCGAGCGCATCATCATCAAATTCAGCCACGTGGTTGCGGAAAACACGCCAAAAGGCTTGACGGTGGAACGGTTCGCGCAGCTTGTCAAAGACAAGACTCACGGACGCGTCGAGGTGCAAGTGTTCCCCAACAGCGTGCTGCACTCCGAAAAGACGGAGATATCGGCCCTGCAAAACGGCGAAGTGCAAATGATCGCGCCTGCGTTCTCCCACCTGTCGAGCATGATCCCGGCCTGGGCTGTGCTCGAATTGCCCTACCTGTTTCGGACGCAGGAGGACGTGGAAAACGTATTCAACGGCGAAATCGGGCAAATGCTGTTTTCCACGCTGGAACAATCCGATATGAAGGGGCTGGCCTTCTGGTCGAGTGGCTTCAAGCAGATGACGGCGAATCGCCCGCTGATTACGCCAGACGACTTCGTCGGCCAACGTTTCCGCATCATCCCGAGCGCCGTGCTGGAAGCGCAGTTTCGCTCTTTTCAGGCCATTCCGATCGGCTCGTACTTCGGCGACCTGTACAGCATGCTGGCGAGCGGAAAAGTGGACGGCGAGGAAAACACGATTTCCAACGTGTACACGAAGCGGCTGTATCAAGTGCAAAAGTATATGACCATCAGCGACCACGGCTTTCTCGGCTACGCGGTCGTCATTAATCAATCGTTCTGGAACAAGCTCCCCCCGGATATTCAGCAAGCGATCACAGAGGCGATGCAGGAAGCGACCGCGTACAACAATCAACTGGCTATTTCCATGAACGCGAGCCAACTGCGCATGCTCCAGGAGCAGAAAAACATCCAGATCCACGTGCAGACAGAAGAAGAGCGCGCAGCCTGGATTCAAGCCGTGCAGCCAGTCTACGACAAGTTCGCAGACAGCATCGGGGCTGACTTGATGGAAAAAATCAGAGAGCTTCACCAGAGACGGTGAAGCTCTTCCGCTCTCGCCCGTCTTTACGTCTGCTTAGGCAGGATGAGGGTAAAGACCGAGCCCTGTTCACTGCTTTGCCGAAGCATGAGGTCGCCGCCCAGCGCTTTGGCCATCATGCGCGAGTACGACAGCCCAAGTCCCAGCCCCCGCACCTTGTCTTTTTTGTTGCTGCCGCGAAAAAACCGCTCGAAGACAAGCGGCTGCTCCTCTGCCGGAATCCCGTGTCCGTTGTCCTTCACGTCGATGCGCATGTCGCCTTCGGTTTCGTACAAAACAAGCTGGATGCTCCCCTCGGCCTCTGCTTTTCCGATCGCCTGTCTCGCGTTGTTGAGCAGGTTGGTCAAAATTTGCTGGACGCGGCCCGGGTCAACAAAAACGGTCACAGATTTTTCCGGGATGACGACCTCAAACGAGATCGCCCCCAGGTCTTGCACGATTCGCCACTGCGAGGCGATTTCCCTGACCAGCTTGCTGATGTCCTGCTCCTCCTTGTGGACGGTAATCGCCCCTACGGCAAACGAGTTGAAATCGAGCAAGTCCTCGACCATTTTTTGCAGACGCCTTGTTTCGCGCAGGCATATCTCCAAAAATTCCTTCTGCTCTGCCCCCGATACGACTTCATCGTTAATCGCCTGGACCAGCCCGCTGATCGAGGTCACGGGCGTTTTCAGCTCGTGCGTTACTCCGGCCAACAGCTCTGTCCGCATGCTTTCCAGTTGGCGCAGGCGGTCAGCCATCTCCTTGAACGTGTAGACCAGCTCGTGAATTTCCCGTTCCTGGATTGGCTGCGTGATCGCGACATCGTAGTTGCCTTCCACGATTTTGCGCGCCGACAGCACGACTTGCTGAATCGGCTCCGACAGCCGCCGGGAGTGAAAGTAAATGACGGCCCAGCCAAGCACGCCGAGGCTGCCGAGCATGATGACCAAATATTGCAGTTGCTCCCGGCCGATTTTGATATCGGTTTCGGGAAAAAGCAAAATGACCTTCCCGATAATATTGTCGTTATATTCCAAATTTTTCCTGATGACGTACAGCGTGTCGCCCGATGCCTGCTTGATCCTGTCTGCCGTATCAGCCTGCTCAAGCAAGCCGGGAAGCGCTTTTTCCAGCGTGGGCGGCAGCATTCCCGGGCGGCTGTAGATGACCTCTCCCTGATTGTTTTTAATTAACAAGACCAGGTTGCGATCCACCCCCATGAACTTGCGCCGGTTGTCCAGCACCTGATGCAGCTTGGCCCCCACCAAAATGTCGCCTTCGTCGTCTACGACCCGATCCGCCACTTCCTCGGCGAACAGCCGGGTCACCTCAATCTGCTTTTCCACCGCAGCATATTTGATCCAGTAGGCAGACACGGCCCCGACGATGAGCAGTCCTACGACCAGTGTCAGCAGGTAGCGGGTCGTCCAGTAGCGCAGGAGCGAAACGGGTTCCTTTTTTTTAGTAAACACAGAATTGATAACCCACCCCTCGCAGCGTCTTGATCTCGCCTTCGTGGGCGGGCCAATTTTCCAATGTTTTTCGCACACGCTTGATGGCGAGATCCACGGCGCGGTCGCTGCCCCCGTAGTCCATTCCCCACACCTGCTCAATCAACTGCTCGCGGGTAAAGGTCTGGTTCGGGTTTTGCGCCAGAAAGAGCAGCAGCGACAGGTCACGCGGATGAAACACCAGTTCCAGCCCGTGCAGCGTGACGTGGTGGGACTGGAAATTGATTTTCAGGCTGCCGAAAAAGCGCGTCTCCTGGTCTTTGACCAAAATCACCGAGCGGCGCAGCACAGCATTGACCCTCGCCACCACTTCCTCGGCGACAAACGGCTTTGTTATGTAGTCGTCGGCTCCCTGGTTCAGCCCTTTCAGCTTTTGATCGGTCTGTCCCAGCGCCGTCATAATAATGACCGGACAGGCGCTTTTTTCCCGAATATACTGCAGAATCTCCCAGCCGCTTCGCTCGGGAAGCATGAGATCCAAAAGAACGAGATCCGGTTTTTTTTCGTCAAACAGGCGGATCGCTTCGATGCCGTCTTCAGCCTGCCAGACCTCATAGTCCGCTTTTTGCAGGTACGCTTTCAACACGCGCGAGATCACCAGTTCGTCTTCTACCAACAAAATGCTTTTCATAGGCTTCCTATTCTCCCATTCGCGATTGCTCGCATGGTCCTCTCTTTCTGCTACGTACTACTATACTATCAGTTTACCCCTTTCTTTTTATAATTGGATTTGCGTGTTTTTGGAAAATAGGAAAAAAGCCTTGCCCCCTTACAGGAGACAAGGCTTTTTGACTGCCATTAGTTGATAATGTCGTCCTCGAAGTAGATGTCGCCATCGCTTGCATCGCCTTCAAAGTCGTATTTTTTCTTGTCGTTGTTACTGGTGTCGACGATCTCGCCTACCACGTCTGCATCGTCGAATTCATCCCAGATGTCCTCGATGACGTTAATCACGAGGTCTTCATAGTCGGAATCGTCCAATTCGTCCTCGTACTCATCGAAGTCGAGAGCGATTTCTACCTCGATCTCATCTTCGTCGCCGCTCAGGGTAATATCCCACTCAGCGCCGCGGAAGTCTTCGTAATCGTCATTCAGAGCATCTTCCAAGTCATCCAGTTGATCGTCGAAATCGTCGTCGTCATCTTTGTTTTTCGCATCTTCCAGATCGTCTTCCAGATCGGAAATTTGCCGGTTCAGCGTGTCGATTTTGCTTTGCAGGCTGCGGATTTGGGCATCGCGCGCTGCCAGTTCAGCCGCATGCTGGGCATCAGCCTGGTCTTTTACCGTGATAGTGTACGTATTGCCATCCCAGACGACTTCCTTGTTGAACACGCCTGCCATCATGCGCAGCGGAATGTAGGTGGTTCCGTTGACGATGAATGGTTCGATCGTAGTCGGAACGGCAGCGCCGTTATACAAAACCTTGATATTGTTGTACTTCGCCTGCAAGTTTTTTGTTCCAGTCGCTGCCTGAGAGCCAGTCGGCAGCAAGCTTGTCGCAAGAACCACCGCTGAGAAAACTGCTAGATACTGTTTTTTAAACATCGAAAATCCTCCTTCTCCCGGTTGTCTTTTTCATGTCATGTCGCTATGTACATAACTTACTTTACCTACTGATCGTGTCGAGCGTATGTCAACATTGCATTTTTTCCTTTCCAGTTTCAGGAGAGTCCATGACCAAAACGACCAAAACAACCAATATGACCGTATCATTTTCAATTTTTTGTCCATTCTATACAATGCGAAATAGATGAGTGAAGCGCTTACAACAGCATTTCTAAAGACGAAAGAGAAAAGGGGTCGGTTCGATGCGGATCAACTTTAAAAACCTGACCGTTCAGGTTGTGATTGCCATCATCCTCGGGATTATCGTCGGGCATTTTGCTCCCAAGTTCGGCGCAGAACTGAAAGTATTGGCAGATATTTTTGTGAAGCTGATTAAAATGGTCATTCCGCCGATTGTGTTTTTCACCGTCGTCAACGGAATCGCGAGCATGGGCGACATGAAAAAGGTCGGGAAGATCGGCGGCAAGGCGCTGATTTATTTTGAAATCGTTACCACGATCGCGCTCGCCATCGGGCTGCTCGTCGTCAACCTCATCAAACCGGGCGAAGGCTTCGACAAAACGGGCCTGACAAGCGGCGACGTAAGCAAGTACACAGAAGCGGCTGCGCAGTCGAGCCACGGCTTCGTTGATTTTATCGCCAGCATCATCCCGGAAAACGTCGTCGGTGCCATGGCAAAAGGCGAACTGCTTCCTATCCTGTTCTTCGCTGTCCTGTTCGGGCTGTCGCTCGCGGCAATGGGTCCTGCCTCCCAGCCTGTCATCAAGCTGTTTGACAAGCTGACACACGGATTTTTCGGCGTCGTCAACATGATTATGAAAGTGTCCCCGCTGGCGGCATTCGGTGCAATGGCTTACACGATCGGCAAATTCGGCATCGGCTCTCTTACCCGTCTGGGCCTGCTGATGACAGCGGTGTACATCACCATGTTTTTGTTCATCGTCCTGGTGTTGGGCGGTATCGCCCGCTACTACAAATTCAGCATCTTTTCGTTTATCAAATACATTCGCGAAGAAATTTTGCTCGTGCTTGGCACCTCCTCCTCGGAATCTGCACTCCCGCGGATGATGGACCGCCTGGAAAAGTACGGCTGCTCCAAATCGGTTGTCGGCCTCGTCGTTCCTACAGGCTATTCGTTCAACCTGGACGGAACCTCGATCTACCTGTCGATGGCGGCCATGTTCATCGCCCAGGCTTACGGGGTTGACCTCAGCATCTGGCAACAGTTGACGCTGCTCGGCATTTTGATGATTACGTCCAAAGGCGCGGCGGGCGTGACAGGCTCCGGCTTCATTACGCTGGCGGCTACACTGGCAGCTTTCCCGATGATTCCGGTCGAAGGCATTGCCCTGCTGCTCGGGGTTGACCGCTTCATGTCCGAGGCGCGTGCGATTACGAACCTGATCGGAAACGGCGTAGCAGCGGTTGTCATCGCCAAACAAGAGGACGAATTCCACCCGGGACGCGTCCAGCAAGCGAGTGACACGCCAGAGCCAGACTCTGGGCAGGAAGCAGAGAGCAAAGCGATCTTGGCCTAACAACATGATATGTGCCGCTGCTTCTGGCTATAACACAAGGGAACCCTTCTCGTGGGTTCCCTTGTTTCGTGACAGGCTCTTCTTTTCTCAGGCAAGTTTTTGACACGGATACACCATCCGCCAAAATTCATGCGCACTGGTGGAAAATGGTGGAAGAAGGGTGCTCCTTGCTCAGTCATGTGGCCATGTCTTGCGCAGGTCCTGCTCGAACTGGCGCAGATGTTTGATCCGCTTCTGCGCAGCCTGGTATTCCTCCAGCCAGTGCTCCTTTTCCCGCTCGCGGATGATTTCTGCTTTTTTCTCCAGCTCCCGCACCTCATTGCGCAAGGCAATCACGATGTCCAGCAGCTCATCCATCTCCATGGAGCGCATGTCCTGAATAAAATGCCATTCGGCTTCGGTTAAACGATATTGCTTGTTGGCCACGCTTCATCACCCTTAAAAAATGTGTCAAATCTGTGCGAATTTGTTGCATCTATGTGAATTTGGATTCATTCCAAAAAGCGGATGCCGCTTCGTGTATAATAATGGATAATAGGTACGTATGTCGACAATGCCACCGTGCATGCACCGGGATTATTACTAAAATAGCACCGGAATGGTTATAATTCCAAATGATTATCGGCGACATGCAAAAGCGCTCTTTCGCGCCAAAGAGCGACTACCTAATATAAATTACAGATGTGAATTTGGAGGAGGCTGTTGCATGTTCTCTATTCGAGAAACAGATTTGCCGGGCATCGGCAGAAAATACCAGGTGGAAACAAAAAGCGGCGATAAGCTGGTCATCGTCATTCACGATGACGGACGCCGGGAAATGTACCATTTTGATCGCGAAGATCCGGACGACAACATTTCGATGGTGACCCTCGATGATGACGAGGCCCGGCAAATTGCCGCAATCGTCGGCGGGCTGACGTACAAGCCATCCGCTTTGGAAACAGTCGAGGTCGCATTGGACAAGCTAATGATCGAGTGGTACAAGATCGAACCGGGCGCACGCGCGATCGGCAAGACCATCGGCGAGCTGGACGTACGACAGGAGACCGGAGCCACGATCATCGCGGTCATTGAAAAAGATCACAAGCAAACGATCAACCCGGGCCCCGAGTATGTGCTCTGTGCAAGCTCCACTCTAGTTGTAGCAGGTGAACGAAAGCAGGTGAAGGCGCTCAAGACTATTCTCAGCAACGGGGGTGATTGACCTTGGAGCACATCGTGTTTGAAGTCGGCCTTGCGCTCGCTCTGATAGCCATCGCCGGCTTTCTCTCCATCAAGCTGAAGTTCTCCATCGTCCCTTTTTACATTTTGGTCGGGATGGTCGTCGGTCCGCACGCGCCCGACATCGGCCTGTTCGACCTTCGCTTTATCGACAGCGCTCCGCTCATCGAATTTATGGGCAGAGTCGGGGTGCTTTTTCTATTGTTTTACCTCGGTCTTGAATTTTCGGTAGGGCGGCTCGTCAAGGCAGGCCGCTCTATTGCGATTGGCGGCACGATCTACATCGCCATCAACTTTACGCTCGGTCTGCTGTTTGGCTGGGCTGCCGGCTTTCCGCTCAAGGAAATGCTGATCGTCGCCGGAATCACCACGATTTCCTCCAGCGCGATCGTGGCCAAAGTGCTGGTCGATCTCAAGCGCACCGCCAATCGCGAAACCGAAATGATTCTCGGCATCATCATGTTCGAGGACATCTTTTTGGCGGTGTACATCTCGATCGTCTCCGGGCTTGTCCTCTCCGGTGCCACTTCGCTTGGCGGCGTGCTCTCTTCCGCCCTGATCGCGCTGGGCTACATGCTTTTGCTCATCATCGTCGGACGCAAGCTCGTCCCCTTTTTGAACCGCGCGCTGAACATCAAATCGAACGAAGTGTTCATGATTACGGTGTTCGCCGCCCTGTTTTTGATTGCGGGTTTTTCCGAGACTATCCATGTAGCTGAAGCCATCGGCGCACTGCTCGTGGGGCTCGTATTAGCGGAAACACAACATATGAAACGCATCGAACATCTGATACTGCCATTTCGCGACTTTTTCGGCGCCATGTTTTTCTTCAGCTTCGGGTTGACGATTGATCCCTTGTCGCTCGGGGGAGCCGTCTGGCTGTCCATCGTGGCGGTCATCATCACGCTCGTCGGCAACGTCGCCGCC
This sequence comes from Brevibacillus sp. YAE8, assembly GCF_057543335.1. Classification (NCBI taxonomy): domain Bacteria; kingdom Bacillati; phylum Bacillota; class Bacilli; order Caryophanales; family Paenibacillaceae; genus Brevibacillus; species Brevibacillus sp. YAE8. Next base: position 170,135 of record NZ_BAAIYG010000004.1, read on the forward strand.
GGTCTGCTCGCAGGCCGCAGCGCCGGACTGCCGCCCAAGGCTTCCACGAACATCGGGCTGACAATCGTTTCTCGTGGTGAGTTTTCCATCATCATGGCTAATCTGGGAAAAGCGGGCGCACTCATGGATATCCTGCAGCCGTTCGCCGCGCTGTACGTGCTGATCCTGGCGATATTAGGCCCTCTTTTGACCAAGGAATCCAAGCTCATCTACCAGTTGCTGAATGCCGTGCTTCCTCTGGACCGGGGCAGCAAAAGCAAATCGCCGGAAAACAATCCCGGCAACTGATTGAACCGATTGCGGATATTCGCAGCTTTCTCAGTCAGGCTGGTGGTGGTTGGCCTTTGCCATCCTTTCACGTTTAACAAAATGACTGCACGGCAGCCTGTTCTCATCCAGCGGGCTGCTTTTTTTCGCGCTCGCACGAGGTTCTCGTTTTGGCTTTGGAGCTGGTCTTGGGTCAGGCGACGACGCAACTCGCATCCGTACATGAGCATGAGAGATGGCCGCCCGCAGAGACCGGCGTCAAAAACGGCCGCTGCGCGTGCCCGGCTCACTTTACTGCATCCCCGCCAGCGTCTTCTCCATCCATTCGTAGCTCATCGGGCCGATGTACTTTTCGCGGATCACGCCATTGCTGTCGATGAGGAAGCTGGTCGGAATGGAAATGGCCTTGTACACGCCGGATACGTGCTTTTCGTCATCGAGCAGCACGGGAAAAGTCATGCCGTACGCCTGGACAAACGCTTCGACATCTTCTGGCTTCGTCTCCGTTGTTGTCAGGTTGACGCCCAGGATGACAACACCGTTCGCCTTGTTTGCTTCGTAAAACCGCTGCATGTCCGGGATTTCCGCCCGACACGGCGGACACCAGGTCGCCCACAAGTTGACGATGACTTTTTTTCCGCGCAAATCGGACAGCTTCACCTTGCCGCCACCGAGCTGCCGCAGCTCAAAGTCTGGCGCCAGGTTGCCTTTTTCCAACCCGATCGGCACGCTGCCCGGCTCGCTTGTCGCCGCATTTTCCGCTCCTGTGTCAAGGACGTATGCATCCACGACACCCCACGCCAGCAAGGCGACCAGCACGACAACCGCCCATATGTGATTACGCTTCATCCAACGCCTCTCCTTTCGCTTGGGTGGCGCGCCTGGACAAAAACAGCAGCAGCAGGGCGCAGCCGTAATAAGCGAGCTGCTCCGCAGAAAGTCCCAGCAGCACCGCTTGGCGAGGCTCGAAGTAAAACAGCACGTAGACCTGCCCGATCGCATACCACATGAGCGGCGCAAGCCAGGCAGGCAGCTCGGCGAGTGCTTCTCGCACACGTTGCAGCCAGCCGAGGAACAACAGACAGAGCACGAGCTGCTGGCCGTGGTACCACACGCCGCCTTTTTCCAGCAAAGCCGTCAGCAGATGGTGCACGCCAGCCGCAGCCAAAAAGCCGATCGCCATCGCCCAGGCCACGAGCTGGACCGGCAAAGCTTTTTTGCGCACCGTCACCACGAGGTAGACCGCAACCGCCACGGCTGCCAGCCACGCTCCGCTCTCGCCCCCGGAGAAGTAGAGGATCGACGAAGGATTTTGCAGCATTTGCTCCAGATGAAACAGCGCATAGCTGAGCTTCCAGACGAGAAAGGCGAGAACGACCGCGTTGCTCAGCAGCTCTGTGATGGCAACTCTTGTCGCCCTCTCTTTTGGAAACAAAAACGTAATCGCAAGAAAGCCGCTGGCGATGGACACGATCACGGCCAGCGTGCTCATTTTCAACAAAAAGGGACCGATCTGAAAGGCGTCCGACAAAGCTGTTTCCTCCTTGGAAAAGATGGCTTGCGCTTGAAGGGGTTGCATACCATCTATCACCATATCAGGAAAAGGGGAATAATGGAATGCTCCGGGGAAATTTGTGTTGCATGGGCGACTTGGCTGTGCCTGCTGCACGAGTTCGGCGCAGTTTCGCGTGCAGCAGGGCAGGAATCATCCCCAAACGAAAAACACCACCCTCATCAAGTGGCGTTTTTTCAGATGACACCGCTGCTTATTTGTTTTCTGCTCAGTCCGAAAGGCTGATCCATTTTCCGGTATGTCCGTCGACGAAGCCCGGCTCATGGACGAAACGGTACAGAAGCAACGCTTTTGGTTCCTTGGCCTTATCGTCATATTGATTTGACTGGAAGTAGAAAAGTTCAAGCGATTTTTTCACCGTCTGCTCCGTTTTTTTCGCTGTGGCCACATCCACTCTCTGCGCGTTGTTGTCATCAATCACAGGCGGGAGAGGATGTTCTCCCCGAAAATGACTTTCTGCGGTGTCCGGATTGACCCTTACTTCAAATGTAGCGTATTCAACCAGAGTCCCTTTATGCAACCAGCTAAATTTGAAACTGTAATCTTTCCAATCAGCCGATCTCGGTATAATCTCCGGTTCCAGATAGACATGATCTAGTTGATCTTTGAGTGTGGTTTGTAAAAAATGAATTGCCGCGGCCTTCGCCTGCTCCAGAGTAAACGTTCCTTTTATCCCGTTTCCCTCTTTCGGAGCAGCTACAAGCGGCAAATCTTTCAGGCTCTTGATCGGTTGCTTCGGCTTTGCCAAGGTTCCATACTTGTCCACCATCACACCTGAGATCGCATCGACGAATTGGGGGTCGCCCCGCAAATAATCATAGACTAACATATATTTTTGCTTGTATTTCCCTTGCAAGTTATCAGGCGTTTCCCTATAGTACAAGGTCGGCTCCGCATTTTGCTCCAGAAGTTCCCGCGCTGCCTTTTCTGCCATGATCTTGCTTGCGTCGGGCACCTCTCCCTCATACCAGTGCCGCACGAAGTGGAGAAGCTTTCCGTCTCCTCCCAAAACTACGTCAATCGAATTGTTTTTGAAAGGAATGCTGTTTTCAACACGTTTAAATTTAATTCCATATCTTGGCGAACCGTATCTCGTATATGTACATTCCTCTGGCTCCATCAGCTTTGCCCGCTCCTCTGAGGGAACGAATTTTGCAAGAAACTGCAACGCTCTCTCACGGGCCATTTGCTTTTGAATCGGGGGAGCAGTGCCAGCGGGTTTAGTGTCATTGTCGTAACGATCGTAGCTCAACAGGCGGCTTGAGACAGGGTGAATTTTATACGAAATGAACGAACCGTCTGGGTGATGCCAGGCGAGAAACCATGCTCCGTACGGTGTCTTGTCCTCTTCGTACGGTTCGAAGTATAGTCCGTAAGAATATTGGTAGCCTGCGGGGATATCCATCCATTTCTTCGCCGCTTCTACAGCCTGTTGTTCTGAAAGAAGCTTTGCGGATTTTTGCTCAACTGCGTGTACCTGTTGACTCACACCTGCGAAACTGCCCACTGCAAATACGGATAAAAGCGTGAGAATCGACATTCGTTTCCAAAATCTTTTTCTGCCAGTATGCCTCATAATTATCTTCTCCTACTCCTGTTTATCGCTCGTCCCGGTACATCTCATGGGAGCTTGAATGAAAATTGGATGCGCCGATAGCTTCATATACTAAATTTTACCACAAAAGAGCATTTCAGGATGCAGTCATCTTTTTCACAAAAAAATAACCCAAGCCCATATGCTGAACAGGCTCAGGTTGTTTCCGTTCATGTTTCTTCTTGTCTTTCCAGCCATCCCGCGACAACCGCCTCTGCCTCCCGGTCCCTCCGCTCGATCTCCCCGCTTCGGGTCCAGTGCAAAAAGCGGTCGTCCAACAGCTCTGCCAAAATGGCGCGTTTGTTTGCCGGGCTGAGCTTATCCAGCGCGAGTACGCGGCGGCGCATTTTGCCCAAGAAGAGCGTGTAGTCCTCGTACTCCGGCCCGATCCACGCTTCCAGTTGGCGGCGCATTTTTTTCGCCAGGCCCGGGTTGTTTCCTCCGGTGGAGATGGCAACGGTCAGGTCGCCGCGCTCGACTACGGACGGAACCGTAAACGAGCACAGGTCGGGACGGTCTGCCACGTTGACCCACTGCTGCGGCCCGCACGCCTCGTAGACGGCCAGGTTGACAGCCGGATCGCTGGTCGCCGCGATGACGAGCACGGCGTCCGCGACGTCTTCGGGGACGAACGGGCGCAGCCGGAGCGTCAGCTTGCCAGCTTGCTCCCATTCGCGGATCAACGCTGTGCAGGAGGGACTCACGACGCTGACGGCTGCCCCAGCGGCAAGCAGACTGGCGATTTTCCGCTCCGCGACTTGCCCGCCGCCGACGACTGCGCAGCGTTTGTTTTCCAGGTTGACCATCATGGCATACGGCCGCATCCGGCATCCCTCCTCCCAAAATGTTTCAGGCAAACAAGCGGATGGCTCCTCCGACCGCCTCATCCGCTTGCCCGCCTCGCCTGCCCTGGCTTACCCGGGAATCCCCTCGTTCAGACCGAGCGAAGCCTCGAACCAGTTAATCTTTTCCCGCATTTTCACGACGTCTCCGACGAGAATGATCGCCGGATTGGTGATATGGCTATTTTCTGCCAAGCGCTCCTCAATATCCGCCAACGTGCCTGTGACGACAGCCTGCTTTGGCAGCGTCCCCCAGGAGATGACGGCGACGGGCGTCTTCGGATCGCGGCCGTGCTTCATCAACTGCGTGCGGATGAGCGGCAGGTTGGCAACGCCCATGTAAAAGGCAACCGTGTCGATCCCGCCTGCCAGCGCCCGCCATTTTTCCACAGCCAGCTCCGGTTTGTCCTCGCGCAGATGTCCCGTCACCACGGCAAACGACGAGCCGTGATCGCGGTGCGTCACCGGGATGCCCGCGTACGCCGAAGCGGCGATTCCTGCCGTCACGCCCGGCACGATTTCAAACGCGACGCCGCGCGTAGCCAGATACTCCGCTTCTTCGCCCGCGCGGCCAAAGACGCACGGATCGCCGCCTTTCAGCCGCACGACGACTTTGCCTTCCAGCGCCTTTTCGGCCAGCACCTCATTGATCGACTCCTGCCGCATCGTGTGATGATCGGGCAGCTTGCCGCAGTAGATGCGCTCCGCTGTCTCGGGCGCATGGGCGAGCAAAGCCGGATTCGCGAGGCGGTCGTAGACGACTACGTCTGCCTTTTGCAGACATTCCAGACCTTTTACGGTAATCAGCTTCGGGTCGCCGGGGCCTGCGCCGACGAGATACACTTTGCCTGCGCCGCTCATCGGTCGCTGACCCCCGCCGATGCGAATGTCGCCATCTCCCGAACCATTCGCGACGACGCCTCGACGATCGAAAACGCAACGGCCGCTCCGCTGCCTTCGCCAAGTCGCAGGTTTAAGTCGAGCAGCGGCTGTTTGCCGAGTACGTTCAGCACAAAAGCGTGCCCCGGCTCCTGGGAGCGATGCCCGGCAATCAGGTAGTCTGCGACCGCAGGCGCAAGCCGCACGGCCAGCAGTGCCGCCACGGTGGCGATAAAGCCGTCCAAGAGCACCGGAACGCGCCGCGAAGCCGCGCCGATCATCGCGCCTGCCATCGCCCCGATCTCCAACCCGCCCACTTTTGCCAGGACGTCCAGCGGTTCGTTGGCATCCGGGCGATGCAGGGCGAGCGCTTCGCGAACGACCGCTTTTTTGCGCTGCCAGCCCGCGTCGTCCAGTCCTGTGCCGCGGCCGACGATCTCGTCCGGGTCCGCCCCGGTCAAGGCAGACAGGATTGCGCTGCTCGCCGTCGTGTTGCCGATTCCTACTTCTCCGACGATCAGCACCTTGGCGCCTTCGTCGATAATCTGCTCTGCCAGCTCGATGCCAACCGCGAGCGTGCGCTGCGCTTCGTCAGCGGACATGGCGGCTTCCTTCAGCATGTTGCCCGAGCCTGCCCTGATTCTTCTGTTGATGACGCCTGGCGCCTCGACCTCTACTGCCACGCCGACATCGACGAACTTTTGCATCGCGCCGATTTGCCGTGCGAAAACGTTGATGCCCGCGCCGCCGTTCACCAGATTCAAGAGCATTTGCGCCGTCACCTCTTGCGGGTAGGCCGACACTCCTTCTGCGGCCACCCCGTGATCGGCGGCAAAAACGAGTACGCCCGGCGGCGTGACGACCGGAAACGTCTCGCCCGTCATCGCGGCCAGCTCGACGGCCAGCTCCTCCAGACGTCCCAGACTGCCCAGCGGCTTTGTCAGTTGATCCACATGCTGTCTCGTTTGCTCACTCGCTTCCTGGTTTCGCGGCGCAATCGCCGGAAATCGCTTTTCCAAGCCTGCCATCATCTACGCACCTCTTTTTCCTGATAAGCCTTCATCTGTTCTTCAATCGCATCCAACCGCACATGACGGCGTACCGTATCCGCCAAGAGATCGTAGCCCTGCTCGCGAAGCGCCACGAAAGATGGGCGCTCTGTGATCGGCGCAAGCCCTTTTTTCGCGCGAATCGCGTTCAGCAAGAGCGTGCGGAAGCGGTCGTTGTGGAACAGTCCGTGAAAATACGTCCCGATCAGCCGGCGTTCCTCGTGACAGTAGCCTTCTGCCCGATCTCCCATCTGAATAAAAGGACATTCGCTCTTGGCATAAACGGATTGGCCCATGTGAATCTCGTAGCCTTCGAGCGTAAGCTGTTCTCCGGCGAATGTGGCTTCCCCGCGGGACAGCACCGTCGTTTTCTTCTGCTCCATCGTCGTCACCATCGGAATCAGGCCCAGCCCGTCAAGCTGTTGCAGCGGCGACTCCACACAAGCCGGGTCCAGAATCGACTCGCCGAGCATCTGATAGCCGCCGCACAGGCCGACCACGTACGACTTGCCTTGCAGATGCAGCTTTTTCACCGCCTCGGCCAGTCCCGTCTCGCGCAAAAATTGCAAGTCTTCCAACGTATTTTTGCTGCCGGGCAGCACGATCAGGTCCGGCTCGCCCAACTCTTCCAGCCGGGTCACAAGGCGCAGACGGCAGTCCGGCTCCACAAAAAACGGGTCGACATCCGTAAAATTGGAGATGCGCGGGTAGCGCAAGACGGCAATATCCAGCTCGCGCGGCGTCTCCCGCTGGCCCTGGTAGCGGTGCAAAATGAGCGAATCCTCCGCGTCGATCCACAAGTCGGGAATAAACGGCACCACGCCAAGCACAGGCTTGCCTGTGTACTGCTCGAACCAGTCCAGACCTGGCTGCAACAGCGTCAGATCGCCGCGAAAACGATTGATGATGACGCCAATCACCCGGTCGCGGTCCTTGGGTTCAAGCAGTTGCAGCGTGCCGACGAGGCTGGCAAACACGCCGCCGCGCTCAATGTCCGCCACCAAAATGACCGGAGCGTTCGTCAGGCGGGCAACCCGCATGTTGACCAGCTCGCGGTCGTTCAGGTTGATCTCCGCCGGACTGCCCGCCCCTTCGATGACGATTCGCTCGTAGGCGGCAGCGAGCCGCTGATACGACTCCTGAATGATGCGCAGTCCCTCGTCGTAAAAATCCGTCCGATACGCCATCGCTTTCATGTTGGCGTACGGCTCGCCGTTCACCACGATCTGCGACTCCGAATCCCGCGTCGGCTTGATGAGGATCGGATTCATGTCGGTCGTGGCGAGAATGCCCGCCGCCTCCGCCTGAACGCCCTGTGCCCGCCCGATTTCTTTTCCGTCCAGCGTCACATAGGAATTGAGCGCCATGTTTTGCGACTTGAACGGCGCCGTTTTGTAGCCGTCCTGGGCAAAAATGCGGCAGAGCGCTGTCGCGATCGCGCTTTTTCCGGCATCGGAGCTGGTTCCCTGAATCATCAGCGGGAGCGCTTTAGGCACGGGAGGCCACCTCCGCGCACAAACCGAGCCAGCGCTTCACCAGCGCCGGGTTGGAGCCGAAATGCAAATGCGTGTACCCCGCGACGAGATTGTCCCTGGCAAAGCCCTCCGGCTTGGTGCCGCGCAGCCCTTTTGTCTCGTAGGCCGCAGGGAGCTGCTCGTCGGTGGCATAGGTCGAATAGTGGAACTCGTGGCCTTTTGCCTGTTCCTTTGGGCCGATCAGGAAGTTGCCCTCCTTGCCGCGCACCTCGCGATAGCCGAGCGCCGCCCATTTTTTTTGCATCGTCACCTTGCCGGGGATGAGTCCGACCATCGGATAGCTCTCCCCGTCTGTCGTCACAATCGCCTCGGTCAAAAACATGAATCCGCCGCACTCGGCCAAGGTCGGCAAGCCTTTTTTGACCGCCTGGCGGAACGATTCCTTCACCGCCTCGTTTTGCGACAGCTCGGCGGCAAACTCCTCCGGGAAGCCTCCCCCGATGTACAAGCCGTCCGCTGCTTCCGGTACGCCCTCCCCCGCAAGCGGCGAGAAAAAGGCCAGCTTCGCGCCGTACGCTTGCAGCAGCTCCAGATTTTCCGGATAGTAAAAGTGGAACGCCGGGTCTTTCGCTACGGCAATCGTGACGTCGAAAGCCGCCTCGCGCGGTGCGAACAGCTTCGGCTCCACTTGCAGCGGCTCGGCTTTGGCCAGCTCCCAGACTAGTTCCAGGTCTACCGTCTCCCCGATCAGGTCAGCCAGCTTGGCAAACAGCGGCGCCAGCTCGCCGCGCTCCACAGACGGCACAAGCCCCAGATGGCGCTCGGGAATTTCCAGCTCGTTTTCCCGCTTCAGGTAGCCAACGACCGGAATCCCGCACTCCTGCTCAATCGCGGCCTTGACGATTTTGTGGTGGCCTTCGCTGCCGACCTTATTCGCGATCACTCCGACGATGTTCGCCTGCGGATTGAGCAACTGGAAGCCTTTTACAATCGCAGCCGCACTGCGCGCCATGCTCTGGCAGTTGACGACGAGCAATACAGGCGATCCGGTCAAAATGCTGATTTCGGCCGTGCTGCCCTTGTCGCTGGTCGCTTCCTTGCCGTCGTACATGCCCATGACGCCTTCGATGATCGAAATATCCGCGCCTTCGCTGCCGCGGACAAAAATCTCCTTCACGACGTCGTGCTCCAGCATGAAGCTGTCCAGATTGCGCGACGCTCTGCCCGTCACCGCGGTATGGTAGGTCGGGTCGATGTAGTCAGGACCGCACTTGAAGCCTTGCACCATATAGCCTTTGCGGATCAGGGCAGCCATCAGCCCGATGGTTACCGTCGTTTTCCCCGCTCCGCTGCCTGTTCCGGCGATTACGATACGGCGGCTGTCCATCATGCGCGCTCCTCCTTATGATAGGGCATCAGGGCGACCGAAATGGTGACGTTGCCCGACTTTTTCTTGGTCAGCACCAGCTCGTCGACGCCTGCGTACAGCTTGGCCGCAGGCTCGCTCACCCCGTACGCTCCCGTAAACTTGAACACCGTCTCGGACGGCTCGCTGATTTCCACCTGGTTCAGCTCCTGTGGTGAGTACCAGACGAACGGCCAGCCGTATTTCTCGCATACGGCGATCAACCCGGCCTCGTCTTTTTTCAGCTCGATGGTAACCAGCGCCTTGACGCTCTTGAGCGAAAATTGCAGTTCGTCCAGCGTCTCGCGGATGACCGCCTCGATCTCCTCCGCAGACGTTCCCCGGTTGCAGCCCATCCCCAGCACGATCACCTTGGGGCGATACAGGACGCCGTTGTCCAAAATCGTCTGTTCCTCCGGCGCAAGCAGGCGGTGAGTTACGACGAGGGCCGCGTGCGGCTTGGCAGCCTGTGCTTCGGCGATGCTCGCATACTCCTTGATCGACGGCGGCATCGGCGTGTCGTGCATCCACCAGTCGCGTTCGCCGGATTCGTTGACTACCGCTACGTGTTCCTCGTTGACGACCGAGGCGCTCACAGGCGTCAGCTTGTCGGCAGAATCCCACTCCCAGCCAAAACGGCGGCCGAACAAATCGACCGGAATCGTCTTCTGCACGTCGGACGCGGTCGTGATGATCGGGCGTGCGCCCATGACCGCCGCCACTTCGCGGGCCAGCTCATTGGCCCCGCCCAGATGGCCGGACAGCACGCTGATGACGTTTTCTCCCCGGTCGTCGACGACAACGACGCCCGGGTCTTTCTTTTTGTCTTCGAGCAGCGGCGCGATCATGCGCACGACCGCCCCGAGCGAAATGATGACAATCAGCCCTTTGTACACAGGCCACAGCGCCGGAAACAGCATCCGCACGCTGTTGGAAAAAAGCTGGATGCCGCGCGCTTCCTCGTCCCCGCGCGCGAACTTGCTCATGTAGTACAGGTCTGTCCCGGGAAATTTTTGCGCCAGATCGCGAGCCATCTCGACCCCGTGCTTCGTGATGGCGACAATCGCGTAATCGCCCTGCTGACGGATGACAGGAATTTCTCCTTCGACCAGTTCGATTATCATTCTTTCACACCTTTTCTGTACCCGTGCGTGAAGGTTTTATCGTACAGCTTGGAACGGTATTGCTCGCTTTTTTCGTGAATGTCCGGGTCCAAAGCCCAGCCGGCCAAAATCATCGCGTGCTTGCGAATCCCGTTTTTGCCCATGTCTTCGTCCAGGTTTTTCAAGGTCGTGCGCACGATCAACTGATCCGGCCAGCTCGCCCGCTGCACGACAGCGACTGGCGTATCCTCGCTCCAGCCCGCTTCGATCAGCTCGCGCACCACTTTTTTCGTCAAAGTCGCGCTGAGGTACAGAGCCAGCGTGCAATGATGCTCCGCGAGCGCGCGCAGCTTTTCCCTGTCTGGCACAGGCGTGCGTCCTTCCGCGCGGGTGAGGATCAGCGTCTGGGTCAGCTCGGGAATCGTCAGCTCCGCACCGACCGCCGCTGCCGCCGCAAACACAGAGCTTACGCCCGGCACGATTTCCACCTCGATGCCTTCTGCCTTCAACAGCGCGATCTGCTCCATGATCGCCCCGTACACAGACGGATCGCCCGTATGCAGGCGCACGACCGTTTTGCCTTTGCTGATCCGGTCCACCATCAGCGCCACCATTTCTTCCAAGGCCATGCCGGAGCTGTGCAGCACCTCAGCGTCAGGGTTGCCGAGCGCCACCAGCTCTTCGTTGACGAGCGAGTCGGTGTACAAAATCACGTCTGCCTTTTGCAAAAGCTTCAAGCCTTTTACGGTAATCAAGTCAGGGTCGCCGGGACCCGCTCCCACTATGTACAGTTTCATCCCTTTTTCACCACCATCAGTGTAAGATAGCCAAGCTCTGCCCGTTCCAGCTCGCGCATGTCCGTCCAGACCATCTCTTCGGAAGAGGTGACCTTTGTCGCGACGGCGGCTTTGTCTGCGAGTCCCATTTCTTTCAGCAAACTGATAATCATCGGCAGCACTTTCGCTACTTTCAAAAACACGACGGTATCGTGGTTCTCAAGCGCTTTGCGCATCGCTTCCCGGTCTTCTGTCGCCGGAATAATTCCGATCTGCTCGTCGCCGTCCGCAAGCGGCAGGTTGAAGCGCGAAGCTGCTCCGAGAAACGAGGATACGCCCGGCACGGTCACCACAGGCACTTCCGGGTGCTCGTCGTGCATCACCCGCATCATGTGGATAAACGTGCTGTAAAACATCGGATCGCCTTCCGTCACGAACGCGACGTCTTTTCCCTCGGACAGACGCTCCCAGACGATTTCCACCGTTTTGTTCCACTCGCGCTCCAAAATTTCCTTGTCCCGCGTCATCGGGAACACCAGTCCGAGCATTTCTTTTTCTGACTGCTGCACGTACAGCTCGGCGATTTGGTGCGCGTAGCTTTTGCTGCCCATCCGCTTTTTCGGGTACGCGATCACCGGAGATTGCTGCAACAGGCGGAATGCCTTGACAGTAATCAGCTCCGGGTCGCCGGGACCTACGCCCAGCCCGTACAATGTTCCGATCTTGCTCACTTGCTGTCTCCCCCTTGTTCCTCTGTCTGTTTGGCCCAGGCCGTGATGATGTAGATCGGATTCAACGCCTCAAACCGCGTCAGAGACAAAATCGGCTTGCTGCGCGACAACTGCGCCAATGTCACCGATGTTTCAAAGCCTTCGTCTGCAAAAGCTTGCGTCGCTTCGTACAGCGTCTCGATTGTCGCGGCGTTGACCACGATTCGGCCGCCCGGACGCAGACGCGTGCAGCAAATATGCAAAAGCTCGCGCAATTCCCCGCCGCTGCCGCCGATGAACACGGCATCCGGATCCGGGAACTCGTCCAGTCCTTGCGGCGCGCGCGCATGCACAACGGTCAAATCCGTGCGAAACTTCGCCATGTTCTGGCGGCAGTTTTCCAAATCGTCCGCGTTTTTCTCCACGGCGTACACTTCGCCTTCCCGCGCGATCCGCGCCGCCTCGATGGCGACAGAGCCTGTGCACGTGCCGATGTCCCAGACGATGCTTTTTATGTGCAGTTGCAGTTGGGCGATGCTTACAATGCGCACTTCTTTTTTCGTAATCAGTCCTTTGTCCGGCTTGCGCTGGGAAAACTCTTCATCCGCGATTCCAAACGGCCAGACCGGGCTTGGACGGCGTTTTTTCAAAATCACGACATTCAGATCGGAAAAGACGCCATCTGCCATTTCCTCCAGCGTGTACCAGCCCGTCAGCTCCTCGGCGTTACCCAGGTTCTCGGCCACGAACGCCTCGTATTCGGTCATCTGAAACGACAGCAAATAACGGGCGATAGCCGCTGGCGAATTTTCCCGGTCGGTGAGCAGCGCGACCTTTTCCTTCCCGTCGATGCGCTGCGCCAGTCCCTTGATGCTGCGGCCGTGCACGCTGACGAGCGCCGCATCTTGCCACGCCTCGCCCATTTTGGCGAAAGCGAGCTGAATGGAGCTTAGGTGCGGGTAAATTTCCACGTTCAGCTTTTTCGCCAGCAAGCTGCCGATCCCGTAAAAGAGCGGATCGCCCGAAGCGAGAATGACCGTCTTGCGCGTCTCGGAGCGCAGCTCCTCCACCATCGCGGACAAGCCGCCTTTCAGCACCCGTTTTTCCCCTTTGTACTCCGGAAAAAAGCCCAGATGCCGCTCTCCGCCGACCAGAAGCTCGCTTTCTTCAATCCAGGTCCGGTACAACGGCAGCAGGCTTTGCTGTCCGTCATCCCCGATCCCGATCACTTTCATCGCTTGTGTCATTGATCGTCACCCTTCCCAACAGGGACCCTTTCATAGTAATGATGATGGTTTCGACCTCCATGCCGCCGCCCACTTCCTTCAGGGCTGCCCGGCAACAGTTCGCGCACATGATCTCGAAAAAAGCAGGCGTATCTGCCATCAGATCGCCAACCTGCGAGGCCGTGTTCGCGGTGAGTATCTCGCGGGTCCGCTCCTGCGGCGCGCCCGCCTCTTCTGCCATCTGAGCGAGAAAGCCGAAGTCGACAGGGGCGCTTTTCGAGTGGACCATCATGACGCCCTGCGCCACTTTGGAAAATTTACCCATCATCCCCACCAAGGTCACCTTGCGCATGTTTCGGTTCTTGCATTGCTTGAGCGCAAAACCGACAAAGTCTCCCATTTCCACGAACGCTTCCTCGGACAGCTCCGGGTAGGTGGCAATCCCGAACGATTCGCTCTTGCCGCCCGTGGACAGGACGATGTGGTCGCAGCCCGCCTCCTTGGCGACGTTGATCGCTTGCGCCACGCTCGCTTTGTAGGCAGAAGTGGAAAACGGCACCACGATTCCGCGCGTCCCCAAAATGGAGATGCCGCCGAGTATGCCGAGTCGTCCATTCAATGTTTTTTTGGCGATTTCCTCGCCCGCTGGCACAGAGATCACGATTTTGATTCCGCGCTTTGTCCCGTACTCATCGAGCACCGCCTGCGCGGTTTCCCGAATCATTTTGCGCGGGACGGGGTTAATCGCCGCTTCTCCGATCGGAACAGGCAGCCCTGGCTTGGTCACCCGACCGACACCAACGCCGCCGTCCAGTATAATGCCAGGCTCATCGGACCATTCCACGGTGGAGAGAATCAGCGCACCGTGGGTCGCATCCGGGTCGTCGCCGCCGTCCTTGATCGTGCCCGCCGTCGCTTTTTCCGGCGAAAATTCGCAGCTCTCCATCTGAAAAGTCACGTCCTCGCCAATCGGCAGGCGGATGGTGGCCTCTGACTGCGGCTCCTGGGTAATCAGCGCGATCAAAGCAGCCTTGGTCGTCGCCGTTGCGCACGATCCGGTTGTATAGCCGTGGCGGAGGGGTTTTGCCTCTTTTTCGTCCGACGCTGCTTTGGCTGCCATCTCTCTATCCCAACCGTTCCGCCATGATGGAAATGGCATTCAATGCTGCTACTGTCACAGGACTTCCGCCTTTGCGCCCGATGTTCGTGATGAACGGAATGTCGAGCTTCGCCAGCTCTTCCTTGGACTCTGCCGCAGAGACGAAGCCGACTGGCATCCCGATCACAAGACCTGGCTTCGCTTCGCCTTCCTTCACCATGCGGATCAGCTCCAGGAGCGCTGTCGGCGCGTTGCCGATGCAGAAAATGCCGCCGTCTGCTTCCTTCACTGCTTTGCGCATGGAAATGATCGCGCGCGTCGTGTTGAGGCGTTTCGCTTCTTCCATGACGTCGCGGTCGGAGATGTACACCTTCACTTGGCCGCCGAACTTCTCGATCCGGTTTTTGCTGATGCCGACCTGAACCATTTGCACGTCCGCGACGACGATTTTGCCGCTGCGGATCGCTTCAATGCCGGATTGGACAGCATCCGGGTGGAAGACGAGACTGCGTCCGAGATCAAAGTCTGCGGAAGCGTGGATGACGCGCTGCACGACAGGAAATTGTTCGGCGGTAAAAGGATGCTCGCCCAGCTCATCGGTAATGATCTGAAAGCTCATGTCCTCGATCTCTTGCGGTTGTACAGTCAAAGGCTTGAATTCCGTCTTGAAATCCATGGTTGGTTTCCTCCAGTCAGTTGTTTGGGGTAGGTGCTCATTGCATGCACACGGCCTGGCGCTTATAGAACGACCGCTTTGAGCTGGTTCAGCACGCTTTCGTAATCGGAAAACTTGGTCCCGTAGTCGATTTTCGGCCGGCCGATGACGATGGTTTCGATGCCCATTTCCAGCGCCGCTTCCACCTTTTCGTCAAAAGCGCCGACCTTGCCGCTCTCCTTCGTAATCATCAGCGTCACGCCGTAGTGGGCGTAGAGCGCTTTGTTCAGCTCCTTGGAAAAAGGCCCTTGCATCGCGACGATGTTTTTTTGCTCCACGCCGAGCTCCTCGCATTTTTGCATGTTGTCGAGGCGCGGCAGCATCCGGGCGACCAAAGTCGTATCCGGCAGGCCCAGCAGGCGATCCGTGAACGTTTTCAGCGTCTTGCTGCCTGTCGTCAGCATGATGACCCCGCGCTTTTCAGCGGCAAGCTCAGCCGCCTGCACGTAATCCTCGACGACGATCAGCTTTTCGCTGCCTGGCGCAGCGAGGCTTTCCCGCTCGTAGCGGATGTACGGCACACCTGCGCCCTGCGCGCCAGCCATGGCGTTTTTCGAGGCTTCCTCGGCAAAAGGGTGGCTTGCGTCTACCACGCACCGCACGCCTCGCTCCCGGATCAACTGCTGGATGTCGTCCGCGCTCAAGCGTCCGACCTGGACAGGCACGCCTGCCTCTTCCATGCTTTTCGCAGCGTTGTCCGTTACGACCGTCGTCAGCAGGTCGTAGCCGTTTTCCTTGATTAACAGGGCCAATTCGCGGGCGTCGCTCGTTCCAGCCAGTACCAGAATCATGCTGTGTCTCCTCCTACTTCGTTACGTGGTCGTGTTTATGCTCATGCTTGTGGTCATGGTGATGGTCGTGACCATGGTGATGATCGTGAGCGTGGTGATGATCGTGGTCGTGGTCATGATCGTGATGATGACCATGGTGGTGATGATGGTGATGGTGACCATGACCGTGCTCGTCGTCGTGATGGTGGTGGTGATGGTCGATGTGCTCCATCGCTGCCAGCCTGTACTGACAGGTGTCGCAGTTCAGCTTCACTTCCCCGTGCAGCGCTTCCTCGATCCGGTCCTTCATCACTTCTTTTAACAGCGGGTGGAAGCCGAAATACTCAGCCATCTCAAACTGGGCTTCCGGGTATTGCTGGCGGAACCTTTCCAGTTGATCGCTCATCCGCTTAATCAGCACGCCGGTAAACAGGAAGTACGGCAAGAGCACGATCCGCTTCGCGCCGAGCTTCAGGCAGCGCTCCACGCCCTCGTCGTAGAGCGGATAGGTCACGCCCATGAAAGCCGTCTCTACCCAGCGCGCCTTGTAGCGCTCCCAGAACAGGCGGGACATTTTGTAAATATCGCTGTTGGCGTCCGCGTCGCTGCTGCCGCGCCCGATCACGAGCACTGCCAGGTCGTCGTGGTCTTCGCCGGAGGCAAAGCCCGCTTCCGCCATGCGTGTAGACAGGATGTTGATGACTTCCTCGTGAATACCGATCGGACGGCCGTAGATGAACTGCACGTGCGGATGCAGCTCCTTCGCCTCGTCGATTGCCGCCGGAATGTGGATTTTCGCGTGTCCCGCAGAGAACAGGATGATCGGAATGACCGCCACCCGCGTAGCGCCGCGAGCGACGCACGTATTCAAGCCTTGCAGCATGTCTGGGCGCGCAAACTCCAGAAAGCACGTCTCGATGATCGGCACATCCAGCTCTGGCGCAAGCGAAGCGACAAACTGCCGGATTTCTTCGTTGCCTTCCGGGTCCTTGCTCCCGTGTCCTACAAATAATACCGCGTCCATTTCGTTTCCCCCTCGTATTTGTTCGAACAACCGATCAATCTCCGCAAGCGGCGTTCTCGATTTCCGCCTTGGCCGGTTCGTACCAGGCGTAGCCTTCCAGTTCGCCTACCCGTTGGAAAAACTTGTGGAAGCGTTCATTCGGAAATGCCTCTTTTTTGAATCGATTCACGATTCGCTCGACAATCGGCACGATATCCTCCTTGTCGATGCCTTCCGCGACCGGAATGCCGGAGTGCGCATTGCGCCCGACTGTTTTCGCGCCCAGGAACAGGTCGAACTTGCCTTTGCGGAACACGATTCCGATATCTTCCTGAACCGCTCCGTAGCAGGCCATTCCGCAGCCGTTGAAGCCGATTTTCAGCTCCTTCGGCATTTCTTTTCCGCCCAGTCTTCGGTGCAGCTCCTCCGCATACGGAATGCTGTCTTTTTTCTCGCCGTCGCAAAAATCGCACGCTTTTACCTGCAACACGTCTCCGATCGGACTGAGGATCAGCCCAAGCTCGCGCAGTCGGCCTGTAATGCTGTCAGGGTCGGCAGTCGGCACGCGCAAAATCATCTGGTGGTGCGGCGTGTATTCGATCTCGCCCTTTTCACCCGCCACCTCGGCAATGGCCATCATTTGCTGCGGCGTAATTTTTTTGTTGGCGACGCCTGGACTGACCGCAAATTCGAAAATCATTTCCGGCTGAAACGCCGAGGCTGGACGCACGTTGCTTGCTGTGGCAGGCGTCGTTTCGATGCCTTTGGCTGCATGGATCGCATTCAGCGCCTGCATCGCCCATTCGAATGGCGGACGCTCTGCTTCGGGCTTTGCTGTCTCCACCTTTTGTTCGACTGGCGGCGCTTCCAGAACAGCCGTACTGGTCGCCGTGCCGGAAAACGCCGCTTCCGGCGCCGTTGGCTTCGCAGCTTCCCCAGCCAGCACAGGGCGCTCGCTCGCAGGCTCCGCTGGCTTGGCCGCAGAGGCGTTGACGCTTTCGCCGCTTGCTTCGAGCGACCACGGTTCGTTTTCCACGCGCAGGCGCTGGTGCGGCTTCAGCGGCTGCTCATCCGCAGACAGCGTGTACTTGCGCTGATAGCCGCGCGGCGTAATCATTTTGCCATCGTAGACAAACGTCGAAGAGTTCCCGATAATGACCGTCGTCAGCATGCCGATGTCGTGCTCGAGCATTTGCGCAAGCGTCGTCACGACAACCGTCTCGCGCTCGCGATAGGCGCTCTTCACAATACCGACAGGGGTATCTGGCGAGCGGTATTGCAGCAGAATGCGCTGCGCCTCGACGATCTGTCGCGTCCGCCTGCCGCTGCGAGGGTTGTACAGGGCAATGACAAAGTCGGCCATCCCGGCTGCGTCAATCCGTTTGGCAATCAGCTCCCACGGCGTCAAGTGGTCGCTTAAGCTGATCGTGCAGGCGTCGTGCATAATCGGAGCGCCGAGGATCGCGCCACAGGAGTTGATCGCCGAGATGCCCGGCACGATTTCGATCGGAACGCCTGTCGCTTCTGTCCAGCCTTTTTCCACCAGCACCTCGTAGACCAGTCCCGCCATCCCGTAGACGCCGGAGTCGCCGCTGGAGATGACCGCTACTTTTTTGCCTTCTTCCTCGGCCTGACGCACCGCCTCGCGCGCACGCGTCACTTCCTCCGTCATCCCGGTGCTGACGATCTCCTGGTTGGTCAAAAGTCCGCGGATCAAATCCACGTAAGTCGAATAGCCGATAATGACGTCCGACTCTTGCAGTGCCTCCCGCGCCCGCTTGGTGATATGCTCAAAACTTCCTGGGCCAAACCCGATCACAAACAACTTGCCGCTCATACGGCCCCTCCCCTTTCCATTGCCTGCGTGTCGCAGGCAGCCGTTATCTCGTTCGTTCTCATTTCTTCCGTTGTCTTACGCTTCGTTTCAAGTGCCGCCCTATATAAAAGCAATGGCAGCCGCAATCGCCAGGCACACGAGCAGGCACAGCAAGGAGGTGAGATACATCAGCCGAATCGTCGCCATAATATCCGCCGCAGCCAACGGCCGATGCGCATCCCCGAGCCGCGCCCGGTTGGAAGACACTCCCTGGTAGTAGTTGAGCCCGCCAAGTTGCACGCCCAGCGCGCCAGCCACTCCCGCTTCCGGCAGCCCGCTGTTCGGGCTCGGGTGCAGATGCGCGTCCCGGCGAATCATCGCCCAGCACTGTCGCCAATCCAGCCGCTGCAGCCCGCTTGCGATTACCAACAGCAATGCAGTCAGCCGGGCGGGTATGTAGTTCATCGCGTCGTCGAAGCGGGCGGACGCCCAGCCGAGATTTTTGTACGTTTCGTTTTTGTAGCCGACCATCGAGTCCAGCGTGTTGGCTGCCCGGTACGCCATCGCCAGCGGCGCGCCGCCAATCGCGGCATAGATCAGCGGGGAAACGATCGCATCGACGATGTTTTCCGCCACCGTCTCCACGGCCCCCCGGCAAATCTCCGGTTCGTCCAGTTGCTCCGTATCGCGGCCGACCACCATCGACAGAGAGCGTCTCGCCGCTGCCATGTCCCCGGCGAGCAGGTGGCGGGCGATCTCCAGTCCCGCGTCCGCGAGTCCTTTTGTGGCAATCGTCGTGGAGATGAGCCACGCGCTCAACACCCACGAGAGCAGCGGATGAATGAACGCCGCTCCCCATAACAGCAGCCAGACGACCGCGTAGCTGCCTGTGACGATCAACAGCGGGAACAGGACGCCAGCCAGCTTCAGTTGCGATTCCTGCTTGACTGCCGCGCGAATGACCCGTTCCAGCCGCGTAATCCACCAGCCGATCATGACCACCGGATGCGGCAGGCTGCGCGGGTCGCCGACCACCCGGTCAATCACGTATGCCGCGCACAATATCCATACTTCCGTCATGTTGTCCCTCTCTTTAAGCCTTCCAGCCGTAGTCTTCGCCAGCGTCGCCCGTCCCATTGCGCCAGCAGGGCCTCTCCGTGCCCTACGCCATCTACGTGCCAATATCGCTTAGGGTCGTTTTCCAGCCAAACCGCCTGAAACCAGCGAATCACTCCCCCGTGCGCGACGCAAACCGTAGTCTCGTCCGCAGCCGCTTGCCGCTGCTCCAAAAGCTTGCGCAGCCAGCCGTCCACCCGGTGCCCCAGTTCCTGCAAGCTCTCGCCATTCGGCGGACTGCAGCGATACGGGTCGTCGTACCAGCGGGCAGCCCGCTCGGCATCCGAGCGCATCAGCTCCTCGTAGGTCAAAAGCTCCCAGTCGCCAAACGACAGCTCGCGCAAAGCCGGGACGGAAATGATCGGCAGCCCCCACTCGTCTGCCAGCGGCCGGGCCGTTTGCGTGCAGCGGAGCAAATCGCTTGCGTACAGCGCGACAGGCCGTTTTAGTTGCTGCGACAATTGCCGCGCCAGCTCGCGCGCCTGCTGCTCCCCCTTTTCGTTCAATGGAATGTCGCTATGCCCGAGATATTTGCGCTCCCGATTGCTGTCTGTCTCCCCGTGCCGTATCCAGATCAACTTCATGTCCACCAGCTCCCGACCAGTACGAGCAGCATGACCGCCTCGCCGCTCTCGATAGCTGCTCCGTAGCAGTCTCCGTTCAGGCCGCCGAGCTTGCGGGCGACCGAGCGGGAAAACAACAGCACGAACAAAAGCGAGACGACCATTGCCGCGACGACCTGCAAACCTCCGGCGAACCAGCCAGCCGCGGCGAGAACGATGTATCCGGCGGCGATGGCGACAGGCGACAGCCCTGCACTGATGCCTTTGCCGATCCCTTTTTCCTGCGATAAATACGGCCACAGCCGAATCGACAGCAGCACATGTGTCCGCGCTATGGCAGGAACGAATACGAGGAGCACACCCCAGCCAGGATGCGCAAGCTCCGCGACGGCCCCTGCCTTGAGTAAAAGTAGCAAGATCGCGGCTAAAACCCCCATCGCGCCCACGCGGCTGTCTTTCATGATCGCGAGCACTTGCTCTTTTGGCCGGCTGCTTCCCAGTCCGTCCGCCAAATCCATCCAGCCGTCCAGATGCAGTCCGCCTGTGATGTACACCCAGACAGCGAGCGTCAGCACGGCGGACAGCCACGGGCTAAAGAGCACAAGCCCCGTCTGGTGGACTCCCCATAGCAAAATACCTATGACCAGCCCGACTGCCGGATACCAGTTGACGCTTTTTTTCCACGCCTCGTCGGACGGGCGCAGCCACGGAACCGGAATCCGGGTGAAAAAGGCGATCGCGTGCCAAAATGCATTCATCCTTTGATCCTCCACGGGATTCCGGCCATGACCGCGTAGACCGTCTCTGCCTGGCGCGCAGCCCGCTGGTTGACGTCGCCCAGCGCGTCTGCGAACCAGCGGCCGAGCCGATTCATGGCGACACCGCCCAGCCCGACCTCGCTTGTGACCGCAATCACTTTTTGCGGGGAGCGCCGGACAAGCCCCAGCCACGCCTCTGCCTCCGCAAGCAGCGCCTCTGTGTGCGCCTCGCTTCGCCACTCTGCTTCCTCGACGCTCATCAGCCGATTGCTCACCCACGTCGACAGGCAATCGATCAGCACGACGTCGTAAGGTGTGCTAGCAGGCTCGTAGTCGCACAGCCGCTCGCCGACCTCCACGCTGCCCCACTGCTTCGGTCGCCGCTCCTTGTGCCGCTCGATCCGCTGCCGCATTTCCTCGTCCCACGCCTGACCCGTCGCCACGTACAGGACGCGCTCTCCGGCCTGTTGCGCCAGTTCTTCCGCAAAGCGGCTTTTTCCTGAGCGCACGCCGCCTGTCACCAGCACAAGACTCATCGCTCCCCGCTCCCTTCGCTGTGTACCTCGCGCAAGGCCGCGATCAAGCGCGCATTGTCTTCTGGCCCGCGAACGGCGATGCGCACGTCATGCGCCGTCAATCCGGGATACATGGCGCAACTGCGAATCAGCACGCCTTTTTTGCCGAGCCGCTCTTGCAGTTGTGCGGCTGGCAAGCCCTCCGGCGAGCGAAGCAGCAAAAAGTTCGCCTCCCCCGGCCAGACCTTCCAGCCCAGCTCCCCGCGAATAAACGCGACCAGGCCAGCGCGCTCCCTGGCGACCAGGCTGCGTGTCCGCCGCTCGTACTCATGCTCTTGCAAGCACAGCTCCCCCGCCAAAAGCGCAAGCGCATTCACGCTCCAGCTCACCTGCTTCGCGCGCATTTTCGCAATCGCGTCAGGCTGGGCGATCGCGTATCCGAGACGCAAGCCGGGGATCGCGTACATTTTCGTCATCGAGCGCAGCAAAATGACGCGGGGAAAGCGCTCCAGCCGACTTGCCAGCGTAAACTGGCGGCTTTCTTCCACAAAATCGAGAAACGCCTCGTCCACGACCAGCCACGTATCGGTCTGGGCCGTCCAGTCCGCCATCTGCAACAGCTCCTGTGGCTCATACAAGATGCCAGTCGGATTGTTCGGCGAGCCGACAAACACCAGATCAGCCTGTTCGAACAGACGGTACAGCTCGGCGCTGTCGGCCTTGTAGCCGTTCTCTTCTTTTCCGTAGCAGCCGATGACGGTTGCGCCAAACTGCTCGGAAAGCTCTGCATATTCCGAAAAGCAAGGATAAATCACGCCGACTGTTTGCGGCTGCAGCCCGAGAATCGCGAGCGCCATCGCTTCTGCCGCTCCGTTCGCAGGCAAAAGCCATTCCTTTGGCAACTGCAACCGCTGCGCCAACGCCCGGCGAAACTGGCGATGCCCAGGGTCCGGGTAACGCAGCACGGCAGACAGAGAGGCCAAAAGCATCTCGCGCACGCTGTCCGGCATGCCCAGCGGGTTAATATTGGCACTGAAATCAAGGAATTGGCCCGGCTCCATCCCAAAGCGGTCCGCTGCCGTCAACAAATCTCCGCCGTGGCCGTACGCTTCCAGTACGTTCATCAAAACTCTACCCCCAGCACCGCTGGTATTCCTTCATCGTAGTAATGCTTGATCGGCTTCATCTCTGTCACGAGATCGGCCATGTCGATGATTTCCTGCTTGGCGCTCCGCCCCGTCACGACCAGATGCACATGGCTCGGCCTGTTTTGAATCGCTTCCAAAACGTCCGCGAGCGGCAGCACGTCCGCAATCGGAAAACGGTCGATCGCCAGCGCATTGTTCAGCTCGTCGAGAATGACGACATCGTACTCGCCCGAAGCGAGCTTTTCCCGGGCGAACGCCCACGCTTCCTGCAGCGCCGCGCGATGCTCCTCCGGCGTCTTCGTCCA
This sequence comes from Brevibacillus sp. YAE8, assembly GCF_057543335.1. NCBI lineage: Bacteria > Bacillati > Bacillota > Bacilli > Caryophanales > Paenibacillaceae > Brevibacillus > Brevibacillus sp. YAE8. Next base: position 192,842 of record NZ_BAAIYG010000004.1, read on the forward strand.
GGTGAAGCCTACGCCTTTTTGCACGATTTCGATGCCCAGCTTGTCGAAGATGATTTTCTCTCCGTACGTGCGCTCCGGCGACTTGATGAACTGGATCATGATGACCTTTTTGCCTCGTCCAGTCGCGCGCACAGCCAGCCCCACCGCGGCTGTTGTCTTTCCTTTGCCGTCTCCGGTGTAGACCAAAAACAGGCCCCGCTTGTTGCTCAAGTACGCCCACCCCCAAAATAAACTGTAGGCCCCGTTGCCCATCCCTAATAATTTTCGGAGGCACAGCGCTCCAAAAATGCAGTTTAGGCTCCGTTGCCTATTTCAAATGTTTTCCATAGCCTCGTTATTTACCTGACTGAAAAAGTGAAGAGTTTGCCGATTTGCTTCCTGTTTCGCTTTCCGCGTACAAAAAAACGCCTTGTTTCCCCAAACCTCCAAGGAAAACAAAGCGCGGATAGCCGACTGCAACAATCCTCACCTCATCCTTTGACCCGAAGGAAATCAGTGGACATCAAAACAGGCAGGTCTCCTGGCTCAAGGATCTTCGCTCTTCTTCCTCCTTCCCGCACGCTGGCGTGCAGTGGATGGCGCCGTTGCCAAGAAGAAGAGCTCCTCTTTTACAGTGGCGGGACCGCGTTGGCTTTTCACCAAACTTCCCTTTTAACCTCGCATTCGCAAACTATCGCTTGCGAAAAACAAGGACCTGTTTTTCTACCATATTCAAATGTCGTTCGTTTCTATGACAAGCACTTGCTTTAATAATAGCAAATGCTACCGGGGATTCAAGCAAAAGCTGCGGATAGGAACATACTGGGCATTGATCTTTGTTTTGTGAACTAATTATTTGTATACAAATCTTTTGTGTGCGTGTTATCTTATTCTTACATCGATTTCCAATAAAATATTTGGAGGTACATATGGATCGGATTGAGGATTGCTATGGGTTTCTTCTCGGGAAGGCGTATCAAAAAATCTGGCAAATGGAAAAGGCCAAATTATCGCCGTACGGGATTACTCCCGTGCAGTTTGTTCTATTACATGCGCTATGGGAAAAAGATGGCCAAAAAGGTGTGGAATTGGGTAGTCGGCTTCGCTTGGATGGAGCAACCATCACGGGGGTGCTCGATCGACTGCAAAATATGGGGCTCATCGAGCGTCGTTCCGATCCCAATGATCGCCGGACGAACTTGATTTTTCTGACTCCGCGAGGCAAGGAATTGGAACAACCTCTGAATCAGATCAGTGACGAAGTGAATCAAGAAGCGATGTCCATATTCAGTGAAGAAGAAGCGAAATTATTCAAAAACATGCTGACCAGATTGGGATTAAACTCATAAGGAGTGCGTTGAGACTGTGAAGAGCAAAGTGCATTACGCGTGGATCATTTTATTTGTCACCTTTTTCGCATTGTTGGCTGTGCAAGGAGCAAGACTTTCTTTCGGAGCATTTATTGAACCTTGGGAGAATGGCTTTGCCGCGGATCGAGGTACCATTTCTCTCATCTCCACATTGAGTTTTGTCATTTATGGCATATCCCAACCAATAGCAGGCAGGTTGATTGACCGCTTTGGTGCCAGGTCCATTCTCTTAGGCAGCACACTTCTGGTTGGTCTGAGCATTTTTTCACGCAATGGGTAACTTCCCTCTGGCAATTGTTTATTCTCTATGGTGTCTTCGCTTCCATTGGTGTTGGAGGTGCCTCCAATGTAGCCGCAACCATTATGGTCACAAATTGGTTCAATAAAAGGCGTGGACTCGCATTCGGAGTAATAGAGGCTGGCTTTAGCGTAGGCCAAATGGTAGTTGTGCCAGCCTCACTGTTTTTCATACAGTGGTTTGACTGGAAAATGGCTGTTGCGGTATTGGGTCTCTTTTTACTGATCGTGGTATTTCCCGTCATGATGTTTCTTCTGAAGAATCATCCTGCCGAAAAGGGTTTGCAACCGATAGGAGGTTCGCCACAGATCGCAGATGAAAGACAACAAATACATCCTTCCAGCCGGCAACCGGTCAGGCGGATATTTCCAACCAAGGCTTTCTGGTTTCTGATTTTGCCGTTTTTCATCTGCGGATTCACCACTACCGGCTTAATGGACACGCACCTCATTCCCTTTGCCTAACGAAACCAGCGAGCTTACAAAAAGTCCGCCATGATGATTTCCAGGTCAAACGGAGTGATTCCCTCGTCCATGGAGAAAACCGTGTCCGCCTCATCCGCCCGGTCAGTCAGCGTGCCTCTCGCTTGCGCATGAAGCGTGAACAGCTCATAGAGAGTGGGCTTCACCAGCGAGGTGAGCGCCCTTCCCATCCACTCCACGCCGCCTCCGTTCGCCTCTACGTTATTGACAAACCGGGGGTGGGAGCGCAGCGCGATGTCCGTCCAGATCACTTTTCGCTCCGCCAGATCGAGAATGACCGGGATGCAGATCGTAGAGCGTGAAGCGAGGTCGATCTTGTCCTGCACCGTCTGCGGTTCAAAAATTTCCCCCGACTGTGGAGCCTTGCGTATCATCCAGCCCGCATAACATTCGGGCAAATCGCAATAGGGCTGACTGGTAAACGAGTTCAGCGACATGACCACGTAACGGCCGCCGTAATGAAGGACAGATTCGATATCCACATCGATGAACTCGCAGGCCCCCATCGGCGCCCTCACAATGTCGCCGCTATGGTAGGCGCGGTATTTCTCCGAGCGCAAATTCGTGTAGGAAATGTGCTCCATGTACTTCCAGTCCGCGTCGTACAGCACCGCAGACAAATCGACGTCGACGCGCCCGGTGGGGACGTTGTTGACAATGCCTTCCTTCCACCAGGTGAAAAAGCGGATCGTACTGCCCTCCGGGATCGGAAGTCTGGAGCCGCGCACGATCGTCCGCAGCGCTTTGCTCGCCGACCGTTGCGAAAAAGGCACGAGCTGCTCCTGCAAGCGCGGATCGAGGTAGACTTTTCCCAGGGAAGGCAGGGCAGCAAACCGCTCCAGCAGGGCTTCCCGGCATCTGCGGGCTGCACTCGCGCGGACGTCTTCCGGCAACTGCGGCAGCGCGTTTGCAATCGTCTGTACTTTTGCCACCTCTCCTTTCGGGAAAAAGGTGCGCCACTCTCCGTACGCTTCTCTTTTCTCGAAGTGGTTCAGCGCTTGCAGCAGCACAGGGGTAGACACCAAAGGCGCGACCTGTGCAAACGAACGGAGCACCTCGTCACGATCCGCTGCCAGCCTGAGCAGGTGGTCGAGGCGCCGGGCAAATTCCCCCGGCCGCTGCACGAGCAGGCTCGTCGCCTCGTGCACATCCCCGCACGCCAGCGCCAGCTCGACCTTGCTGTTGAACGTTTCCAGCCGGCGGTTGTTGCGCAAAATATCGAACGCTTCCGCCGTCTGCGGATAGCGGTCCTTGTATTCGAACGGATGCAAGATTTCCCCGAGGCGAATCCAGCGGCCTTTGTAGCGCAGCATGTCTTCCGCGAGGTTCGGGCTGGCTTCCAGCAAGCGCAGCAGTAGGCGGCGCTCGGCGCGGCTGAACTTGCGGAATTTCGCAGGGGCGGCCAGGCTGACATCGCCGTCAGACAGCGCAACCGCCAGCCGCAAGACGTCGGTCGCCGTTTTGCAATAGGTCGCAAAAAAGCCGGGCGGCAGCTTGTCGGCACGCAGCAAGATGCTGGCTACGACCGCCGCGTTTTCCTTGTGCGGAATCTCTGGCGGCAGCGCTTCTGCGATTCCATCGCACTCGGTGAGCAGCGCTGCGAGGTCTTCCTTGTCCTGCGCCGAGAGCGAGCTTTTTGCCCGCAACAGGTTCATGCCCGTCTGCAAAAGCTCTTCGTCCGTTCCCAACTGGATCACCTTCAGGCGGGATTCTCGCAACAGCGGCAGCCGTTTTTTCACCTCGTGCACAGGAAGCTGCCACGTCAGGTAGTGGATGATCGCCTGCAAATACAATTCTCCCTCGCTCGCCTCCATCACTTGTTCGGGAAAATTCGGATACATCGGCTTGTACTTGCGGGATGCGCCCACCATTTCTTTCAATACCGTCACTACCTCGGAGTAAAGCGGGAAAAACTCCGCTTCAGACAGCGTGCGGATTCGCTCCAGCAGCTCCAGGGAAAACGTGTAGCCCAGACTCTCGATGTTGCGCAGAGCCGCAGCCAAATAAGAGACAGGCAATTCATGCTGTCCCTTCTCGACGACCAGTTTATTTTTCCGGCGAAGGTAGATTTGATTTTTCATCGGCCTCAATAAAAAAAATCAGGAAAGCAGTACCCCTAATCATCAATTGAGTAGAAGGAAGGTGTACAATAGCCTGATTTTTTATTCCTTTTGTCATTTTCAACCATTTTACCGCTGGGTCGCCGCTCCTGTAAAGTCATCCAGTGGAAAAGTAGTCGTTTCTTCACAAATTTTTCCTGCTCCCCTGCAACCTTGTAATCAGGTAAAGGCAAACAGTCCTATTGTAAAATAGTACAGCACATTCTATAGAAAGACGCGAGGAAAAGCACGCATGAAAAAACTGCAGCGAGTCGGCCTGCTGACCTTTCTGCTCAGCGCCGCTCCCTTCTCTTTTGCCCAGTCCGCTCCGCAAGTCCAGGTAGCCGTGAACGGAGAGTACGTCACGTTTCCCGACGCCCTGCCTTACGTGGACCCAAGCACGCAGCGAACCATGGTTCCCGCCCGGTTTGTCGCGGAAAAGCTCGGTCTTGGCATGCAGTGGAATCCACAGACGAGCCAGGTGACGCTCCGGAAAGAACCGGACACCATTCAGTTGACCATCGGCCAGGACTACGCGCTGGTCAACGGGAAAAAGGTCCACTTTGACGCCCCGGCCGTGCTCCGCAGCAACCGCACGATGGTTCCGCTGCGCTTCATCAGCGAGCTGTTTGACGCCCGGATCGAGTGGCTGGCCGAGCGCAACCTGGTCGCGATCACCACTTCCGGCCATGCGAGTGCAGTCCCTCCGGCATCTGTGCCGCCTGCTCCTGACAGCACATGGCAGCATCGGCGCAGCACGTGGCTTTGGGATGCCAGCCTGCTCTACACCCAGCAAGAGCAGATTATCCAGTTTGCGAGCGAGCATCAATTGAGCGCAATCTACCTGCAAATCGACCGGGACATCCCGCCGACTGTCTATCAGCAGTTCATCCGCAAGGCGCAGGAAAAGCAAATCGCCGTAGAAGCGCTGGAAGGCCGTCCCCAATGGGCTTTTCCCGCAAGCCATGGCGAGCTCAAGGCGTTTATCAACTGGGTCCGCGCTTACAACGCCTCGGTCGCCGCGCAAGAGCGGTTCGCCGGGCTGCATTTTGACATTGAGCCGTACATTTTGCCGGAATGGAAGTCAAACCGCGACAAAATCGTGCAAAGCTGGATGGACACGGTTCGCCTGATCGAAAAAGACATGCGCTCAAGCGGGCTTACGCTCACGCTCGACATCCCGTTTTGGCTCCATCAGGTCAAAGTCCCGGGCACGGATTACAGCTTGAGCGCCTGGATGCTGGAAAAGGCAGATGCCGTAGTCATCATGGACTACCGCAATGTCGCGCTGGGCAACGACGGGATTATCGCCAACGCCCATCCGATTTTGCGGGAAGCGGCCACGCTGAAAAAGCAGGTGATCGTCGCCGTAGAGACGGCTCCCAGTGCGGAAGGGCCGCACACGAGCTTTCACGCACTGCCGCTCCAGACGATGAAAACCGAACTGCAGTTGGCGAAGGAACATCTCGAGCATTATGCGAGCTTTGCCGGCTTTGCGATTCACGACTACAACCATTGGGTCAGGCTAAAGCAGGGCGGCTCCTGATTCCCCCGTCTTCTCGGGGTACGGAAACAGGTCCGCTACCCGCACGCTTTGCCCGCTTTCATTTGTATAGACGACGTGCTCGCGGCGAAAATCGCGCGGACTCTCCAGCCCGCAGGCGGCCGCCAACGAAAACAGTCCCTCGCGCAACTGCAAAATGTAGTTCATGACGCGCCACTGCTTTTCTTCCGGGGCGAGCGCCTTCTGGTATTTGGAATCGGTCGTGGTGATTCCCGTTGGACATTTGCCTGTGTGGCATTGCAGGGCCATGATACAGCCGTTTGCCATCATGAAGCCGCGCGCGGAGCTGACCAGGTCCGCGCCGAGCGCCAGGGCGATGGCGACTTTGTCCGGGGTGATGAGCTTGCCGGAAGCAAAAATTTTGAAGCGGTCGCGCACCCCGAATTTTCGCGCCGTGTCATCGAGAATGAGCAGCGCCGGATAAAGCGGCAGCCCCATCCCGTCCGCCATGGCTTTAAACGTCGCGCCTGACCCTCCCTCCGAGCCGTCCACGGTGATGAAATCCGGGTAAATATCCAGCTCGACCATCTTGGCAAACAACGGCTCCAATCTTTTCGCATCCCCGACGACAATTTTGATCCCGACAGGCTTGCCGCCCGCCTCCTGCAGCGTGGCGATAAACCGCAGCGCCTCCTCGGGATTGGTCAGAAAAGCAAAGCGGTTGGGCGAATTGACGGTTTTGCCGACAGGCACCAGCCGCGCTGCCGCGACCTTTTCTGTGACTTTGGAGCCTTCGAGGTGGCCGCCGCGTATTTTCGCTCCTTGATGAAATTTCAGCTCGAATGCCTTGATGTTGGGCACGCTGGCCTTGCGCTTGTATTCCTCGATGGAAAAACGGCCCGCGTCATCGCGGAAGCCGAACATGCCCGGCCCGATCTGCGAGACGATATCCACGCCTGTCGCAAGGTGAACCTCCGCCACGCCGCCCTCTCCCGTATTGATCCAGGAGCCTCCTGCCATGCGGGCTCCGCTTCCGGTAGACAAAATATAGTTCTCCCCCACCGCCCCGTACGATGTGGCCGATGCCCCGAACATGCCCTTGAGCCGCCACGGATGCTCGCGGCGCTCTCCTACGACAATGTCATCCTGATCGTGCAACAGCCACGGCTTCACCTGTTCCTCGATCCATTTTTCCTGGCGGGTAAACAACCCTTCATCTGTAATCACGTACTTTTTGCCCAAAATCGGCCGATCGTTATCTACCCGCAGCTCGCTCGTCAGCTTCGGGAACATGGCGTTGGACAGGTAAAAGCCCGGCTTTTCGTAATCGCGTCTGCCGCCAAACGAGATGAGGTCCGTCCTGTATTTCGCCGCGTAAACAAGCCCGACAAAATCTGCTCGCGAAAACGGCCTTCCCTCCGTGTCGTTGTCAAACCAATACTGGCGAAATTCCGGTCCGAGCTTTTCCAGCAAATAGCGCACCCAGCCCAAAAAAGGATGGGAGCGAATGATGGAATGCTTGGGGTGTTTGGACAAGACGTACATATAGCCGAAAAAGACGAGCGGCGGCACTGCCACCACTACAAGCACGATGGTCAAAAGAAGCGACTGCATCCTTGTCTGAGCCTCCCGCCATGGAACGTTGGATTGGAAAAAAGAACCGAAAAGGTTTCATTTGTTCGCAAATGTGGTATTGCATGGATTAGCATACTACCAATTCCCTCTGCTCATACCGCCGTTTCGTTTGGGCTAACTCGAAAAGGCATGTTGCACTTTTAATTAAAACAATTTTCATTTGATATTGATTATAAATATCATTCGTGGTAATTTGGTACCAGACATATTTTTCGAAAAACAGAGAGAGGAGATGCACAATGAGCGCACGCATTGGACTTCCCGCACCAGACTTTACGATGGACACCGTGACTTTTGACAACGGCTTCCCCGTATCGAAAAGTCTGGTAGATTACCGCGGCAAATGGCTGCTGTTGTTCTTCTATCCGTTCGATTTCTCCAAAGTTTGCCCAACGGAGATTCTCAGCCTGAATCGGCGGATCAAGGAGTTTGCCGAGCTGAACGTCGAGGTGCTCGGCGTGAGCGGTGACAGCATTCATACACATAGAGCCTGGATGAAGGCGAGCGACGGCATCGGCCCGCTGTCCTTCCCGCTCGCTTCTGACTACAGCAAGGAAGCGACGATCAGCTACGGCGTGCTGGACGAAGCGACCAAAGCGCCTCTGCGCGCCAGCTTCATCATTGACCCGGAGGGCATCTTGCAGTATTCGGTCGTCTCCAACTCCAAAGTAGGCAGAAGCGTGGATGAGACATTGCGCGTCATCGAAGCCCTGCAATCCGGCGGGCTGTGCCCGATGGACTGGAAGCCCGGGCAAAAAACGATTTCGTAACCCCCTTCAGCCCCAACGAAAAAAACCTCGGTCTCCTAAAGCAGATGCGTGTTCCTCCATCCGCTGTGGCCGAGGTTTTTTTCGTTCCTCTTTGGCGCGAGCAAAGAGGCCAGCCCTCTCCCCACCCGCATGGCTGTATTCATCCGCTCTCTCCATCACGCAAGCGTAGAGCGAGACTTTCCGAGATCATGCTTTGCCCGCGCCGCTGGTATCTTTTGAGCCAGCTTTTCTCAAGCTACTCATAATCCGCAACGATTTGGTAAAAAATACAGCAAAATCCATCGAACGGAGACAGCCATGAAAAGAAGTCCTGTCCGGCTCGGCGATTATTTTGTTCAGCGGTTTCAGGGCAATGCAGACTTCCGGTGCGAGGAGCTGAACAGGTGTGGAGAGCCTCTGCTCTTGTGCTACCTCGATAGTTTGGTGGACACCTCAGAATCCACCCGCCTCCGGGAAATGATTGCAGCAATCACCGCTCCAACCGCATCATGGAAACCGGTCGATGCAGAAGCCGATCTGGATGAGCCGTCATTACCCGCAAGGAAGCCGCTGAGCTTATTTACAACGCCATTGAATATTTACAAGCCCATCCGGCCCCTGCGACAGAGGACGTTCAGCCGTAATTTCGCGGGCACCTTTAGCTAGCCAGGACGCCCCTACGGTAAAAGCTCCTCCCAACGCTGCTCCAAGCGCAAACGATTCCAATGCTTTGCCTCCGTCTGGTGTCCGACAGTTCCACAGTTCCCGCAGCGAATAATCAATGTACCCTGAGGAACCTACCATAAACATCGCTGAGCCGAGCCCTACGGTCGTTTGTCCTCCCGTCAGCGGAACGACCGCCCCTCCGCCTTGTTAATCGCCGTAGGGGCAAGCTCCAGTTTGGGCGAAAGGAAACTAATAAAGGCCGGTCCGAGCACGGCTCCGATATTGTTGACCGTCGCGAAAACCTAACGGCGCTCCGCAGCGAAGATGGCAGGGCAATAGAGACGCTCCCAACGGAAGCGTCTTTTTTAATGTGTGGCTGGCAAGTGGAAATGCGTTTCCCGGATGGTGGCTGTTCGTTCAGTTCTACTACTACCACTACCTGCTCCGTCTCGCCATTCGTTTCATCCTCCTTTGATTTTGGGCATGCAAAAAAGCCCATTCCTACTCATGAATCAAGTTGGAAAGAGCTTTTGAAAGTTTATCAAGTGTTTGGTTTGTTGGTTGTATTGTACGATCTAAACGTTAGAATGTAAATCCTCTCATTCATCTTCAACAGTAATAACGTCCAATTTGACACCACTAACTATATTGTGAAGTGCCTGACAAAAATCATCTCCTAGACGGATAAGAAAATCATCGTTTCCACCATAAAAAGTACCTGATGAAGAAATATACCAAGTCATTTCCATAAGTGGAATTTCTCCAACAATAACAAATGACTCGTTGCAATATCGTTCATATCTCTTCGATACTTCCCGGAAAATCGAGCTTGCTGCATCAATGGGATTAATATTTAAAGTTAAATAGCTGTCTAATCTTTTGGGATTTTCAAATTGGATTATCAAACCGCCATATTCTTTAAGAAAATCAGTTGCACCTTTAAAAACATAATATTCTTCATCCTTCAAAAAATCCAAGTATTGACTAATATCCACTTCTCGACCATTAAACCATCCTGCTTTCTGAAGTAAATCTCGCACCTTATCTTCCATGATTCCGCTCCTTGTTATTTAATAATTTCAACCAATTTACTGTACATTGAATCACAGTTCAGACACATTTCTTTAAACTCGCCAGATTTAATGTTGATCGTATACAGTTTCAGATCGGTAATTTGATTTCCATTGAATAGTGCATGGTTAATTGCATTGAACTCTCCGCAGTTATCTAATGGATAGTTCGTTTCGGAAACCCCTTTATGATCAATAATCTGCTGTAAATCTGGATGTGTTTCATTTAACCTGGTCGGGTTATTTTTTGATCCACTTATTCCATAAAACATCTCGCCTGTTTTTTTATCTACTGCAACGGTTAACACTTTTGCATCAATCTTACCGCCCGTTGTCTTCTTGATTGCTCCATTAAGGATACCATCTCTCAAGCTAGAGGCATACTGTCTTGCAGCATCCTCTACATTTTTTAGATTGATGACTTGTGAGCTAGCTTTTGAATTTAGATTAGGTATGGGTTTCCCCATCCCCTCAACCCTCGAACTCGCCCCCCGCTTCAGCGCCCCATTAACCCTCTCAGCACCTTTCGCCAACCAAGACGCCCCTACGGAAAAAGCTCCTCCCAGCGCTGCCCCAAACGCAAACGATTCCAGCGCTTTGCCTCCGTCCGGTGTCCGACCGTCCCACAGCTCCCGCAGCGAATAATCAATGTACCCCGAGGAGCCTCCCATAAATATCGCTGAGCCGAGCCCCACGGTCGTTTGTCCTCCCGTCAGCGGGATGACCGCTCCTCCGCCTATGCCTGCAACGGGGCCGAAAATCGCTCCGCATACCGCTCCGATCACAGCCCCCTGGGCCGCGCTTTTGACATACTCGTAAGGACTGCTCGCCTCTCCGTGGATGAGATCGGACGAGGCGGTCATGACTACCCCGCCTATCGCTCCCAGAGCTGCTCCTACCGCTGCTGCCCCAATGACCGCACCTGCACCAAACGTCGCTACCGTCAACGCCACGGCCCCGACAATCGCCACGGCCCCTACCACGCAAAGGGCCAGTTTTCCCCAAGCAAACGGCGGTTCCGGGGGTGGGGGGGTCTTGATATAGTCGTAGGGCAGCTCTCACCGTTTTTGCGGATGCAGCCAAGCACTACCGCCCGCTTTCCCGTCGCATCGGGGAAATACAGGCCGGCGTTCGTATGATTTTGAGCATGCAAAAAAAGCTCATTCCTACTCATGGCTCAAAATAGGAATGAGCTTTTGAAAGTTTATCACGTGTTTGGTTTGTTGGTTCTATTGTACGATCTTGTTAGTTTACACAAAATATTTTACAGACTCAATCTCGACTTTGCCGTATTCGCTTGTTACGGTCTTTTTGCTCTTTCCGTTGCGGCTATTGGTCGTCCGCTTGTTCTTCACATCGTGCTTTTCATAGCCTAGTTCCGTGTCCAGCTCCGCCTCCAGCATGGATTGCAGCGTCTCTGCAAACAGCTCCTTTAACGCTGAATGTACATCTTCCATTGTCTTGAGGTTGTTCTCCTTCACAAACGCCTTTACTTGTTCCTTACTAAATCTCGCCATTGCTGCCATCCTCTCAAACCAGCCTTTCTCTTAATTGTAGTAGGTTTTGAGAGTTTACACAGAATATTTTACAGACTATTTGAATTATTTAGTATTTGGTTTCATGGTACTACCTTGTTGTTTGGGTTGTAAGCATACCATTATGTTAAGCTATAATTTCAACTTCTCCTTGATTTGGGCTAAACAACTTTCAACTATTACACTATTCTGAGGATGCCTTGATAGATAATCCTGAGCTACTTTAACTAAATAGTCGAAAAACATCTCATAATCCACAATTGCATACACTTCTACGCTAGTCACTGGCGGAGTTGTTGTAAAGTTCACTCCAGTATCTCCAAAATACTCTTCATCATTTGGAGTGCATTCGTTGGCAAAATAACAGCTAGTATAACCAATACCAAAGCCTTTCCCATGTTTAAATTCATTAAGAGCATCTAAAAAGTAGCCATCACCTAAAGTACTGTAGTATGCCTCCATATTCTCAATCTTTTCCTTTATATCTTCTACATAATAAATTTCATCATCCATATTCTTCCTCTCCATCTCTTAACTAGTTTTTCGATATTACAGGGAAAAAGTTTGTTATTTCTCCAGTAACTTTGTCCCTATATCCTATAAATTGCAGTTTTTTACCGTTAACTTCAACATATCCAACAATTTCATCTGAAACAGCATTTGGTCGTGGATCTATTCTTATTCTATTACTTCGAATGCCCTCTTCAATTGCTTCTCTTCCTAACTTCAATATTTGTTCATCAGAGAATACTTTCGGATCATATACAGTTTTTGGATTCTTGTACTCTTTCCACTGGCCAGTAAAGTTTCCTTTTCCACCGTTTGCTGTGCTCAGTCCGTCATAAACAGGAAGTTTGTATTTAATCTCATAAATTCCTGGGATATCGGGATGAGGCGTTTTTGTCACAGCTTGGTTAATATTCTTAACCTGATCACCAAAGTTGTCTAAAATGTACTTTTCGAAGTTTTCAAGGTTATGACCACCTTTTATTCCTATAGTCGGTTTTGCTTTAAAGCCTTCTACTTCAATTAGATGCTTATCATAACCAGTTTTAAAATTCACTTCAATTTTCGGACTAACTTTAGGAACTTCACCCGTCCCCTCAACCTTCGAACTCGCCCCCCGCTTCAGCGCCCCCTTAACCCTCTCGGCACCTTTAGCTAGCCAGGACGCCCCTACGGAAAAAGCTCCTCCCAGCGCTGCCCCAAACGCAAACGATTCCAGCGCTTTGCCTCCGTCCGGTGTTCGCCCGTCCCACAGTTCCCGCAGCGAATAATCAATGTAGCCCGATGAGCCTCCCATAAACATCGCCGAGCCGAGCCCTACGGTCGTTTGTCCTCCCGTCAGCGGAACAACCGCTCCTCCGCCGATGCCGGCGACGGGGCCGAAAATCGCTCCGCATACCGCTCCGATCACAGCCCCCTGGGCCGCGCTTTTGACATACTCGTAAGGACTGCTCGCCTCTCCGTGGATGAGATCGGACGAGGCAGTCATAACGACGCCGCCTATCGCTCCCAAAGCGGCCCCTACTGCTGCTGCCCCAATGACCGCACCGGCACCAAACGTCGCTACCGTCAACGCCACGGCCCCGACAATCGCCACGGCCGCTACCACACATACGGCCAGTTTTCCCCAATCAAACGGCGGTTCCGGAGGTGGGGGTGTTCCTTGCTGCGGCTCGTCGTCATACGCGGGAAACGTGGTCCGGTCCCGTCCTTCCACGTGAACGGCAGCCCCCAGGAAGTGGTATTCACTCTCCAGCGAAAATCCGCTTGGCGCACTCGTTTTCTTGGCGAGAATCTGGCTTTGCGCCTGGATGACGATTCGCTTTGGGGTATAGAGCGAGATTTCTTCCTTCGCGTTCAGTACCAGCTTTTTATGGCTGGTCAGTGTAATCCCGACGTGATCGTCCAGGGTCAACTTCAACGGCTCCTTGCATCCGCTCACGATGGTAAGGGCCGTGGGGGCAAGCTCCAGTTCGCTTCCGTGCTCCGTGCCGAAATACCGGATGTTCGGGTTGCCTGTCTTCGCGCAACTGTCCCCGTTTTTGCGTACACAGCCAAGCACCACCGCCTGCTTTCCCGTCGCATCGGGGAAATACAGGCTGGCGCTCGTGCCCACCTGCGGCATGCAGTACATCACATTGCCTGTAGGCGGGGCAAACGGAAACCAATACGCTGTTTCCTTGGGCTGCTGCTTGTCTATATCCAGATGAAGCTTAACCTGCTCGCCTTTGACCGCAAGCACCTTGCCTTCCAGCGAGACGCCGGAGAGCTTGGCGTTGTGGATGCGTCCCTGCCGTATGCCGTCTATCCGGGACAAGCGATACGTATAGACAAACAGCCCCCGCTCCATTCGCGCCCTCACTTCGCTGACGACCATCCGCTTGTTGCGGAACCAAATTTCATCTCCGATCGCATACGGCTCGCCGGACTCGATTTCGTAGGTGAAAAAATCCGTATCGTGCAAGCCTGCCGCATCTCCGCCCGCTTTTTGGTACGCCAACAAGTCCTTGCTCGCCGTATACGCCACATCGTCCGGCAAGGTGTAGCTTTTCCCTTGGGGCAGTCCAAAAGAAAATCGCGGTGTCGCCTCCATGATATCACTGACGAGAACGGCGTGAAAATGGCTGGCAAGCCGCTTGAGCAGTTCCCAATCCGTCTCGTCGTACTGGATGATCGGCTCCCCGATCTGAACTCCTTCCCCGATGCTGGTGGTCACGTTGTGGCCGGGGTAAGTCTTGATGACCTCCTGTACCAGCTTGGGATAGGTCATCTCTGCCTGCTGGAAGGAGCGGCGCTTTTTCGTTACATCGAGCTGGAAGCTTCCGGACTGCCCTTCTATTTCAATCGCGTAAACTCCTTGCGTATGGGCGATCTGCACAGAAGTCACTATTCCTTTGAAGATGGTGGTTTCGGTTTTGCCATCACTGTCATACAGATGGATTTCATCGTCCGAAGCAGCCTGCAGCACGGCGTTCACCTTTTCGCTGTCGTCCACGACGCCCCGCAGGTACAACCGCGCGTGTTCGTTGGGCTTCCACTCCATCCGTACATCTTCGATTCGTTTGATCCGGTAAGGCGCTGTTACCCGGATACGCTCATACCCTGTCATCCCTCATTTGCCTCCGCTTGGATTTATTCGTCATGCTGCCCGTCTGTGAGAAACCGGATGATGCCCTGGTAACCGCAGATGAGCTGGGAATCGGTCGTAAGTGCCGCTTTGCCTTCTACTCTCGTCTCTTCCTTCGCCTGAAGCCAGGGAGCGCAGATTGTAGGCGTGCAAGGTTTGCCAGCGATGGTTTGTCCGTCCTCGGCGATCAAATAGATGGTGGCATTGCTGGGATTGGATGGGCTTGTGCAAATACCGAAATGGGCGATATTCTCGCCCGCTTTGTAATCTTCACTGTTCATCACAGGTTTTCCGTTCGCATACGAGCCGTGGCTGACGGGCAAGTTAATCCGCCTGGAGTGGCTGCCGCAATGGCAACGCATTTTCGCCCCTCTTACCACGTAGCGCGTTCCTCCCTGCATCATCGGTCCCTCCTTTATTCAACCGGCACTCGTTCCAGCCGGATTCCTGTCAAATCCCGCCGCAGAATGCTCTCCGCCACGTCCAACCGGACGACGATCAGCGGTTTTTCGCTCTCTTTGATCCGGACGATCTTTTTCCCGCGCAGCTTTTCTTCCAACAGCACCAGCCTTTTTATCACACTTTTGTCGCGGTTAAATTCGCTTCGGGGGCTGACAGCTTCCACTTCTTCCAAGATGGGCAGATAGTAGTTGTTTTGACTGTGACGGGAGAGGTCAATCAGCGGAACCAGCTTAAACAAAGTGTCGGGTTCGTACGCTTCCACCACCCGCTTCAGCTTGTCCGACAGCAAAAGCAACTGACGATCAAAAATGTCGAGATAGCTGCTCTCTTCTCCCGCTTTGACATGGAAAATCAGCGGGTCGGCGATTTTATAAGCGCGTGTGGGATGGATATCCCGCGTGTCGATTTTTTTGTGGACATCAAGTAACAAGGGCACATCCGTATACCGTTCATCTTATTTCAGCAAAAAATAGTCCGTGATTACGCTCCCGCTCCATTGGTTTGTTTCGCTGCCGGGCCCGGATGAGCGTACAAAACTTCGGATTGATCCCGGTATTCCCCGGCCAACAGGCAAATTTTCGGAGATTTGGCCATCTGGCAGAAGCCTTGGCACTCCAGGAGCATGGGCACCATGCTTCTCATAAATTCCACCGTCAGCAAATGGTACTTGATCGCTTCTATCAGCTTAATCCGCTCGATGTCCATCGACGTGATCTTTCTTGCGTAACAGGACTTGACCGTTTCCAGCTCCGCCATCCGCCGGAACAAGGGAGCAAAGATGAAGTCCGCTTCCCACACCACGGAGCATTCCGTCCTGTCCAAAAACCAGTTTTCATCATATGCGTCCAGACGGTATGCGGCCCTGTTCTCCAGAATGCTTGTCCGCAGAAAAGAGAAGTAGATGGTGCAAATCTCCCCCTTTCCCCCTGCTCCTGCTGCCTGGCTGCCTGTGCGCACAACGCTTGGAAAGTGTCGCAAAAGCCGCTCTCGATGCTTTCCTTTTTCTCGCGGTACCGCTGGTCAATCTCGATCAGGTCGTGCTGCCACCGATCCCTCACATAATTCTGCCAAAAATCATGCATGGCCGCCTGCTTGTCCATCCGCTTGCTCATTTGATATTTACCTTCGCCCCGCTTAAAGTCACATCGTCTACGATGCTTAAGGTAGCATCGGCCTGCTTCAGGTCTACGCCCGCTTCTCCATGAATGACCACCTTTTCGCCCCCGATGATTTCAATATCCTCTTGGGCAGTTAAAATGATTTTCTTGTCGCTGTTACTGGTCCTGCAAGTCTTGGTCGACCCTGCTCAACGTAAAATTAATGCCGCCCGTCTCATCGCTTTTGATAATCTGCGGGCGCTGCTGGTACGGATATTTGACTGCCCGCAAATGGTCAGGCATGTCCTCAAACTCTTTTGGGATAAACAAGCAGACCTTGTTGTCCCAAAATCCTTGCTGTTCAAACTCGTAGAAGCGGCTTCCCACCCTGACTGGTCCGGTGCAAATGTTAAGGGGAACGCTCGCTTTTTCCGATTCATTCAATAATGCCAGTATCTTTTCATCCCTATGCTCCATAGCTCGTACCGCCTTTATTATCTTTTATGAAATCCCTCATTAAAGAAACTTTGTAATATTATTCCTTATCTCTTCTTTGTATGTATCGGAACTTTCCCTTGTCCATTTCACCCAAATATTAGAAATAGCAAAGCCCATGCGTAGCGCACGCAAAAACGCCTCCCTCGCTATTTCCGGGGAAGCGTTTTTCTATGCCGATGTTGCCTTCCAATCTGCCATTTTCCTCCCCCTGTCCGAAAAGCAGCGAGGAAAGCGTTTTTTCCCCGCCGTCTTCCAGCCGTGTCCGCCTGCCGACAACTCCTTCCAGTTTTTATAAAATCGTTGCGATTTTTGACACGTTTTATAGCCCGTTTGAGTCATCCGAAAATGAAAAGGGACTGCTATCCTGAATGTAGCTGGCCGCCCTTCCCTCAGGAGGAAAGTTCGAGAGCTCTCATTACAAAGGGGGAATCTACCCTGACTCGCACAAGAAAAAACCAAACCGCGTTCCGCCTGCTGCTGGCATCTTCATTGGCGCTTGTGCTCATCCTGCCAGCGGCTTATCCGGCGCAGGCCGAAGCGTCCCTGCAAGCGCTGATCGACCAAGCAGCGCCAGGCGACACCGTCACGATACCGGAAGGCAAGTACGAAGGTCCCATCCGCATCACGAAGCCGCTCAAGCTGCTGGCAAAAGGCGAGGTCAAGCTGACCAATCCGAGCGAGGAAGCCGCTCTGACGATCGCGGCAGACGACGTGACTTTGCAAGGCATTACGGTGCTGGACAGACGAATCAACAGCGAGGACGCCTCCATCATCGTAAGCGGCAGCCGCAACCTGTTGGAAAAAGTCACCGTGGAAACGATGGGAACCGGGATTCAGTTGCGAGGCGCGAATGCCAACACGATACGCAACGTCTCGGTCATCGGCAAGGTAAAGGACAGAGGCAGCGCAAGCGATGCCGGCCACGACCACAGCGCGCATCTGTCCAAAAGCGCGAGCAAGCCAAAGGTGACGGTCCAGGCCCAAAAAGGAAACGGCATCGACCTGTACGACTCGCACGACAACCGACTGATTGAAAATCAGGTCACAAACGTCTTTGACGGGATTTACCTGGAAAAAAGCACTGGGAACGAGCTCACGCAAAACCGGGTGGAAAAATCGCGCTACGGCTACCACCTGATGGGCACCACGCAAACTTCCCTGAAGAACAATACAGGCAGCGAAAACGTCACAGGCGCGATGCTGATGGAAACAGCCGATGCCACCGTCGTCGGAAACCGGTTTTTGAAGCAGCAAAAAAACCCCAATTCCCAGGGCATCCTGCTCTACGACGTGCAAAACTCGCTGCTTGCGGACAACCACATCGAAGGAAACCGCGTCGGGCTATACTTGGAGCGCTCCAGCGGGATTACGGTCACAGGCAACCAGCTCTCGCTCAACTTCGTCGGCATGCAGTTGATCGCCTCCGCGGGAAATACGTGGACGAACAACCACTTCATCTCCAATGTCATCGCCGCCCAGGCCCAGGACAGCGCAACGGACAACCTGAACGGCAACTACTGGGACAACCTGCTCGGCCTCGATGTGGACGGCGACCACAAAAGCGATTTGCCGTATGAAATGAATCCGTTTTACCTCGGCCTGACAGACGCGATTCCCGCTTACCAGTTGTTTTTCCAATCGCCGGGCTTCGTCTTTCTGGAAAATCTGTTTACGAGCGGTGCAGGCAGCCCGATCCGGGACGAAACACCGCTGATGCCGACCTCTGCTGTCGTCTCTGCTAATGCCGAAACAGGCAGCAACTGGGGCGCAGGCATCCTTGGCCTTATTCTTTTGGCAGGAAGCTGTACATTCATTTACGTAGGAGTGAAAAAATCATGATGAATTTGAAAAAATGGGTGACCACACTCGGAGCAATCGCAGGCATCAGCCTGCTCATCGTCGGCTGCGGCAAGGAAGAAGCACAGCCTGTCGAGATCGCGGAAGGCGTGGACAAATGCGACATTTGCCACATGCACGTCCCGAACGATCACAACGCAACCGAAATCATTTTGAAAGACGGCAAGGCGCTCAAATTCGACGACATCGGCTGCCTGCACGAATGGACGGAACAGCACGGCACCGATGAAGTCGCGATGCAGTACGTCCGCGACTACTACACAGCGGAGTGGACAAAAGCCGAGCAGGCGACATTCGCCTATGACAAAGAGTTCAAAACGCCGATGAGCTACGGCATCTACTCGTTCAAAGACAAGGCGGAAGCGGAGAAATTCGTCGCGGAGCAAAAGAAAGGCGTCATCATGGACGCGGAAGGCCTGAAAAACCATACGTGGGAGCGCAGCATGAGCAAGCATATGAAAAAGGACGGGCATTCTTCGGAAGGCCCTTCCTCGGGCGGACATCAATCGGGCGACATGGAGAGCACCCCTGCGCACGGCAGCAGCACGACGACAACGACACACCACTAATAGAGGAAGTGGAGAGCCTTGCACATCAATCTGATCGCCAAACGGGAAGTGAAGGTAGGCTTCCGCAATCCGTGGTCCTACTCCTTCATGGCGCTGTTCTCCCTGTTTAGCCTGGGGCTGCTCATCATCCAGTCGCAGTCCTACATGAAAGGCTATACGTACACGACAGGCACCATGCTCAATCTGATCTTGTACCTGCTGCCGCTGATGACTATGCTGCTCTCCTCTTTTTCCCTCACGGCGGAAAAAGAGGAAGGGAGCTGGCAGCTTCTCTCCACCTACGCGATGACGACCTCGTCGTTTCTCGTGGGCAAATACGCGGGACAGGCGCTGGTGCTAATCGCCATCATCAGCTTCGGCTACGGCGTCTCCGGCGTGGCTGGACTGTTGCTCGGAAAAAGCTTTGCCTTTTCCACCCTGCTGTTTTTGCTCGTCTTTTCCATCTGTCTCATTCTGCTGTTTTTAGGGATCGCCATGGTGATCGGCGCCTTGTGCCGCAACCGCTGGCAAGCTTTGACGATGGGCGTCAGCATCTGGTTCTTTTACATTTTGGCCTGGCCGACGCTGTTGATTTCCGTACTCAGCTTCGTACCTTATACGTGGATCAAGCCTTTGTTGCAGATTGTGACCTTTTTCAACCCGGCTGAATTTGTGCGGATTTACTCTGTGACCAGGCTGGGCGGCGGCGCGATCTTCGGCCCCGAATACTACAAGTGGATTTACTGGATTGACTCTGCGCTCGGCGACGTTTGCTTCGTCGCTCTCTGTCTGCTCTGGATTGGCGCGACCTTGTGGATCGCTACCCGGGCATGGGAAAGGAGGTAACACCGTGCAAAGCTTCGGACTTACCGTCGATCAGGTAAGCAAAACGATCAACGACAAAACGATTGTCCATCCTTTCAGCCTGCGCATCGAGCCTGGCGAAGTCGTCGCTCTGTGCGGCGGAAACGGCGCGGGCAAAAGCACGATCCTGCGCATGCTGGTCGGCATCCTCCGCCCCACTGCTGGCACGATCCAGCTCAACGGCCTGACCTGGGAGGAGCAGCGCGTCGAATACTTGCAGCAGATCGGGTATATGCCTGACCACTTCTCCTTCAGCGCTGGCCTGACCGCGCGAGAAACGCTGGAGTTTTACGCCGCCCTGCGCAACCGCACCGCCGAGGACGCCGACAGAATGCTGAAGGCGGTCGGCCTGCACGATGCCCGCAATAAGCGCGTGACGCACTTTTCCAAAGGGATGCAGCAGCGGCTGTTGTTCGCCCAGGCGATTCTGGCGAAGCCCGCGCTCGTCGTCCTGGACGAACCGACGAACGGCCTCGATCCTTACTGGATGGACGCCTTCGTCGACCTGGTGCGCGAGCTGCGGCTGGCGGGACAATCCGTCATCTTCTCGACGCACCAGCTCCAGGTCGCTGACGCGGTGGCGGACCGGGCGATTTTTCTCATGAACGGCCAAATCGTCCGCGACGACACGATTGGCAGCTACCAGAAGCAGTACGGGACCGTCGGCCTGTACGGCGCGTTTGCCGAGCTGGTATCGCGCGCGCATGCGTAGCTTGCCTACACATATAAAGAGCTTGGGGACGGAAGCGACCCCAAGCTCTTTTTCACTATTGATGGATGTATGTGATAACCGCCATTTCCTTGCCGAAGCGATTCCCTTCATGACGGAACGCTATGTGAGCTTTTCCCCCGGTTCAAATCGCTTTTGCTTCCATATAAAAAACAGATAAAAACTTTTTCACGCTGATCCGGCATTTCGTCGTTTTTTCTCCGGCCTCCAGCTCTTGCATCCGCTGGCGAATTTCCTGGAAATCGAACAGGCGCGGGGCAAAATGCTCGAAGGTCGGGTTGGCGTAATCCGTCAAGCCGAGCGAGGACAAATGCGTAAACGCTTGCAGCACCATGCGGCGAATGCGCTGCTCCATCGCTCGCACTTCTTTGGTCAGCGCCTGTTCATCGAGGTTGCCATGCAGCTTGGTCAAAATTTGCGTGTACAGCTCCTTCAACTGCAAATCGCGCAGCTTGTCCACTTCCCGCTCGTTCTGGGCGAGCCAGCCCATGATGACCAAAAGATCGTGCGCTCCCGCTTCGCTGGCGATTCCGAGCTGCAGCAGCAGTTGTCTCGCTTTTTGCGCGAGGCTCTCTTCGTCCGAGGATGGTTTTTTCAGCCCGCTCGCCGGCTGCTCTTTTCCTTTGACATCCAAAATTTGCAGCGACTTGCGGATGGATTGCAGCGAGGCTTCCAGTGTCAAGTAATCGGATACCCTCCTGAGCACAGAAATGACTTCCAGGCGGTTGATCGGCTTTTGAATAAACGTATCAATCCCCTGCAAATAAGCCTCCCCGATCATCTCCTTGTTTTCCACCTGGGAAACCATGATGAATCGGCCCGTGAATCCTTCCGCTTGCAGCTTCTTGATCGTCTGGATGCCGTCTAGCCCTGGCATGAGCAGGTCGATCAGCACGACATCCACTCCGTACAACTGGTCGATGGAGACGCGATTGCCATCGCTGGCCTGGCCCACGATCTCGCCCAGGCCGCTGTCTGCAATAATGCGCTCCAGCATGCGGCGCACCACGGCATCGTCTTCAATCAAAAAGAAACGTATCATCGGCTATACTCCCTCCCCTCTCAGCAATTGATCCGTCGGAATCCGCACTTCAAAATGCGTCCACAGCCCTCTGTCGTGCAAAATTTGCAGTTGTCCCTGCAAGCTCTGCACGATGCCTCTGGCGTGTGTCAGGCCGATGCCGGTGGACGCATTGCCTTTTTCATCATACTTGGTCGTATAGCCCGGTTCAAACACCCATTCCCGTTCCTCTTGCGAAATCCCCGGTCCGCTGTCCAGCACGGAAAAGACGATGTGCCGTCCGTCCAGTTGGACATTCAGTACAATTTTACCCGATTCGTCAATCGCTTCTACTGCATTGGCGACCACATTGTTCAGCACAGACAGCAGCGCGTAGATTTGATTCGTCGACAAGCTGACATAACAGCTCCATGTAAACTGAATTTCTTTGCCCAGCATTTCGGCGTACTTCCGGTTGGCTCTCATCACCAGCTCGCACAGCTCGCTGATCGGAAGCTGGGAAGCAAGCCCTTCCTGGTTAATCAGCTTGGAGATGCCCGCGAGGATGCGCTGCGAATCTTTTTTCACCTCATGCACATTTTCGGCAATCGTCAATGCCGTCGGAGATTCGGCGTGCTGCGAGGTCAAGAGCCGCCTGTACAGCCGATAGCTCTCGCGCGTGATGTCTTCCAGTTGCGTCATCGACTTGCGCAGGTAGAACGCCTCTTCGTACAGCTCTGTATTTATCATCCGCAGCCGCTCCAGCTCCTGCTGCCGCACCTCCCCGACCGCGCGAATTTGCCGGATCGAGACGCTGTTGTACAAGCCGACGGCAAAAAAGCTGCGCAACACGCCGAAGATCAGGAGCATGAAAAAGCTCTGCCACGTAAGCGGCGGAAAGTCGGTAAAATACTCGCGCACGCGCAGCTCGACCAGGTTGGACAAAAAGTCGACGGACGCGCCGATCAGCCCCATCTTCAGCGGAAACTCCAGGTAGTCTCGGGCCCGCAGCACACGGAACAAAATCGCGAAGCTGAAGTAGTAAAACGCGGACGGCAGATGGACAGACACGCTCTCCAGCAACGGGCGGTATTCCATCAACAAATCCAGCCCGACGCGGAAGACGAGAATGAACGTCCCGGTCAAAAAGCCGGTCAAGATCACGGGCACGGACGAAAACCAGAGCAGGCCGAAAAAGAAAGCGGCAATCCCCAGCGAGAAACGAAACGTTCCCCCGAGCGGGTTGACCTTCATCTCTCCGAAAAAGGCGGTTGCCAGCATAATAATCATGAGGACCAACAGGCGCTCGCGCATAGATGCCCCCTTTAGCACGTAAAAAGATCTCCCATTCCTATTTTACAAAGAACTGGAGATCGGAAAAGATGCTTTTGCATCAGGCGTGTTTGTTTTCAAGACGTTTGGATACGATCGACAAAGCGTAGTTGACCACAAAGTACATGACTGCCACCAAGAGGAAAGTCGGAATCACGTAGTTGACGTTGCGGCCATTGATGATTTGCGCATGGTTCATCAGCTCCGGCAGCGCAATCACGACCGCGAGCGAAGTGTCTTTCAGAAGCGAGATAAACTGGCTGACGATGGGCGGAACCATCCGTCTGAGCGCCTGTGGCAGCACAATGTGCCAGAGCGTCTGCACGTAGGTAAGGCCAGAGGAGCGCGCAGCCTCAATCTGCCCTTTTTCCACCGATTTTAAACCACTGCGCACGATTTCCGACAGCATGGCCGCCTCGAAGATGACCAGTGCCAGCACAGCCGCATAAAACTTGTCCAGCTTGATGCCGACTTCCGGCAAGGCAAAGTACGTGAAAAAAATAATCAACAAGAGCGGCAAGTTGCGAATCAGCTCGACGGCGGTAGCCAGCACCTGGGAGACGCCGGGAATTTTCGCGTAGCGAAGCACCCCTACGACGATGGCAATGGCGAAGCTGAACACAATCGATAAAAAGGCAACCTGCAGGGTAATCCAGAAACCTTCTAGCAGGAAGGTCAAATGACTGGGCGCGTATGCTCCGATAAAGTCCATGATGTCCCCTCCCCTTAGCGGCTTCCAGCCAAGCGTCGCTCCAGGTAGCCTACGAGCAAGCTCAACGGAAGTGTCAGAATCAGATAAAAGACTGCGACAAAAATGTAAACGTCAAACGTCACAAACGTATCGGCGGAAATCAGGTCGCCGAAGTACATCAGGTCAAGACCTGCAATGACGCCAAGCACCGAAGAGTTTTTCACCAGGTTGATAAACTGGTTGCCCATCGGCGGGATTACGACTTTGATCGCTTGCGGCAAAATGATGTAGCGCATCGCCTGGTTGTAAGTCAGACCCGAGGAACGGGCTGCTTCCATTTGCCCTTTTGGAATCGCTTGAATCCCGGCGCGAATCGTCTCCGCGATAAACGCTGCCGTATAGACAGTCAGCCCGAGCGTACCAGCGACAAACGGCGCGAGTACAATCCCGAGCGCCGGCAGGCCGACAAAGAACAGGAAGACGACGAGAATCAGCGGGATGTTGCGCACAAACTCGACGTAAGCCGTACCGATCCAGTTGAGCGGGCGAATCGGCGAAATCCGAAAAATGGCGAATAGCGTCCCTAAAGCCAAGCTCCCGACAAGAGCGAGCAGGCTGGCTTGCACGGTGTTCCAGAAGCCTTCGATAAACATGTCCCAGTGCTCAAACAAGATAGAAAAATCGATCATCTCTGTTGCGATCCCCCTAGTCGTAAGAAAATAAGGGAATGAGCGGCAGAGTGAACCGCTCATCCGTCATGGAGTCGAACCGCTTATTTTTTTGGTTTTTCCCCGATCCATTTTTCATAAATCTTGTCGTACTCGCCGTTTTCCTTCATTTCTTTCAACACGTCGTTCACGGTTTTTACAAACTCGGCGTCGCCTTTGTTGATCGCGATTCCGTATGGCTCTTCGGTGAATGTTTCTTCGGTTACGCGGTAGTTTGGATCTTGCTTCGCCATTCCGTACAGCAGGGCGTTATCGGTAGTCAGCGCGTCACCTTGTCCAGCTTTGAGCGCGGTAAAGGCTTCTGCGTAGTTTTCAAATTCAAGCACTTCTGCATCCGGTGCGCTTTCGCGAATGTTTTTCGCGGAAGTCGAGCCTTTTGCGGTCAGCACTTTCATGCCTTTTTGCAAGTCTTTGATGCTGTTGATCGGGCTGTCCTTTTTCACCAGCAAAGACTGTCCTGCCATGAAGTACACATCGGAGAAGTCTACTTCTTTTTTGCGTTCTTCGGTGATGGTCATCGTCGCGATAATCGCGTCAATCTCCCCGTTTTTCAGCATCGGGATACGCGTTTTGGAGGTAACTTCCTTCAGCTCGATTTTGTTTTCGTCACCGAGCACTTTTTTTGCAATCGCTTTGGCGATGTCGATGTCGAAGCCTTCTACGTTGCCTGTCGACGGATCTTTCAGACCGAACAGGTTCAGGTCGTACTTCACGCCTACGACAAACTTGTCTCTTTCCTTGATTTTTGCCAATGTTCCGGCACCAGCCGCCGCGCCATTCGATGCAGAGCCTGCCGCGCCGCCTTCTGTCTTGCCCCCGCCACAGCCTGCGAGTGCGGTTGCGCTCAGCATCAATACAAGACCCATACCTGCGAGTTTTTTCCATACACTTTTCTTCATCTGAATTACCCCTCATCTCTTTTTTATTGTTTTAAGTGAATGTCTAGTGATTCAAAATCCGGCTCAGGAACAGGCGCGCGCGTTCTTCACGCGGATTTTCGAAAAATTCTTGCGGCGTAGCCTCTTCGAGAATCCTGCCCTGGTCCATGAACACGATCCGGTCTGCCACTTCGCGGGCAAAGCCCATTTCGTGGGTGACCACGACCATCGTCATGCCTTCCTTCGCCAGCTTTTTCATGACGTCCAGTACTTCCCCGATCGTCTCGGGATCGAGCGCCGAGGTCGGCTCGTCAAACAGCATGATTTTCGGGCGCATGGCCAGTCCGCGCGCAATCGCTACACGCTGCTGCTGACCGCCGGAGAGCTGGGTCGGAAATTTTTCCGCCTTCTCCGGAATCCCTACTTTTTCCAGGTAGTAGAGCGCCGTTTCCTCTGCTTCCTTCTGCGATACGCCCAGCACCTTGATCGGCGCCAGCGTGATGTTTTCCAACACGGTTTTGTGCGGATACAGATTGAAGTGCTGGAACACCATGCCGATATTGCGGCGCAGCTTGTTGATGTCGGTGTTTTTGTCGTTTACTTTTACCCCGTCTACCAGCAGCTCTCCGCTTGTAACCGTTTCCAATCTGTTGATACAGCGAACCATCGTACTTTTCCCCGATCCAGACGGGCCGATGACGACGACTACTTCTCCCTGGTTGATATGCAGGTCGATGTTTTTCAGGACGTGGAAACTCCCGTAATGTTTGTTGACTTGATGAAAACTAATCAACCAGATCCCCCCTTGCTCTCTGTCATAGTTTGTATGGTAAGGACGAACTACCCGAATCTACAGAAAAATACAAAGTATTTTATTTCTCTTTATAATTTTCTAATAATAAAGGCGTAGGACCCGGCTTTTTGGCCGAGCAGACAAACAAAAAACCAGCCGCTTCCTGCCTGTGTGGCACAGAAGACGACTGGCATCTTTTACAAATGGAAATGGAACGGCTGCTCCTACTGGCGCAGGCGGTTGACCCAGAAGCCGCCCTTCAAGTTTTTCGGCTCAAAAGAAATGACAAACGCTTTTGGCGCGATCTCATGAATGAGCTGCCACAGCTTTTTTTCGTTGCTGCGCTTGGTCAGCACCTGCATCATGAGGCGGTGCCCGTCCCGGCCTTCTGCCACCCAGGAGGTGACGCCGAAGCCGTGCTCGCGCAGCCGCACAGGAACATCCAGGTCGACGGAATCGACCACTACCTGCAAGGTGACATAGCCCAAGGCCAAATACTCCTCGATTTTGCTGCCGATGTACACACCCATTCCCCAGCCGATACAGTACGCGGCGAGGTTGACCGGATTGTCCAGGTTGTCGAGTACAATCGCGAGTCCTTTCAAATAGACGAATACTTCCACCATCGCCAACAGCGAAGCGAGCACACGATACCCTTTAATCACCATCAGCAGTCGCAACGTGAAAAACGACACGTACAAAATATTGATCCCGATGATGATCCACACAAACTCGAAGCCCATGCTCCCCTACCCCCACCCGAATCTACTCGGGCCAATATGTTATGTACTCACAATTACTACAATATAATCGATCTTCCAGGCAAAATCCAGACGGAAAAAGGCGCAAAAATCTTCCACCGCAAGCCGTGCTTGCTCGGTCGGAAAGGGCGGCACGAGCAGGCTAGGCGACGTGCGGAACTGCGCAAAATCCCCAGCCGAAGCTGCCGACTGGATACTTGAGCCAGCCTGCAACGGCAGCGTGAATCCTGAATCCGCTCGTGCGGTCGGTTTTTCCCCGCGAGAGGCTGATTAGGCGCGGCTGTGCTCGTACAATTTACCCGCCAGCGCTTCTATCCACTCTTTTTTCGCGAGCAGGTCGAGCATCCGCCCAGGCAGCGCCGCTTCCAGCGATTCCACGACGTACCCGGAGCCTTTGATTTCCGCCTGTTTTTGTATATCGCTCGCGCAGTTCCATGTGCACCGCCCCTTTATTTTTCGGAATAGTCTGTCGTTTTTCGTTCCAGAATAGGCTCGTGCCTACCCTCGCTCACACAAAGCATCTGGCAATCACGTTTTTGCCGACGTGCTGCTCGCCCAATTCATCTGACGCCACTTTTTCATCGCTTTGCGTAAATGTGATGATCTGTGGCAGCACCAGCTTGTACCGATTCTCCATCCCGGTTTCGAGAACGTATTGCCCTTCGTTATCCCATAAAAGAACACCTGCCAAAATTCTGGTCTCCACACAGATCCTCCCCCATCGCGATCCATATTTGAACAGCGTTGCGCTTATGTATGATCGGTTCTGTCTGATGGTGCTCAAAAGACGGGTACGCTGACCCGCCTTTTTTCGCTGCAAACTCTGCTGTTTTATTGCTCTTTTTTCAATCGTGCATCCAGAACGAAGTTGCCGAATGGCAAGAGCGACGCGATAAACGCCCCAATCACCTTGAGAACAGACCATCTGTCTTTAAATGTAACATGCGCCAGTGCCAAAATATAGAGGACAAAAAACAGCCCATGCAGCGAGCCGGCGATTTTTACAGCGGCCGGAAAGTCGAGATAGTACTTTAGCGGCATGGCAATCAAGAGCAATACCAAATACGAGATTCCTTCGATAATGCCGATGACGCGAAAACGTCCGAGTGCGGTATTCATCATGAGCGGATACCATCCTTGCCTGTAATTATCATCATTATAAATGAAAAACTATCAAAATGATGGGAATTGCCCAATGTTCATAATAAATTCAAAACTGGCGGCCCCACGCTTCTTCGCGGATGCGCTCCAACCAGCGCACTTCTGCCTGCAGATGCTCGATCGCCCCGAGCAAAATCGTCCTCGCTCCCCAATCCAGCCGCGCTCGCTGCTGCTCGAGAATCGATTCGAGCAAGGCAGCCTGCCGCTGTACCTCCTCGATGTTTGTAGCAAGCGCCTCTCCCATTTTCGCCGGATCGCCGTGGGAAGCAAAAGTCAGAGCTGCGTAGATCGGGTTTGTCAACTGCATCGGCTTGCGCATTTCCTGCAAAAGCAGCTCCTGGAACTCTGCCTCCCCTTTTTTGGTGATCCGGTACATTGTCTTATCCGGGCGGTTCGACTCGCGAATGACTTGCGTAACCTCGATCATCCCACCCTTTTCCAACTGATTGATCGCATAGTAGAGGGAGCCTTTGGCGTACTTGACGTAGCAGTCGATTCCTCGCGTCTTCACTTGCTGCTGGATTTCATACGGGTGTCGCTCCCCTTCCATCAGCAGCCCTAAAATAAGCAATTTCAGACTCATGGCCCTCTCCTCTTACCCGCGTTCCGGGTTTGCTTGCGGTGCGTTTTTGGCCCTGCCGAGCGCACTCTCGTTCCCCATCAGCGCAATACAGATGACGGCGAGAATGGCAGGAACGAGCGCCCACATGAACGTCTGAGCAATCGAGGAAGCGAGAATGTCCGTGATCGTCTCCAGCACAGGAGCCGGGATAGCCGCCCGCGCTTCCGGCGTCAAGATCGCGCGCGGGTCCGTGATCGCCCCGACAGCTCCTTGCCCCGAAAAAGTCGAAGCCATGCCGTTTTCAAACTGGTTGCGCTGCAAGATGCCAAATACGGTAATGCCCAGCGTCATGCCGAGCGAGCGGGAAAAAGAGTTGGTCGAGCTGGCCGAGCCTCTCTGCCGCATGTCGAAGCCGTGAATCGCCGACATCCCCAATACGGAAAAAGAAAAGCCGACGCCAAAGCCAGTCAAAATCATGTACACCGTGACCGTCGAACGAGCCATGTCGGGCGACAATGTACTCAGCAGGAAAATCCCCGGTACGAAAAAGACAGCGGACAACAGCATGATGTTGCGGAAGCTCGTCTTCGTCGTGAGAAACCCGCCCAGTTGGCTGCCGCAGACAGAGGCGAGCATCATCGGCGTCAAAAGCAGGCCGGAGTTGGTCGCAGACCCGCCGTACACCCCTTGGATGAAGATCGGCAAAAAGACGGTCGTAATGATAAAAGCCGCGCCGTACAGCAGCGCGACCGCGTTCGTCGTCGCAAACAGCCGCTGCTTGAACATCGCAAACGAAATAATCGGTTCGGACGCTTTCGTTTCCACAAACAAAAAGATGATGAACAAAAGCAAAAAGGCTACGAGCAGCCCGATGATCTGCACGGAATCCCAGGCGTACTGGTTGCCGCCAAGCTCCAGGGCAAACATCAGACTGACAATCGCTCCGACAAGCGTAATCGCTCCCCACCAGTCGATGCTTTGCTTGCGGTGCTCCAGCGACTCTCTGTAGTACACGCTGATAAACCAGAGCGACAAAGCCCCGATCGGCACGTTGATGTAAAAAATCCAGTGCCAACTGACATACTCCGTAATGTACGCGCCAAGCAGCGGCCCGAACACGCTGGACGTACCGAAAACCGCCCCGAACAGCCCAGTCATTTTCCCGCGTTTTTCCGGCGGAAACACATCAAAAATGATCGTGAAGGCAATCGGCATCAACGCGCCGCCGCCAATCCCCTGAATCGCGCGATAAATGCTCAGCTCGACAATACTGTTCGCGGTCCCGCACAAAATGGAGCCGACCAAAAAAACGATCAGGCCGAAAATATAAAACCGCTTGCGCCCGTACATGTCGGACAGCTTGCCGAAAATCGGCATCCCGGCCATCGTCGCGACCATGTACGCGGACGTCACCCAGACGAATTTGTCCATGCCGCCCATCTCGCCCACAATCGTCCCCATCGCTGTCGCCACAATCGTGTTGTCCATGGACGCGATCAACAGCCCCAGCATGAGCGCTGCGACGACAAAATTTACGTTGCTTTCCTTGGCAATCATTGCCATTTTCCTCCTATCAGTCAAATCAAACTAATATAAACTATTATATTCAAATTTGACCATATGTCTGCAAAAATATAGGGCAGGAAGCATTTGCTACTGCTGCGAAAAAAACACCTTCTCTTCAGAAAAGAGAAGGTGCCTGCACATCTCTACTCAGTTTGTTTTCAACACGTCGTGATCGACATAACGCTCGCCGTTCAGCTCACTGATGACGTTAATCGCGACTTTCGCCCCGTCGCCAGCGGTAATGATCGTATGTACGCTCACGCCTGCGCACGTGCCTGCCGCCCAAATGCCTTCGATGTTCGTTTTTCCTTGTGCGTCAACGTCTACTACCGACTTGATGCGCGGCTCCGTGCCATCTTTTGTCTTGACGCCAATCTCTTCGGCAAGCGCCACTACCGCGCCTGTCGCCAAAATGACATGCTTCGCTTCGAACGAGCCTTTTTCCGCTGTCTCCACGACCAGTCCTTGCTCGGTTTTCCTCACGTTAGTTACCTGGTCTTCCACCAGCTCGGCCCCGAATTTGGCAGCCTGCTTTTTCCCTGTCTCGATCAGGTCAGGGCCCGAGATTTCCATGATGCCATAGTGGTTTTCCATCCACGCGCGTTTGGTCATGCTCTTGTCGTTGTCAATCAACAACGTCTTTTTCCCCGCCTTCGCGGCAAACAATGCTGCGCTTCCACCCGCTGGGCCTGCTCCAACAATCACGATATCAAACAAAGAAATCTCCCCTTTCCAAAATACGTTACACAACATAATTATATACTTTGTTTTGAAAAAGAAAAGGGTTGGCGGCAGGTAAAATAGAAAGGACGCGTTAGCCTTGAAAAAAGTGATAGCCTTTGTCCCTGGTACCGCCTTAATCGTTGGGATTGGCTCTATCGCAATGCAATGCAATCCAATACCGCCGCACCACATTGCCGTCCGCTTCCGTGAACTCGGATTCCAACACCCCGCCGTTGCCGCGAATTGTTTTTTCCGAGCCGGTATTGTCCCGATCGCACACAACCAGTACCCGCTCCAGGCCAAGCTCTCTCGTCTTGTCCAGCGCGAGCGCGAGAATCGCCGTCGCGTAGCCTTTTCGTCTTTCGCTCGGCCGGATGCCGTAGCCGATATGGCCGCCTGCGTTGTACAAATGCTCGTTCAGGCGATGGCGAATGTTGACTACCCCCAAGATTTTGTCCTCGCCGTTCACCAGCCAGTAGGTTGAGTGCGGAACCCAGCCGGCCGGAATACTTTCTTCGCTTCCCTCGCTGGCAAGAAACGCCAGATAAGCGCCAAAATCGTACGGCTCGCGCCCGGCCACCCAAGGGACAAACGGTTCCCCGCTTTGCTTCCATTCTTCGTAATAAGCCAAATACTCCTGCTGTCGCCGGGCGGAAGGCTTGACCAAAACGAGCTGCTCTGCCATACTCCCACTGCCTTTCGAATGTGCTGTCAATAATTTCCGTCTATCTTAGCACGCTAAACATGACGGAGCAAGAAAAAGGCGCGAGACAAGCAACCGATCGCTTGACTCACGCCTTTTGGCTTTTTCACTATAATTCTGCTTAGTATTTGTTGAACATCATGATCCAGATGGAACCTGCGATGATCGTAAACACGATCACGAGACCGAGGATCAATGTCTGTACATTGTAGCGCGGTTTTTCTCCCTCGCGAATGTGCATAAAGAAGAACAGTTGAACAACGAATTGCAAGATGGCCATCACCAAGATCGTGATTACGAGAGCCGTTTTTTCGAGCATCTGGTTCATGACCAGCACCAGCGGGATAATGGTCAGCACAATCGAGAGGACGAAGCCGATGACGTACGACTTCAGCGACCCGTGATCGTGATTGCCATGATTTTGATGTTGTGTCATCTTACATCACCCCCATCAGATAGACGACTGTGAAGAGGAAGATCCACACAACGTCCAGGAAGTGCCAGTACAAGCTCAGGTTGGTGATTTTGCGGCGAGTCACCGCATTGATACCGCGGCGCTTCAACTGCATCATCAGCGCGACCATCCAGAACAGACCGATGGTTACGTGCAACCCGTGCGTTCCAACCAGGGTGAAGAAGGCGGACCAGTAACCGCTAGTCGCGATGGTTGCTCCTTCATGCGCCAAGTGCGTAAACTCGTTGATCTCCAGCACGACGAAGGCCAGACCCAGGACGGCTGTAACCGCCAGCCATCCGATCAGTTCTTTTACTTTTCCTTTGTTCATCGCCAGCACAGCAAGTCCGCTCGTAAAGCTGCTGGTCAACAGGATAAAAGTTGAAGCGATGATCCCAGGCATTTCAAACAGTTCTTTTCCAGTCGGTCCGCCTGCAAAGCTATGCATCATTACTGCATAGGTGGCAAACAGCGTACCGAACAAAATGCAGTCCGTAACTACGAAAATCCAGAAGCCAAGAACCTTTAGTTGCTCATGCTCTTCATGATGGTCGTGGCCATGACTATGGTCGTGATGATTAGCCATCATTACAACACCCTCCCCAGTGAAGCCTCCGTGCGACGCACTTCATCCACCGGTACGTAATAATCCGTATCATATTGGAAGGAGCGTACCCACATGCACACGGCAACTCCGATGAATCCAACTACGGCCATCCATACCCATCCAAAGGTGAATCCAAATCCGATCAAGAACCAGAAGGTCGACATGATAATCGGAATACCAGAGTTCTTCGGCATATGAATCGGTTCCAAATGCGCCGGCTCTTGTTTATACGTGCCATTTGCTTTTGCTTGTTTTGTTGCCCACCAGTCATCCGCTTCTTTCACATGCGGAACGACAGCGAAGTTGTAGAACGGCGCTGGAGATGGAATCGACCACTCCAGGGTACGTGCATCCCATGGGTCCCCTGTCGTATCCCGTTCTCCGTGCTTGATGCTGTAAGCGATTTGCCATACTTGGAAAATGAAGCCGATCCCCATCATGAACGCACCGACAGTCGATACGAGGTTGAGGTCTTCCCAACCGCGATCCCAACCGTATGTGTAGTAACGGCGAGTCATACCCATAAAGCCAAGCGCGTATTGCGGCATGAAGCAAATATAGAAACCGATGTTCCAGAACCAGAAGCCCCAACGTCCCAGCTTCTCATCCAGCTTGAAGCCGAACAGTTTTGGCCACCAGTAGTAAATACCTGCCAGGTAACCGAACACAACCCCACCGATCAACACTTGGTGGAAGTGGGCGATCAGGAAGTAGCTGTTGTGGTACTGGTAGTCTGCCGGAGCTACCGCCAGCATGACACCTGTCGCTCCCCCTACGAGGAAGCAAGGAATGAACGCAATGGTCCACAGCATCGGTTGTTTAAAGGATATCCGACCACGGAACATCGTAAACAGCCAGTTAAACACCTTCACACCGGTCGGAATCGCAATGACCATCGTCGAGATCGCAAAGAAGGCGATAACGCTGGCGCTTGTACCCATTGTGAAGAAGTGGTGAGCCCATGTGAAGAAGGACGCGATCGCAATTGCCATCAAAGCCCACACCATGGATTTGTAACCGAAAATGCGTTTGCGCGAGAATGTCGCCACAACTTCAGAGAAAATACCGAACGCTGGTACAACTACGATGTACACCTCAGGGTGACCCCACATCCAGATGAGGTTCAGGTACATCATCGGGTTACCGCCGCCATCCATCGTGAAGAAGTGCGCACCTGCAAAGCGGTCAAGGAACAAAAGTGCGATGGTGACAGTCAAGATCGGGAAAGCAAAAATAATCATGATGCTGGACGACAGAACAGACCAGCTAAACAGCGGCATTTTGGTAAGCGTCATACCTGGTGCACGCATTTTGAGAATCGTTACGATAAAGTTGATACCTGTTGCCAAACTACCGATACCGGAGATTTGAATTCCCCAGATCCAGAAGTTTTGCCCTGGTCCTGGACTGAAATCATTTTGCGACAATGGCGGATAAGACAGCCAACCTGCGTCCGGGGAACCCCCGATAACGAAAGACAGGTTGAACAGCATCGCCCCAAGGAAAAACAGCCAGAAGCTGAGTGCGTTCAAAAACGGATACGCAACGTCGCGCGCCCCGATTTGCAGCGGAACGACCATGTTGAACAAACCGAACATCATCGGCATCGCCATGAACAAAATCATGATCGTACCGTGAGTGGTAAAGATCGCGTTATAGTGATCGGCATGCAAAAATTCCAGATTCGGGAATGCCAACTGCAGACGCATCAGCAGGGCGTCAACCCCACCGCGGAACAGCATGAGAAGCGATGAAATCAGGTACATGATCCCGATACGTTTATGGTCAACGGTAGTCAGCCATTCACGCCAGAGCCAACCCCATTTTTTATATTTGGTCAGGACAAACACGATCGCGAGCATTGTCAGCACAATCGATACGTCCGCACCGTAAATCAGTGGGTCACCAGTTACGAAGAACGTGGATGCAAATTCTTTAATGTCCTCCCACACGTGGTATTCCTCCTCCCTTTCGCCTAATGTTTCATACTGGAATGATCCATTCCATGCATGTTGCTCATATCAGTCGACTGTTGCGTCTCTTGCGAAGTTTCTTTTGACTTGTCACCTGTCGGAGCAGGCTGTTTTTTCATCACATGGTCCATATCGTGACCATGGCTGTATCGTTGCACAATCTCTTCAAACAAGCCTTCCGGGAATGCAGAGTACAGCTTTTTCTCGGACAATCCTTGTTTTTTCAGCTCGTTGTAATCTTCTTTCGTCATTGCTGGGCTCGTGCCTTTTACTTCTTTGACCCACTGGTCGAACTCTTCTTTCGGCTTCGCTACAACTTTGAACTGCATGTGAGCGAATTTTTCACCGGAGAAGTTGGAGCTGAATCCGGCGTATTCGCCCGGCTCGTCAGCTTGCAAGTACAGCTCGGTCGCCATCCCTGCCATCGCGTAAACCTGGCCGCCAAGCGATGGTACCCAGAAAGAGTTCATTGGCGCTTCCGCAGAAATCTGGAAGTGAACCGGTACGCCAACCGGAATCTCCAGGTGGTTGACCGTCGCAATGTTTTGCTCAGGGTAAGTAAACATCCATTTCCAATCCAACGCGGTCACTTGTACCGTCATTGGAGCTACTTCTTTATTCGGAGACTCTTTCAACACATACGTATCGCGAACGGTAAAGTATCCCAGGATCGCAATGATGACCACCGGAATCCCCCACCAGATTGCTTCGAGGGCCGTGTTGTGTGCCCACTCTGGCTTGTAAGGTGCCTTGTTGTCCGGTTTGTCCCGATATCGATAGACGATAAAAGCGGTAAGCGCAAGAACCGGAACGATGATGACAGCGCACAATATAGTGGAAATAATAATGAGATTGTACTGCGTCTCTGCTACAGGCCCCTTAGGATTCAAGACAAGATACTCACTACCACAGCCTGAAAGCAGGACGGTGGTCAACGCTGCCAAGATCCAAAAGTGGATTTGCCTCAGCATTTTTCCTCCACTCATTCTCCTAATCC
Organism: Brevibacillus sp. YAE8; assembly: GCF_057543335.1. Classification (NCBI taxonomy): domain Bacteria; kingdom Bacillati; phylum Bacillota; class Bacilli; order Caryophanales; family Paenibacillaceae; genus Brevibacillus; species Brevibacillus sp. YAE8. The sequence continues at coordinate 228,347 of NZ_BAAIYG010000004.1, forward strand.
CTCCTCTTTCACAAAACAACAAGCATCTAAACTGATGGTGCATCCGCTATTCGCGTTCGCCTCCCCTCTGAGTCTTTCACGCAGAGGATGGAATCCATCTTCGAACAGGACTCAGCAGAGATTTTTTTAACGAAAGTGAACATACCAGATAACCGCATATACATACTAGCAGAGACGAACAACTTTTGTACTTGTTTTTTCGGACGTTCAATAATTCGTAGCTTTTCTGTGACAAAGTGTTCACGAAGCAGTCACGAGTTGCTCAAATTCTTGTTAGGAATCCCCTTGGATGCACAACCACACCCAAACATGGATATAATATCCAGTTTGATCGCCTCCGTTTTGTGCTTTCAATTTAAATAAAAAAAGCCTTCCTCTTGGACAGCTCCAAAAAGAAGGCTACGCCGCGCATTTGCGTAAGCGGTGTTCGGTTTTTCCGCTATTGTTTCCGTTATTTTTCAGCTACAGGCAACAAAAAACCTCTCATTATATAAGGAAGAAATGAGAGGTTTCCTTTATGGATTTGGCATCGTTTTGTTACACTTCTTGTTTGCGCAGATTCATCAAGCGGAAAACCGTGCTCATGATGAAAATGTTCATGCCTGCGATCAAAAATCCGATGGATACCATCAACGGGAAGTTCTCCGCTCTGAAATCGCTTGCAGTAAACGCCATCAACAATCCGCCGATTGCAATTGCTGTCCAAGCGATCCATCTCAGCAAGTCAGCAGCTTTTTTATCTGTATTCATGGTTCAAAACCCCTGTCGTTTTGGAATTTTACCTTGCGTCGTTTTCTTTGTTGAACTTATTGTAACACAAAATTCACTTTTTGTTCATGTTTTGTTCAAATTTTTATTGAAAATTTGTCAAAACTTTTTCCACAAACCTATTGAACTAGCGATTGTTACATTTTTCCTTTGTGTCTTAATTGTGAAGCGGCGCTTTTTGTTGATCGGTAGAAGATTTTTGCTTGTCCCGATAAAAAAAGCCTGCAGCTTCGCTGTTCGCAAACAGGCTGCAGGCTTTCGTATTCGCTTGGTGCTACCGGATTCTGTTATTGCTCATTGATGCTGCCGGATTTTGTTGCCGCCCTCCGTTTTGCCAACGTCAGGCCGTTCTGTCCAAAGTCGCTGCCGCCTCGGCCCGATGCCGTTTTCCCCAGCTACGCCCGCCGAAGGAAAACAGCGTGAGCACAAACAGGACGCGAAACAACTGGAAGGCCGTCACGAGCAGCGGATCTGCCCCGATCGACATGGCGGTCAAGCTCATTTCGGCAATTCCGCCAGGCGCCGTCGCCAAAATGCTCGTCGCCACTTCTATGTTGGCGAAATAGGCCAGGCCCACAGCCATCGCCGTCACCATGCCGAACAGCAGCAGCGAATGTATGGCGCCGAGCAGGAAAAAACGCTTTTGTTTTCGGATGTTTTCTTTGCGAAAACCAAGCCCGATGCTTACTCCGATCCACACTTGCGCGGCTTTGACCAGCCCTCCTGCCAGCGCCGGATTCTCGCCCGTCCACGGTGTATTCAGGGAGACGAGTGCGGCAATCAGCAACGGGCCAAGCAAATACGGCGCAGGAATGGAGCAGCGGGTAGCCACCAGCGCACCGATCAGACTGGCTGTGACAAGCAAAATGGTCGGGAGCCACTCCAGCACGTGACCGCCTGTCGACAGCACCACAGACGAGGCGTGCCCGTCAAACAGCCAGGAGATTAAAAATGGCGTGCACAAAACGATCGTCACCGCACGAATCGAGTGAAAAATCGAGATCACCTGTTGATTGCCGCCGACAGACTGGCCGATCGTCACCATTTCCGACAGACCGCCGGGAATATTGCTGAAGATCGCCGTAACCCGATCGACCTTGCCCATTTTGTAAAAAATCCACGCGTTGAGCAGGCTGATTAGCACTGTGAGCAGCGTGGCGATCAGCATCAAACCGATATGATCTGTCATGGTCTGCCAAATATCCGGCGTCATGCGCAGGCCAAGCGATATGCCGATCACAATCAGTCCCGCCTGACGGAACCAGCCCGGAATCCACAGCTTTTGCACCCCGAGCATGGTCGCCGCGACAGTCGCCAGCAAGGAACCGATCAACCACGGCAGCGGGCTGTGAAGCACCTCGGCAAACAGCCAGCCTCCCGCTGAACCGAGCAGCAGCGTGAGCAATATGCGAAGCAAAAGCAAAAGCATGCTGATCCCTCTTTTCTTGTCTGACGTTGCTTTTGTTGCTCTCTTGCTGTACCTCCAGTGTACGCCAGAAAAAGCCATCTGAAAAATAGCCATTCGTTATCGCGGACGATTCCTTGCGCGAATGGCAGAAAAAGAAAAACGCTGCCTTCGAGAAGTCATCCTGTTCTCGAAGCAGCGGTCCGCGGCTGGTCGCCCGCTCTGTTGGCGTTTAATACGAATGCGGAAAATCCATGCGCTGCATGAAGTTCACGAAGGCTCTCACATTTTGCAGCTCCAGGGAAGCCTTGTGGTAAAACATCCAGGTGCTGCGCTTGACGGGCTTGTTCGCGGCGTCCTTAATTTCGATCAGGTACAAGTTTTGTTTGCCGTTTGCGACCAGGCGGGGGAGAATGGCGTAGCCGAGTCCGTTTGCGACCATTTCGCCGCACGTATCCGCCTTGTCCACTTCCATTCCAATCCGGGGCGGCGAAGAGTAGTTTTCGGCCCACCAACTGTCCACCAGCGCCTGCAATAGCGGGTCTGTCTTGTAGTCAATGCGCGGCAGGCTCGGCAGGTCGGCTACATCGACGGGGTCTTTGGAGACGATGCACACGCTCTCCTCAAACAACAGCAGCTTGCCATCCGGCCAATTGTAATTGCCGCGAACAAAACCGACGTGCACATCCTGGTTGTACACAGACTGGTACACGTCTTTGCTCCAGCCCGTCACGACCTTGAACTCTACCAGCGGATACTCCTGCTTGAACAGCTTCAACAGACCTGGCAGCTTGTAGTGGGCAAAATAGTTGGAGACGCCCAGCCGCAGCGTGCCGCTCACCTGCTCGCCCATATTGGCGACGTGCTCCTTGATTTTGCGCAGACGCAAAAGCATTTCATCCGCGCAACTCGCCAAATACTCCCCTTCTGGCGTAAAGTGGACGCCTCGCCTGCCGCGCTGGACAATTTGCACGCCAAACTCTTTTTCGATCTGCCGCAGCCGTTTGGTCAGGGCAGGCTGGGACAAGTACAGACTTTTTGCCGTCCGGGTGATGTTTTGTTCCCGATAAAGCGTCTGGAGAATCGACCAGTCCCGATATTCCATGGCTACAGTGTCTCCGCGTGGTCTTGTGCGACGCGGTCCTCCCCTGATTTTTCACGCTTGCGCTTCAGGTACGTGCCAACAGCAATGACCACCAGTGCCAAAGCGACCGGCAAAATGATGTGCAGCGCTGGCAACACCCCTTCCAGAAACGCTCCGACTACTTTGTCGCCGACGATCATCTCGCCTGCGGTGTAACCGAGCAAAGCCGCCCCCAACAGCACGATGACCGGAAAACGGTTCATCAAAAGCATCAGCAACTGGCTGCCCCAAATAATCAGCGGGATGCTGACGGCAAGTCCGATGACGACGAGCAGCATGTTTCCGTTCGCAGCCCCCGCCACAGCAATGACGTTGTCCAGACTCATGATGAGGTCGGCAAAAATAATCGTTTTCAGCGCCTCCAACATGTTCGAGCCGCCGCCAATATGGGTCTCCTCTTCCTCGCCCTTCAGCAGCTTGACGGCAATCCAGATGAGCAAAAGTCCCCCGACCACCTGAACAAACGGGATCTGGAGCAGCCAAATAGCAATAAAGGTCAGGATGACCCGCAGTCCGATCGCTCCGAAGCCGCCCCAGAAGACTGCTTTCTTTTGCAACTCTGGACGCAAGTTGCGACAAGCCAGCGCGATCACGACGGCGTTGTCCCCACTCAAGACCAGATTGACGATGATGATCTGTAGTAAGCTAAGTAAGAATTCTGTCATGATGGCCCCCTCCAAAGATGATGATAGTGACAATAATAGACCTTTTCATTTTCGCGTGCAGTATTTTTTTCGGATTTGCCTGCACTTTTTTGCCGTAAGCGTTATCAAAAATAGAAAAGGTCTGTCACTCTGACAGACTTTTCTTCTCTTTGCATTTTGGACGTGCCGGGCGAGGCTGGTGCGAGCAGCCCGCTCAGCTTTGCCCCTTGTATCCGTACACGGAGTAATCCGCCTTCACTTTGCGAATCGCGTGCCAGACGGGCAGCCCTCGCGCAACCCAGCGCAGCGCGGACATGATGTTTTGCTCGTTTTCAAACTGCTCGACGATGACTACCGTCTTTTCATTTATATACGATTGCAGTTCCTCCCAGCCCATGGACGAATAACGATCATTGCCGTACGTGCGAAGCGCCAAAAAGTCTTCGCGCTTCGGCTCCTGCAACTGCAAAAGCTGCCGGATCGCCCTCGCGCACTCGGGATGGACGGCTGGGCTGGACGCGCCAGTAACACGCTCATTCATTCGCGCATGCCTCATTTCTGCTTATAGCTGTCCTCCTAGCATAAGCAATCCCGCCGTTTCCTACAACCCAATCTGCCTGTTCGCAAACGAAAAGCTCCGTGCAGCCTTGGTTCCCCTCCGCCAAAAAGCCAGTCCCCGGCCGGCTTTCTTTTTTCACGCTATACCCATTCCGAAACAAGCTTCGCCATGAGCGCGGCGGACAAGACGACGGGCTCCCCGTTGCTTGCTTACTCTGCCGCTTCCCCGCCCAAAGTCCGGAAAATTTTCATGGAGCCGTAGCGGCGGACGATCTGTGCTTCGTCATCGTTTGCTTCAACGAGATCGTTGTTCCTCCCTGATTGGTACAGCGGGGTTGGCTCGTGATGCGGAATCAAACGTTTTTGAACAATCAGCCAAACAGATACGTCAAAATTTGTTTGCCTACTGCGCCCTCTACCGCCGCGAGCAGCTCTTTGTTGCGCATCGTCGCACCGAGAATCAAGTTTTCCTGCGGCACGTGAATGACTGCGAGTGGCTGGCCTTTTTCGATCTCGGCCGAGACGATTGGCTTCGCTGTCTTCGCATCGAGCGTCATGATGAGGTCCGGGAACGTGCCCAGCCGCGGTATCGACAAACATGGCCAGCCCTGCCCCAATCAGCATCGGCACGATCAGCTCCGGCAAGTTCATCGCAAACGGAATCCCGATCGGAATCAACAATCTGTTCGCTGCGCCAAAGGTCGCGGACGAGATCGAAGTTTCACCAGATTTTGCCGATGCGTCGAGCGGTATTTCGCGAAAATTTCCAGCGGAATGCCGTACAGGTTGCTCTTGTACAGCGCCTCGGGCGGCACTTCCTGGATGACTCTTCTCGTCTTGATGCCGATTGCCGAGCTGCCGATCCGGTGCATCTCATCCAGTAGCCGACAGAGCAGCATCGGCTCGTGGCGAAACGCGTAGCCTGTCGTGATAATCAGCTCGTTCGGGCGGAGAAACCCTGTCAGATCAGGCATTTCGACGGAGCTTATGTAGTAGATTTCTTTGGAAATTCCTTCGTGTCCGGCCATGATTTCCGCTCCGCGAAAAACGGGTAGCTGCAGCAGCCGCTAAACGGTAAAGGGAGTGTTTTCCATGGATTCACCTCATCGCGCTGGCTATTGGCTACATGCTATCACAAAACAGGGGACAGAAAAACGGCAACGAAAAAGGCCGTCATCACTTTGCCAGGATAACGACCTCTTGTGCTTTTGCTGATTCAGTTTTTCCGCTTTGGTCTTCGTCGTCCGCTGCCTCATGTCGGCAAAGGCGAAGATGCTTCTGTTCAGCTCCGGGTTGCGCTTGCCTTCCCGCGCCAGCTTTTCCCGCTGCTTGCGTGCGTTGCTTTTTGCCATGCTCGCTCACTCCTTTTTCCCCGGCACGCCTGCAGGCTATAGCACTGCAGTTGCCGTCCTTGCTGCTATCATAGTACGCTTGCCAGTCCGATGCAACAAAAATAGGGGCTTATCTACGCACACTTGTCCACACCATTGCCATGCTGCTGCATACAGTGAAAGGGACAGGAGGTGTTAATCGCATATGAAAAAAACGGCGACACGCGTGGAAAATCAAGTGTACTCCAGCCGGGTTCTGCGTTCGGAATTCGATCGAAACTGGCGTACTGTCGTATCGAGAAGCGGATACGTCATTTATATCGCAACCGTGAACCGGGCGAAAATCAACGTGCTTTTGGCAGATGGCGCAAGAAAATTGCTCATCTTCGACGCCAAAAAGGCCGGGATCAACCCCGACCTTTTTGTGCCCAGCTTTCGCTCTAGCGACTTTTTTTCAGCTTGGCCAAACGGATGAACTGCTCATCTCTGGCATGCAGCTTTTCTGCGACAGAGGTGCGCTCGTACGCGTAGATGCCCGTTCCGGATTTGGTTCCCAGCTCGCCTTTTTCCACGCGCTCGGCGATGATCGCCGGAGCCGTTGTGGACTGGTCCAGCTCTGGCGCCAAATTGTCCATAACCCGCTTCCACGTATCGAGGCCGCCGAAGTCCGCCGTTTCGATCGGACCGACAAACGCCCAGCGAAACCCGATGCCTTCTTTCATGACCGTGTCGATTTCCTCCGCGTCAGCCACGCCTTCCGCCAGCAAATGAAACGCCTCTCTCATCAGCGCCGCTTGCAGCCTGTTGGCGATAAAGCCTGGCACATCTTTTTTCAGGAGCACAGGCGCCTTGCCAATCCGCTTCATCAGCTCGACTGTCGCTCTGACGACATCCTCCGCCGTCTTTTCGTGGCGGACAATCTCGACCAGCGGCACGAGCTGCGCCGGATTGAAAAAGTGGGTGATGATAAAACGGTGCGGCGACTGTGCTTTTTCAATCAGCCGCGCAATCGAAAACGTCGAGGTGTTGGACGCGATGATCGCCTCCGGCTTCGCGTACTGCTCCAGCGTCGCAAACAACTGCCACTTCAGCTCGATCACTTCCGGCACCGCTTCTGTAATCACATCGGCATCGGCCACCGCCTGCTGCAAATCGGTAGTCAGCGTAATCCGCTCCAGCGCATTGGACTTGTCTTGTCCGGTAATGACTCCCTCTTGTTCCAGCAGCGCCAGACTCTGTTCGATGCTCGCCTTTGCTTTGTGCAGCAATTCTTCCTGCAGGTCATACAGCGAAACAGGGAAGCCTGCCAGCGCATAAAGCTGGGCGATCCCATGCCCCATAACCCCTGATCCGATAACCGCTACGTGCTTTGTCATGTGAAGAACCTCCCGGGAAGTAGGTAAACCGCTCTTTCTTCGAAAAATTTCCACAATCCGCGGCTAAATCCTGCCCGGCGCAGCAGAAAAGCCGTACATCCGGCTATGCCTTCCACCGGACGTACGGCTTTCTTTCGCTTCACAAAAAGCGGCGGTGCACCTTTTTGCCATCGTACGTAAATATCACTTGCCGATCTTCCACTGTCGTCTCCAGGTGGATATTTTTTCCCCACAGCGTGTAAATGTAGGGCAGCGTCTTCTCCACGTACTTCACGTCCAGCTCCAGTCCTTCAAAGTGATGCTTGAGCAGCAGCTCGCCAGTCCGCAAGTAGTCTCCATCGTGCACCAGCACATACGGGAAGCCGCCGTTGACCCGCGTGGCAGCAAGCCCGTCGCGCACCTGCTCCCACTGCTTTTCGGTCACGACCCAGTCGTTGCCCTGCTTGCCGAACATGTACAGGTCCAGATCGCTCACCAGGTCTTTCGTCAGGAAGTTGCGAATGAAGCTGATGTCCGACTCCAGCTCGCGCACTTCAAAAATTTTCGTCCGTCCCTCTCCCGGCTTGCGTCCGAAGCGCTCCTGCTCTTCTTTTGTCGGATTGTCCCAGCGTCGTTCAATGTCTTCGAAAATTTTCAAGCCCAAATGATATGGATTAATGCTCGTCGTCGACGGCTGGATGACCGAGGAATGCAGCTTGGCAAATTCAATCGTCTCCGACTCCGTCAGATCCAGCTCGCGCAAGATGCGCATATGCCAGTAGGTCGCCCAGCCTTCGTTCATGATCTTCGTCTCCAACTGCGGCCAGAAATAGAGCATCTCGTCGCGGATAATCGTCAGCACATCGCGCTGCCAATCGTCCAGCACATCGCTGTACTCCATGATGAACAGCAGCAAATCTTTTTCCGGCTCGGGCGGGAATTTGCGCACTTGCTTGGCCGGATCGGCCTCGACTTTTTCTTTGCGGTCCAGTCGCCACAGGTCGTCGTATGGCGAAGTGCGCTCGACCTTGCCTTTTTTCGTCGGCTCCTCAGACTCCCGCTTCCATCTGAGCTTGGGACGAAGCAGGCTCGGATCAATGTGCTCCTGAATCGCCAGGCTCGCATCCAGAAGGTTTTCCACCGCTTCCTTGCCGTACTCGATCTCGTACTGGCGAATCCGCTCGCTGCTGGCGGCCATGCTCTCGACCATGTCGCGATTCGTGTTGGAGAAGCGCATGTTGTTTTTGAAAAAGTCGCAGTGGGCCAGCACGTGGGCTACGATCAGCTTGTTTTGGATCAGCGAGTTGCCGTCGAGCAAAAACGCGTAGCACGGGTTGGAATTGATGACCAGCTCGTAAATTTTGCTCAGGTTCAGGTCGTATTGGAGTTTCATGCGGTAGAAGCTCTTCCCGAAGCTCCAGTGCGAAAACCTGGTCGGCATTCCGTACGCGCCAAACGTATAAATGATATCCGCCGGGCAAATTTCGTATCGCATCGGATAAAAATCAAGGTTGAACCCCTTGGCTATCTCCGTGATCTCATCAATGGATCGCTCCAGTTCTTTGCGCTCGTCGCCTGTCATTGCATTTCCCCCTCCATTCGCCAAAGCCTACTTTATGTATATGGGGCTGATGGGGAAAAGACGCCAGCGTTCTTGTGAAAAAACGGTCTTTGTCTGTTTTTGGGAGCAAGAAAAAGCGCCCCCACATCAGGAAGCGCCTTTGTTATCGTTTTGTGTTGTCCTTATTTCTGGAACCAGTCGCGCACGCCAGTATAAATAAGTGCGCCCGAGAAGACCAGCATGGTGATGAGGCCAATTCCATCCACAACCGGATTCAGCCCATTCAAGAACGTGCCATCCAACGGAGTTTCCAGCAAAGCGTAGCCACCGAGAAGACCACCAGCCAAGGAAAGCCATTTGCTCATGTCCACGTCACCTCCCTAGACAACAGCCTGAAAATGAAGCCGCTGCACTACTTCACTCTATGTCGGAAGCTGACAAGCGGTCTGTACGATTGTCCGGCGTGCTGTTCATCAAATTGCAATTGGGCATGGGCCATCGTTGTGCGGTACAATAAAGGTGGACACATGTGCATAATGGAGAACGTAGAAGGAGTGAATCACGCATGAAGCTGTTTTTGCTGCTGGGCAGTATTAGCGGCTTTCTTTCTGTCGCGCTTGGCGCATTTGGCGCTCACGCCCTGAAAGAAAAGCTGGACGAATATTCACTTGGCATTTTCCATACCGGGGTGACCTACCAGACGACTCACGCTCTGGCGCTCGTGCTCGTCGCCTTGCTGCTCAAATGGTACCCGGACTCTTCGGGCCTCGTCTGGGCCGGATGGTGCTTTGCCGCCGGGACGCTGATTTTCTCCGGCAGCCTCTACACGCTGGCGATGACCGGTATCAAGGTGCTTGGCGCGATTACGCCGATTGGCGGCGTGCTGTTCCTCGCGGGCTGGGCGCTGCTCGCCATCCATGCCTGGAAAGTTGTCTCGTAACCCCTGTCTTGCTGCGCACTTACGCCCAATCCTCGACGATTTGGGCGTTTTTCTTTTGTTTCAGGAGAGAATGCTGACCAGCACGCCGCTCTGTCCTCTCAGCCCGGCGGCACCCTCGCTGGACGTATGCCATATGCTGTAGGGCTGGCACTAACTGAATCGCTAAGGAGAGGAAATCATGACAAAGCCCCCCTACGCGCGTCCCTCCTACTATTACGGCCTGCCTGACATGTACATGCAGATGGGATACTTTCCTTTTCCCACGCCGCCTCCCCCGGCCCAACTGAGCAGAAACAGCCCTTACGCCCACCCGCTGGCCGATCCGTGCAAATCGTACATGGGACAAACGGAAAAAATAGAAGCTTCGGACGGCGAGCACGGCTTGGCTTCCCTGGTCAACCCGCTGCGCTCCAGCGTCCTTTTATACGTAAACCAGTGGCTCCTCACCAACTTCTCTCCCGCTCCCCTCGAAACGCACATCTGGTTTGGCAAAGCGAGCAGCATCGGCAAGGCGAAGACGTCCAGCCAGGTGACATCCGGCTACATCCAGCTCGCTGCCTGTCCCGCCGCCCAGGGGCAAATCATGTTCGGCTCAGGCAGCGCTCACGGCGAACGGGATGGCGTATTCGCGTCCACCCGGATCATCCCACCGCTGACAACGACAGGCTCCGAGCCGCACGGTCAGTGGGTGATCGGTCCGGGAATGGCGATGGTCGTCCGTGTGCCGGATGCAGGGGAAAAGTCGTCCTTTTCGTTTTGCGTGAACTGGTGGGAGCAGCCTTTGTATGAGGCATGACAGTAAAAAAGGAAAAAGCCCGATGCTTTTTCCCATTACATACGTTTTGGTGGGTAGAAGCAGATGTGCGGGATATGGAGCAAACGGGCGTGGGGGGCGCAAGTGCGTGGACGGGGCGCAATCCTGCGGGCGCGGTGCAATTGTGCGGGACGGGGCGCATTTGTGCGGACGGGGCGCATTTGTGCGGACGGGGCGCATTTGTGCGGACGGGGCGCATTTGTGCGGACGGGGCGCATTTGTGCGGACGGGGCGCATTTGTGCGGACGGGGCGCAATCCTGCGAACGGCGCATTTGTGCGGGCGCGATGCAATCGTGCGGACGAGGCACAAATATGCGCAGGACGAGACCCAGCCCCACAAGCTACACCCTGCCGAGCAGCGACCAACCGCCCCCTTCCCCCAACCCAAACACAAAAAAACGAAGACGCATGCCTCTCGCACCGTCTTCGCTATCGACTCCGTTATTTTTTCTACACACGCATGTTGAAAATCCAATTCCCGTCTGCTACAATGGAAATTGGTCTTTAGGTTACTTCTCGATATATGTTCACTATAATCCCAATATAATAGTACCACATTGGATTTCATTTGTCAAACCTTCAGATCAAAAATGGGGAATGAAAAAGGAGCGGTACCATGAGCGCTACTGAGCAAGACAGGCAAAACGAGCAACAACGGGTTGAGACAGTCGTCGCAGAAATCAGCAAACGGATTTCCGAGCTCAAGGAGCAGGTAAAAGTCGTGAGTGAAGATATTGTCGGAATCCGCAAGCATTTTTGGGACGATGTGACAGTCAACTTCGAGGATGCCACCGAGGCGATCGAAACTTACGTCAGCATCAAGCAGCAGGCTGAAGTATTGTCCGAGCGGGAGCGCAGCCACCGTCATGCCCTGCATCAGTTGCGTACCATGCAGCGGTTGTTGCACTCTCCCTATTTTGGCCGAATTGATTTTCGCGAAGAAACGGAGCCTCGCTCCGAACGCATTTATTTAGGCATCGCGTCGCTATTGGACAAAAACGACGAGCATTTTCTCGTCTACGACTGGCGCGCGCCGATTTCCAGCCTGTACTACGACTATTCGCCGGGCCCTGCCCAGTACGATACGCCAAGCGGAGTCGTTTCCGGCGAGATTACGTGTAAACGGCAATACATCATCCGCGACGGGAAGCTGCTCCACATGTTCGATACAGGCGTGACGATTGGCGACGAGCTGCTGCAGGAAGTGTTGGGTAAACAAGCCGACTCGCAAATGCGCAGCATCGTCGCCACGATCCAGCGCGATCAGAACCGGATCATCCGCAACGAAAAAAGCCGGCTGCTGATCGTCTCCGGGGCGGCTGGCAGCGGCAAAACGTCTGCGGCGCTGCAGCGCGTCGCCTATTTGCTCTACCGCTACCGCAAGACGTTGACTGCGGAGCAGATCGTCCTGTTCTCCCCCAACTCGCTGTTCAACAGCTACATCTCGACGGTTTTGCCGGAGCTGGGCGAGGAAAACATGCAGCAGACGACCTTCCAGGAATATGCGGAGCATCGGCTTGGCGACGACTTTCGCCTGGAAGACCCGCTGGAACAGATGGAGTACGTGCTTACGGCAAAAGACCAGCCGGATTACGCGGCGCGGCTGGCCGCCATCCGCTTCAAATCGTCCACGCTGTTTTTGCGGGTCATGGATCAGTACGCCAAGCGGCTGATGCAGGCCGGCATTGTGTTTCGCCCGATTGTATTCCGCAACCGGACGCTTATATCCGCCGCGCACATCCACGAGCTGTTTTATGCGATGGACACCTCCCTGCCGATTCCAAACCGGATGAGCCTGGTAGCCCGAGCATTGCTGGCAGAAGTCAAGCAACTGGAGCGGCGTGAACGGACGCAGCCGTGGGTCGAGGACGAAATGGAAATGCTCGACAAAGACGCATTTGCCGCCGCCTACCAGCAATTGCGCCGCAAAAAGCAGTTTCGCGAGGACTCGTTCGACGACTTTGACCGCGAACAGGAGCTGTTGGCAAAGCGGATCGTCAAACAGCATTTCCAGCCGATTCGCGACTTTGTTGCCGCGCTGCAATTTATTGATACGAAGGCCACTTACGAGCAGTTTTATGCCAATCCTCAACTGCTCGGTCAACTGCTGCCGGACGAACAAAGTCAAATTCCGGAGGCGTGGCCCGCAATCTGCTCCATGACGCTTGCGCAAACCAAACAGGCACAGCTTGCCCAGGAAGACATTCCGCCCTACCTGTACTTGCAGGAGCGGCTGGAAGGCCAGCAGACGAACAATCTCGTCCGCCACGTTTTCCTCGATGAAGCCCAGGACTACTCTGCCTTCCAGTTTGCGCTCATCAAGAGCCTGTTTCCGCGCGCCAAAATGACGGTGCTCGGCGACTGGAACCAGGCGATTTACGCGCACGCGTTCCACAACGAGAGCTTCGGCACTGTCGCGTCGCTGTTTGAACCGCAGGAGACGGAGACGTTCGTCCTGACGAAAAGCTACCGCTCGACCTTGCCCATCGTCCAGTTCACGCGGCAGTTGGTGGAAGGCGGCGAGCGGATTGAGCCGTTCAACCGCGCGGGGCTGGTGCCCACTGTGACGAAGGTGCACAACCGCGACGCTCTCGCGAAGCAGATTGAAGAGCGCATCCAAAAGCTGCTGGCAAACGGGCACAAGACGATTGCCGTCATTACGAAAACGGCAGCAGAAGCCGAGCAAGCCCATGAACGGCTGGCCAGCCGCATGCCGATCCGGTTGATTACGACCTCGACCTTGTCCTACGATACCGGCTGTCTCGTCATCCCGGCGTACTTGGCAAAAGGAGTCGAGTTCGACGCCGTCATCATTTACGACGCGTCCTCGGCAAGCTACAGCGAGGAAAGCGAGCGCAAGCTGTTTTACACCGCCTGCACGCGGGCCATGCACGAGTTGCACCTGTACTACTGCCAGGAAAAAACGCCTTTGCTTGCCGCTGTATCTGCCGACAGCTACGAGCATCTGGAGACGGACCAATAAATGCAAAAGACCCGGCTGCGCCTTTTCCCTAGCCGGGTCTTGCTTTTGTCTGCTGAAAGCCGACGCAGATCGTGACCGCAAGCAATATCAGGTCCAACTCGTATCCGCCGATAAATCCTTGCTTCCACTTCACGGTCACAATCGCCCCTGTCATGACCCCCGCCAGCCCCCAGGCCGCGTATTTCGCCCCGATGCCGAGCAGGAAGGCGAGCCCGCCGATCAACTCGATCCCCAGCACCAAATAGGCGAGCCACCACGGCAAGCCGAGATCGCCAAACATTTGCGTGACAGCGTCCATCCCCTTTTGCAGCTTCGCCAGTCCGTGCAGCAAAAACAGCAAGCCTGTTGTCATCCGCAAGACAGTGAACGCCTTTTCGTAGGCCATAGTCGCACCCCCCTCACTTCTACCATATGCCGGACGCTGGACAATCAGTCGCGATTGGAAGGGCGGCGCGCAATCAGCGCAAAGCGCGCATGGCGGCAGCGCGGGCAGCCCTTGCTTTTCAACACTTCGATCGTCGCTACCTGTTCTCTGGCCCCGACCTTGCTGACGTGGGCGCATTTTTGGCAACGGTACAAACGCTGCGAGCGCGCTTCTTCTCCGGTGTAAAGCGGCTCCGTGAAGGCATGCTCCACGATCGGCGCCGTCTGTTCGGTAGTGGCAAGCACGATCATTTGCCCTTTTCCGCCCAGCATTTGCGCCCCTTCGTACTCGTTGAAATGGCTGATGACTTCGCGGACGCTCACCCCCGCCTGCACGAACTGCTGCTGCATGCGCAACGCAAAATCGGGAGACTTGTGGGCAAAGGAGAGGAAAATCGGCAGTCCTTTGCGTTTTTGCAAGCCGCTGATTCCCCGCGACAAAAACAGGGACATCCCTTGCAGCGTATAGGGCGGATCGGTAAAAAAGCAGTCGTATTGCCGGTGCAATTTCTTCGGCAGCGGCTGGCGCAAATCGGCGCGATGGCAGCGGATCGGCAAGGCATGCTGCTTCGCCACCTCTGTGATGAATTGCAGGAAGCGCTCGTCGATATCGACTACCTCGATCCGCCCGGAGGCTACTTCCTTCCCCGGAAACAGCCGTTTGAGCAGCAAGGCAAGCGAGACGCTGACCAAATCGTCGTCGCCCACACACAATATTTTTTTGCCGACGAGCGCATGGTTTCGCAGGCAAAGGATCGCCCGGCGCAAACTCGTCTCTGCCGTACACTTCGCCTGGTCGAGCTGCACGTTGGCTTGTGGGCGCCGGGACAAAATTTGTCGCAGTTCCTGAGACAGCTCGGGCAGCTCTATTTTCCAGGCGGCTTCGTCCTGCATCAGTCTGTCGAACAGCTTCCGGTCCAGTCCGCCGAAGCCCAATACGTTTTCCGTGTAAGCCCGGCCGTCTTCGGTGCAAGCCAAGCCGTTTGTCGCTTGCAGCGCCCCGGCCCGGATCAGCTCTTTTTTGATCGCCGTCGCAACCGGAACGGGCAGCATGAGTTTTCTCACCAGCTCTTTGGTCGGCATTCCCGGCTGGAAATAGCAATGCACGAGAAACTGCTCGATTGCGGTTGGTCCTTCCTGCAGTTGCACGTTTTGATAGATTTCTTCGATATAGTTACGCATGAGTAAGCCTCTTTTCATAAGGGATGATTCCTCCCCTCTCCCACGCAAAAAGGCAGAGAAGAACAAAATGGCTCCCCTCTGCCTTGCTAGCAGAAATTCGCTGCCGCTGACAACGCCGCCAATGGCGTTAGACAACCTGGCTGCGCCAAGTCATTGCCGCAGCCTTCGTTGCCTTTATACTGAATAAGAATTTTATCCATTCTTATCTGTACAAAAAAACCGCGCCAAAGAGCACGGTTCCGGCAGTTGATGAGATTGGGTAGGTGGATGACCGATGTTCTTAACTAATGGAGTCTCCCTTTTTGGCATCGCAAAACAAACCACCAAATTCGTGGCTTTTTTGCTGCAAAAGCACGGGAGAACCTTATCCAATTTTGCCTAGTTAAGAACACACACCGACATCAACATTTCCCCTTTTGAAAAGAATTGCTTTTTATTGTATGACAATTGGTGAAAAAAGGCAATCTTCAGCCTCTCCCCTAACTGACGGTCTTCATCTGGACGCCGTCCTGCCTGCTCCGCTTTTCGTGCAGCCTGCGGCCCAGCCCGTAAAAAATGACGCTAATCATGGCGAGAGCGGCCATCAGCACAAACATCGGCGGCCCGCCGTAAGCGTGAAGCACCATGCCTCCCGCCCAAGGCCCGAGAAAGCTGCCCAGCATGCTGACGCTTTGCGCGCCGTAGTAGGTGCCTCGCATGTTCGCCGGGCTGATCTGGTCGATTTGCGCGTACTCGGCAGGCACAATCAAGATTTCGCCCAACGTAAACACGATCATCGCCGCCACGAACCAGCTCCAGGTGGCAGAAAAAGCGAAGCCCAGCTCGCCGACTGCCATCAGCGCGGCTCCCCCGGCAATCCGCGAAAACAGGGAGTAGCGCTCGACCAGCCTCGTCAACGGCACCTGCAACAGCAGCACCGTAATGCCGTTGGCGCTCATCATCACTCCGAACAGGGCCACGCCTTCTGCCATATTTTCGCGCAAATACTGGGACAGCGTGACGGACATTTGCCCGTGCACCGTAACCAGCAAGATTCCCCCCACGACAAAAGCCAGCAGAGCGACATCTCGTTTCAGCACGTTCCAGATTTGCGGCAAGCTCGCTTTTTCAGCGCTCTGCCCGGCGGCTGCATGAGCGGACACCTGATACTTTTGGCAGGCGATCCCCAGCACGACCGCAAACAGCACCGTAGAACACGCCGTCAGCATAAACGCGATCCCGCTGCCGGAAATCCCCAAAAACGCGCCCAGCATCGGGCCGACGGCTACCCCCAGGTTAATCGCCAAATAGCGATTGGAAAACACGCGAAATCGTTTTTCTTCCGCTGTCAAATCTCCCATCATCGCCTTCGACACTGTGCCGTAAAACGACGCCGCCAACCCGAGCAACAGGCTGATGAGCAGGAGGAAAAGCGGATGCGCCAAAAAGACAAACCCTGCAAACGCTGCGGCCATCAACAGCATGGAGAGCAGCATCAGCTTCTGCCGCCCGAACAAATCCGATAAAATCCCGCCCAGAAAACCGCCGACAGTCCCGGCCAAAGGCCCCGCACCAATAATCAGCCCGATGTAGGCAGGCGTGAGCGTCGTCGTTTCGCTGAGATAAATCGCCAAAAATGGCATGCTCATCGACTGCGTCAGGCTGACAAATACCGTTCCCGCCATCAGCAAATGCACAATCGGATGATACGCCGCAAAAGCCGTTCTCCACTTGCTCATCTTTTGTTCTCCCTGCCTTCTCTTAGGCCCAATCCGCTCGGATGAGCCTGTTTCCTTACTTACGGCTGTGCAAAAACGAACGCAGCAAAACAGGCAGGCGATCGACAAACGATTCGCGCAGACTGTAGGAGGAAACGGTCGTGCTGCCTGCGTAGTGCGCGCGAATCAGCCCGGCCCGGCGAAGCGCCGTCACGTGATGATGGACGGTGCTTTTCGCAAGCGACACTTGCTGCTGCAACTCTCCCAGCGTGCAGTTTTTTTCAGCGAGGCAGCGCAGGATGTGCAGCCGCTTTTCATCCGCGAGACACTGGGTGAGTGGCAACAGCTCCGTTAGCGGCTGCGACTGTGCCTGTCCGGCATCTTTTACCGGATACAAGCAAGTGGCGAGGCCGCGGTAAAAGTCGAGCACCGAGGTCGGAGCGCAATGGTACTGGGGAATGAGCACCACCTCCCGCAGTTCCGGGACCGGCTCGATCCAGAGCCCATTTGAGGCATGGTCGACCAGCTCGATGGGCGACATGTTTTGCGCCTGCTTTGCCATTTCGGCGGCGCTTCGCTCCAGGCTTGCCAAAATCGCCGGCGCGAGCTTGGAAAAGTAATGCTCGTTCCACCGCGCCAAAAGCGACACGCTATGGTCGCGAAGTTCGCCGAGGTTGAGCGGAATCGTGTCCACCCACGGAGCCAGCCGCTCGTAGATTTCTCCCGGCGGAATGCTTCCCAGCCACCCGAGAAAATCATCGACCGATTTTTTCTGCGGGCTTTGCGCAACCAGGAGCACCAGCCTGTGCAGCACCTCCCAGCGCTCGTCCGCCAGCTCGTCGGCAAAAGCGTCCGGGAGCTGCTTCTTCGTCTCTTCCATCCAGGCGTTGCCGAGCTGCAAATGCTTTCTTTCCTTTTCGTGAATAAATGCATACAGGCTGATGATGCATTCATAAACGACAGACCATTCGATTTTTATTGAATATGAGTTGTTCATTCGATCACCATCGAACTTTTTATTTTTTTCAGTGTATCACTTCTGTTTGCTTTTGAAAAGAGCATGGCTATTGGGGGATTGGAGTACGCGGTTTTTTCGCGGCTTTGCTTGCAAGGGGAGGGAGGGGTGCAAGTTGACAGCGAGTGCCCCTTCTCGAGCCCTTCCCCCAAGCAGACAGCAAGTGCACCTTTCCCCAGCAAAAAACCCCGCCAGGTTTCTGACGGAGTTAGCAGCAAGCGAACCTGTTTTTGCTCAGACAAAAGGCGGGTCCCACGCTTTTTTGCGCCAGCCGAGCCGATATTCCACCACGTTCAGCTCGCGATCGAGCACCACGTCGACGCCAAACGGCAGCTTCCGGTCGTACCAGAAGCGCACGTCGCTCCAGGTGACCTCATACCCGTCCTGGCGCTCCTTCCAGGTGACGTGGATTCGTTGGGCGAAGCCGAGAAAAGCGCGCACGCCGTCCACGCCGACAGTCGCCTGAATGATCTCGTCGCGGTACTGCTTCGGGTAGACGTCCTCCAAGAGCACGTGGTCATACTCGATTCTTCCCGTATAAAACCGCTGCTCCGCCTCAATCACGAATCGCCAGCGAAACGGATGGAAGCTGGGCAAAACATGGCAGACGCCGTCTGTGTTCAAGGCGCTTTTCACCCGTTTGACCTGGCGCTGGTGCTGCCAGGCGCGCACGCCGATGTACGCAAACGTAATGGCGTAGGCGGCAGGAAACAGCACGGCAGCTTCCCCGCCGAAGCCGATCCACCAAACGGCCGCCGTCAAATGAAGCGCAAACAAAAACGGTTCGAAAATCGCCAGCACGTCGAGGTGCACCCAGCGGCGGCTGAACGGCCGGATGCACTGGACACCGTACGCATTCAGCATGTCGAGGAAGACGTGTAGCACGACGGCCAACAACGTCCAGCCGTACAACATGCCCCAATGCTCCATCTGCCCGAAGCCCCAGGCGACGGGAAGCGAGATGAGGAGCGGCCAGAGGAACAAGGCGGGAAGCGAATGAGTGATTCCCCGATGAAAACGGATGTAAAAAGAGATGCCGCGAAGTCTGGCCACCGTGTCAAAATCGGGGGCGTGAGAGCCGACTACCGTTGCGACCATGACCGCTTGCGCCAACACCGGATCGTGCGCAACGGCAGGAGTGAGCTGGGCCAGGCCCGCGAGCGTGACCCCGAGCAAAAGATGGCTGGCAGTGTCCATGATAATCCCTCCCTTTGCATGCTATCCCTTTCGCTTTTACTGTACGAAACGAACAGCGGGATTTCGGTAAAGCGCAGGTAAAAGTTATCCGAAGCTTTTGACGGCAGCTTTACAAAATCTCTACGAATGGAGGCAAAAACGGCCTTTATACGAGAGAGAAGCGGGCCAATTCTTTTCCGCATAAAAAAAGCAACCTGTCACCGAAGCAACAGGCTGCTTGACTCACCAATCTATACGCAAGGTTTTCTAATTGCTTTTTTACGTCAGGCGCAGGAACTCGTCGATGTCTGCCACAGCCAGGTCGACTGCTTTTTGCCAAAACTCGACGGTCGTCATGTCTTCGCCCAGATGCTTCTTCGCCAAATCCTCGACCATCAGACGGCCGGTGTCCTGCAGGAGCGCATCGTATTTTGCCGCGAAGCTCTCGCCTTCTTCCAGCGCACGCGCGTACACGCTCAAGCTGAACAAGTAGCCGAAAGTGTACGGGAAGTTGTAGAACGGATAGCTCGTGATGTAAAAATGCAACTTGGACGCCCAGAAGTGCGGCTCGTACTCCGCGAGGGCGTCTTTGAACGCCGTCTTTTGCGCCTCTTCCATGATGCGGTCCAGCTCGGCTGCGCTCACCAGACCTTTTTTGCGCTGCTCGTAGAAGTTTTTCTCGAACAGGAAGCGCGCGTGAATGTTCATGAAGAACGCGACGACGGATTGCAGCTTGTCTTCGAGCAGCACGAGGCGCTCTTCGTCGTTGGCCGCGTTTTTCACGGCAGCGTCGGCGAGAATCATCTCGGCAAACGTCGAGGCGGTTTCCGCTACGTTCATCGCGTAGTTTTGGGCGAGCGGCGGCAAATCCCACATCACCTGCTGGTGGTACGCGTGCCCCAGTTCGTGCGCGAGCGTGGAGACGTTGCTTGCGCTTCCCGCATACGTCATGAAGACGCGGGACTGCTTGCTCACAGGGAAGCTCGTGCAGAAGCCGCCCGGACGTTTTCCCGGGCGGTCCTCCGCCTCGATCCAGCCTTCTTCAAACGCCTTTTGGGCGAACTGCGCCATGCTCGGATTGAAACGGTTGAAGTGCTCGACGATCAAGGCAGCGGCCTCGTCGTACGACACTTTTTTGTGCACGCTTCCGACCGGAGCGGATACGTCAGACCAGCTCAGCTTGTCGATGCCGAGCAGCTTCGCCTTGCGTTCCAGGTAAGCGACGAGACGGTCTTTGCGATTGTCGATCGCCTGCCACATCGCTTCGAGCGTTTTTTCCTGCATCCGCCCGATGTCGAGCGGCTCGCGCAGCACGGAATCCCAGCCACGATGGCGGTACAGGGCGAGACGGAAGCCGCCCAGGTGGTTGAGTGCTTGCGCGCACAGCTCGGTTTCCTTGCCCCATGCTTCTTTCCATTTGGCAAATACTTGGCTGCGAACGGCGCGGTCCGGATGGCTCATCAGGTTGGAGGCTTGCCCTACGGACAACTGCTTCGTCTCCCCGTCCAGCTCCACTTCGATCGTCATCCGGCCCACCACGGCGTTGTACAAATCTTGCCAGGCGTGGTAGCCGTCCACAGCGAGGTCGCTCGCCAGCACTTCCTGCTCCGGCGACAGCTTTTCCTGGGCGCGGCGACGGCGCTCGTTCAGCACAAACGCGAGCGGCTGCAGCTCCCCGTCCTCCAGCAAGCTGTTCCATGCCGCTTCGTCGATGCGCAGCAACTGTTCATCCCAGCGCGTCAGCACGGCGCCGAATGCAGCGGAGATCGTTTTCACCCGTCCGCCGAGCAGCTTGGCTGGTTCGTCCTTCACATTTTGCGCGGTCAGGCACGAAATGAACGCGCCCGCCTGTCTCATCCGCACCGCGATGCTTTGCACCTCGGAGACAACCTCCAAAAACGCGTCCTTTTCCTGCAAGGCGAGTGCGGCATCCTCTACGCGGGCTTTCAGTTGCGAAATATCTTTTTCCAACTGCTCCAGAAAAGCCAAAAACGCAGTCGACTCGCTTCCACCGGGAAATAATACATCCAAATCCCAACGCTGCGGCAATGCTTTCGTCATATGTATCCCTCCTCCAAAACTCTTGATAAAATAATTTCTATAAGAAGCAGGTGATTCCTTCTAGTTTATGCAGTTCGTCCGGGCGGCTATCATCGCGGCACGTCGCCAGCCATCCCGCGCCTGCCAAAAGCTGCCGCGAGCAGTAGAAAGCCTGGCTGCGCCAAGCCATTGGTGCAACCTTCCTTGCCCTTATACCGGATAAAAATCTTATCAATTCTTATTTGTACGAAAAAACGACTGCCCGCAAGCAGTCGCTTCCAACCTTGCTTTTTCACGCAAGCAATCGCTGCTATCGCACGGGCAAGGTGAACGTCTCTCCTTGCCGCTCGACGATAATCCGATTTTTTTCCTCGCCCGCTGCCGCAAGCAAACGCTGCATCGGTTCGTCTACCGGCTCGCGCGAGAGGACGAACGTGTTCCAATGAATCGGCGCCAGCCATTTGCCCCGGCTCTCCTTGAACATTTGCCACGCCTGCTCGGGCGTGCAATGCGCAGCCTGGTAGGAATCGGGCTTGTAGGCTCCGATCGGCATGAACACGAGGTCAAACTGTCCAAACTCTTGCGGCAAACTCTCCATCGACATGTAGGCAGTGTCGCCAGGGTACAAAATGCGCACGCCGTTTTTCTCGATGACGTAGCCGTTGTAACCGTAGTCATGGTTCCACGGGAAACGGTTGCCCCAGTGTCTGACCGGAATCGCCGTGACGGTCACTCCGTCTTTTGTCGTCGTGGCTTGCCCCGGGGCAAGCTCCTTGCAGGAGGCAAACGGCATGCGGCGAAGCAGTTTTCCGGTATTGCTGGCCGTGATGACGTGTGTGTACGGATGAGCCAGCCGGCGCAGCGTCGGCAGGTCGACATGGTCCATATGGGCATGGGACAATAAAATCAAATCCACGCTGCCGATCTCGTCAAAATCAAGAGCGGGAGGCGTGAAGCGCCTGGGGCCAAAATGCAGCAGCCCTGCGACGCGAAGTCCCAATTTTTCGCCTAATACCGGGTCAGTCAAGATTTTGGTTCCGTAAACATTCAACAGAATCGTCGAGTGGCCTATCCACGTAAACGTCACCTCATCATCAGACCAGTTCTCAGGCGCAGGCTTCGCATCCAGCTCTCGAAACGGCGGCTTCGGAAGCTGTCCCATATGGTACCAGTAACGGTACGCCACGTAGCCAAAAAAGCCCACAACGAGCAGTCCGAGCAGGTAGCCAAGCCAGATGAGGATCGTACTTTGCATCAGAGAACACCTTTTTCCATAACGTGATTGTCTCATTATAGCAAACGATTCCGTCTGGAACGCAAGGGCAAAACATGCCGGAAACTGCTGATTTCCACATAAAACGCACCTGTCCACTACGCGAAAAAGCACCTGCCCTCCCGTCGCGGAAAGCAGGTGCTGGCAAAGCAGATTGTGATATACTGCTACTGCCGTATGGATCGTTTGAACAAGGAGGAAAACCAATGATTTTGCACAAAGGGGAAACGCTGTTCCGCCAAGGCGAGACAGGGCCGCTCTACCATCTGAAAAGCGGCATGCTCAAAATCAACCGGGTGCACGCAGACGGGACGCTCACGCTGGTCAACGTCATCGTGCCAGGCGAGACGATCCCGCATCACTCGCTGCTCAGCCCGAATCCTTACTACGGAACAGCCGTCGCGCTCGTCACCTGTGAGGTCGAGGTGCTGTCCGCGGCCGACTGGTACCGCGAACTGGAAGAAAACCACGAGAAATGCCGGGAGATCGCCTTGCAGTTGCAAGGAAAGCTGCGCATGATGCAGCAGCGCATCGACCAGTTGTCCGAAGTATCTCCGGCGGAAAGACTGCGCAAGCTGCAACTCTGGTTCCAGTCGTTCGTTCCCGTCGCTTCCCTGTCCGAAGTGCTGACCCAGGACGAAATCGGCCAGTTCATCGGGCTGCGCCGGGAAACGGTCAACCGCTTGCTGCGTGCCCAGTCAGGCGCCCGCAAGTAAGCGCTGCGAGCTTGCTTCCAGCTCTTAGTCCAGCGTTCCGGCAGGACCGAAAAACTCAAAGTGAATGTCCTGCGCAGGCACTCCCCACTCCTTCAGGGCCCGATTGACTGTTTTCATGAAAGGAACCGGGCCACAGAAATAGAAGCTCGCGTTTTTGTCGGCAATGACGCTTTGCAGCCAAGGCAAGTCAATGTAGCCCTCTTTGTGAAAGGCTTGCGCTGCCCGATCCTGCTCGGTCGGCTTTTCGTAGCACCAGAACGCTTTTACTTGCGGATGCTGGGCAGCCAACTCCTCCACACTGTCTCTCATCGCATGCACGTTTCCGTTTTGCGCTGCGTGAATGAACGTCACCGGGCGGTTCGAGCCCGTTTTCACCAGCGTTTTCAGCATGCTCATCATCGGTGTCAGCCCTACGCCGCCACTGATGAGCACGACAGGTCTGTCATCCTGCTGGTCAAGAATGAAGTCGCCTGCTGGCGCGGACAGAGGCAAAATGTCTCCTTCGTTAACGTGCTCCCACAAGTACACGGATACTTTTCCGGCTGGCTTGTCGCCAATCGCGTCCTCCCGTTTGACGGAGATGCGGTAGTACGGATTGCCCGGCGCATCCGAGAGGCTGTATTGGCGAATGTGCGTATTTTCCTCTCCCGGGATCTCCATTTTGACGCTTACATACTGACCTGGCTCGTAGCTCGCAATCTCTTTCCCGTCCTTCGGTACGAGGTAAAAGGACGTGATGACATCGCTCTCTTTTACTTTGCGCTCCACGACAAACTCCCGGAAGTCGGCCCAGCCGCCTGGCTGATTCTCCGCCTGTTCGTACATTTCCGCCTCCACGCTGATGAACGCGTCTGCGATTACCCCGTACGCTTCCGCCCAAGCCTCGATGATCTCGTCTGTCGCGGCATCGCCCAGCACCTCTTTGATCGCACCGAGCAAGTTTTCCCCGACAATCGGATAATGCTCCGGCTTGATGCCCAAGCTGCGGTGCTTGTGTCCGATCTGTTTGACGACGGGCAAAATCGTTTCCAGCTTGTCGATGTACAGGGCAGCCGCATACACCGCATTAGCCAGTGCCGTTTGCTGTCTGCCTTGTTTTTGGTTAGCGTGATTGAAAATGTTCAACAACTCTGGATGGTTGGCAAACATCCGTTGATAAAAGCGTTTGGTTATCGTTGTCCCGTGCACTTCCAGTACAGGCACGGTGGATTTGATAATATCGATCGTTTTTTGGTTCAGCATATTGGCCCTCCTTGAAAAATCAACGTGTGATCTATGTCACTAGTGTACCGGAGCAAAGCTTTTGCCTCCTGTGATTGTAATCACAGGAAAAAGAAACGATTTGTGACAACAAAAAAAGAGCTTCCTGCCTGCTGAAGCTGGTTAATCATAAAAGTTTTACGAGATTTGGCCCTGTTGCTCCGTCCTGCGCTATAGTAAGATATAACCAAAATTGGAGGGGGTATGCTGCTTGACTTTGGAAGAATACAAACAACGCGCATCCGAGCAGGACGACTGGGCACCGGGCTGGGACGCGATCGACGAAGTGTTCCATCAGCTTTATCCTGCACAGGAGCCTGCACATTATGCGACAAATATGGTGAATCGCGCCATGTTTGGCGGGGACGCCTATTTGGATGGCTTCAGCATTTATCAATCTCCGAACGGCTACAAGCACATTTTGACCTACGGCATGACGGAGCTGTACACGGACGAAGAGGCATACGGCGGCGAATGGAGCCGTTGGGGCTATGAGATGACGATCAAGTTAAAGGAAGATTCCAACGAGGAATGTATGTGGGCGATCGACATGCTGTCCAACCTGGCGCGCTATACATACACCCAGAAACGGTTTTTCGAGCCTAACCAGTTTGTCGCAGGGAACGGCACGTCGATTCATATTGGCACAGATTCGGCGATTACGGCCCTGCTCATTGTAGAGGATACAGAAGCAAAAGGAATCGACACCGTCCATGGCAGAGTAGAGTTTTTGCAACTGGTCGGCATTACGCAAAAGGAACTGGAAGCGTTGAAGGACGACCCTGCGCAGGCGGAGACATTGATTGCAGCGATGAAAAAGGACAATCCATACTTGCTGACAGATATGAACAGGGTTCAGTCTTACTTGTGAACAGCCGAAAAAAGCACCGGGTATGACGCGTTCCCCGTCGGCAGTCTGGCAGTCTGCGACTCTATATTTCTGCAGCACCGTGCGCAAAGCTCCTGTCTCCTGCCATCCGGTTCAACGGGGAAGGAATGGAACTGACATTGAAAATAGGTTTAGTAAGACATTACAAAGTCAAGCAAGATTATCCAAAAGGTGCGTTCATATGCGGCCGGGACGTGAATGCATGGTTTCAAACGAACGACCTGGCCGACATTGAGGCAGGCCGGACCGACCTGAAAGGAATTGAGTGGAGCAGATGCTATTCCAGCTCGCTTTCGCGTGCGGTAAAAACGGCGGAGCTGATCTTTCAGGGACCGATTACGCAAATGGCCGAACTAAAGGAAATCGCGCCGCCTGCCTTGCCTGCACGGCTTAGGCTCCCGTTTTTGCTCTGGGCGATTCTGATTCGCCGAGGCTTCAACGGACCGAAGTTCAAAATTGCGAGCAACGGCGAGCTTTATTTGTTCGAGCGGCAACAGCCTGAGTCGTGAGCAAACGTTTGGGCCAGTCGAAACGTTTTGCCTATTAGAAAACCTGGCGCACCAGGCACTGGCGACAAGCCTTCGCGGCCCCGATCCAAAAAAAGATCATCCCTCGCCTCGGCCGGGATGATCTTTTTGCTTCTATTAAATAATTGGCGGCGCTTCCTCGATCCGCTCTCGCACAAACCGGGCGATGCCGTCTATGTCGTCTACGTGAAAACAGGGCAGCTCCGCCTGCTTCTGCTCTCCCCAGCTTACCACTCCGACCAGGTTGGACACGGACCGGAGCAATTCAGCATCTTCCGGCCGCCGCAACAGCACGAGCTTGGGGTAGCCTTCCCGCTTGAAGCCTTCCACGAGGACGAGGTTCGCTCCGGCGGCCGCAAGACGCTGTACGAGTACGGCCAGCTCTTGCGGGCGCTGCTCGACGATTGCCGTCTTCGTCCGCGAGGTGATTGCCACGATCGAAGCTCCTGCCTCGCGATAGCGCCACGTGTCTTTTCCAGGCTGGTCCCATTCAAAATCGTGGCCGCCATCGTGCTTGATGACGCCAACCCGCAGCCCGGCGCCCTCCAGCAGAGGAATGAGCTTCGTCAACAGCGTCGTCTTGCCACTGTTGGAATAGCCGACGATTTGCAACACGCACGGCTGTTTGTCCAGGTCCATTCGCTATCCTTCCTTCCTCCAGGTCGGGGCCGCATGGGTTAAAACTTCGACCAGCTCGCCCGCCTGCTTGCCGCTTCCGCCCGGCGGAATGACGATGAAGCATTCGCTGTCCTTGAGCGTTCCGAGATTGCCCGCCTTTTCATTGAAATCAGGCACCGCCAAAAGTCCGCCGTCTTGTTCCAGCAGCCTGCCGCGCAAATAGCGCGGGAACGGGCACGGCTTTTGATAAGAAACGGCCAGCCTCGCCCGGATTGCGTGCGGGACGACTTCTGCCGCCCCGGAAAGGCGCCGGATCGCCGTCCGCGCGAACAGCTCAAAGCCGAGGAAACAGGCTCCGGGATTTCCCGACAGCGCCAAGTACGGCTTGCCTCCAACGAGCATGCTCGTCGTCGGACTGGCCGGGCGCATCGCTACCCGGTTGAACAAAAGTTCCACGTCCGGCTCGTCCGTCAGGAGCGCGATCACATCGAAATCGCCCACTGACACCCCTCCGCTGGAGACGAGCACATCCACTTGCTGCATGTATTCGCTGATTTTTTGCTTCGCCACGGCGAGTTCATCGGGCAGGCCGGAAAAGCAAACAGGGATGCCCCCCGCCTCGGCAATGAGAGCGGTCAGCATCACCATATTGCTGTTGCGAATTTTTCCCGGGACGAGCGGCTCGTCAATGCCTAACAGCTCGCTGCCCGTCGCCAGAAGGCCGACTCGCGGCCGGCGGAAAACATCGACTTGCGCGTAGCCAAACGTAGCCAGACTGGCGATCGTGCCTGCGTTGATCCTCTCGCCAGCCTTGGCGATCACCGTTCCTTTTGCCATCTCCTCGCCGCGGCGGGAGACATTTTCCCCAGGCTGCATCGCCCGCTTGATCCAGACGGTTTCCGCGTGCTCGCCAGGGTTTTGCGTTTGCTCAAACATAATCACGGCATCGGCGCCTTCCGGCATCATCGCTCCGGTCATGATCCGCGTAGCGCAGCCTTCCGTCACGGTTCGCTCAGGCACCTGTCCCGCCGCTACGGTTTCGATCACCTTGAGGGCGAGCGGGCTCGCGATCGTAGCCCCGACCGTATCCGCCGCCCTTACGGCAAAGCCGTCCAGCGGCGAGCGGTCAAAGTGCGGCAAATCGTACGTTGCGTACAAATCGCAAGCCAAAATTCGCCCGTAAGCCTCCCCGATGTGCACCCGTTCTGTTTCCAGCGTAGGCAATGCCGCGAGCCATTTGCCCATCGCTTCCTCTACCGAGACTGTTTGTCGCGCAAAACGCATCGTCCGTTCCTCCTAATTGTGACCGCCCATCACGCCGTTTTTGTCAGCCGACGTTTACTTCCAAATCTTCTATCGGTTTTTCCTTGTATTTCAAATCTTTATTAGCAGTGAACGAAT
The DNA here is from genome assembly GCF_057543335.1 of Brevibacillus sp. YAE8. Lineage (NCBI taxonomy): Bacteria > Bacillati > Bacillota > Bacilli > Caryophanales > Paenibacillaceae > Brevibacillus > Brevibacillus sp. YAE8. The sequence continues at coordinate 256,068 of NZ_BAAIYG010000004.1, forward strand.
CCGCCTTTTCGATCTTCACTGCCGTATTGTATTCCGGGATACCCGCGAACGCTTCGTACACGCCTTTTGGAATCAGCACGTTTCCTTCCGGCCAGTACACCTGGATATTCCCTCTTCTCGTATCTTCAAACTTGGCGCGCCCTTGGTAGGTGCCATAGCTATTATACACGACAATCGTTTCGCCTTCCGCAATGCGCAGTTCCCGCGCGTCTTCCGGATTGATTAAAATATCGTAGCGATCCGCGTTGTTGAACGGGTCTTTGTTGCTGTAGATCATCGAGTTGAACTGCTTGCCGCGGCGGGTGGTCACGTAAAAATGCCCTTCCGGCTTGTCAAGCTGCGGAATTTCGATCGGCAGCAGATTCGCTCGGCCGTCCGGCGTCGGGCACACTCCGTCCTCGCACAGCCAGGCCCCTCCCCATTGAAACACATCTCCGCGTTTTTTCAAATGCTGGATGCCGTCGTAGTTCGGATTCGCCTGCGCGATTTCCGCACGAATTTCCTCCGCGCTGGCAAAATGCATGAGGTGCTTTTTGTCCGGATGCACGCGCGCAGCCAAATCGACGTAAATCTGCCACTCGGCCCGCGCCTCTTCAATCCGTGGTCCCTCGATCTCGGCGCTGAAGTACACCATCCGCTCCGTACTGGTCGACGTGCCGCCGCCCGGCTGCTCGTAGCGCGTCATCGCCGGCAGGACGATTACCTCTTCCTTGGCATCGACGAGGGTAGACGTGTTGAAAATGATGTCCTGATGGACGCGCAGCTCGACATTCTCCAAACATTTTTCCATGAAGTCAGGGTCAGGCATCGTCTCCAGGAAGTTGCCGCCGCTCGTGTAAAACAGCCGCGTCTTGCGCTCGTGTCCATCGGGCAGCAGGGCGTTTTCGAGCGAGATGCCGACAATATCGCCTTGCCATTTCGGGATCGGGAACTTCCACAGCTTTTCGATTCTCGTCCAGTTCTTTTCGTCAAAATCGCCGCCAGGCAAGCTGAACGGGTCCGCTCCCATCTCCCCGGAGCCTTGCACGCCGGAGTGGCCGCGAATCGGCATCACGCCGCAGTGCTTCCGGCCCAAAAAGCCGCGCAGAATCGCCAGATTGGCAACGGAGGAAATGTTGTCGGTCCCAAAGCGGTGCTGGGTCAGTCCCATGCTCCATACAAATACGCCTGATTTGGCATTGGCGAGCAAAAGCGCAAATTCTTTCAGCCGCTCCCTGCTCAAGCCAGAGGATTGCTCGATCTGATCCCACGGCAGATTGGTCACATGCCCCCGCAGCTCCTCGATGCCGTTTGCATGCTCCCGGACAAACTCGCGGTTGATCGCCGAGCCCGGATTGGCCTCCTCCATCTCAAACCAGTGCTTCATCACGCCGTTCATGAAGGCGATGTCGCCGCCGATGTTGACCTGGTAAAAATCGTCCGCGAGCTTCGTGCCGAACACAGCGCTCTCCGGCACCGACGGAATCCAGTATTTTTCCATCGCCGGCTCTTTGTAAGGGTTAATCAGGATGATCTTCGTTCCCGCTTTTTTGGCCGCGTACATGTACTTCGTGGAGACAGGCTGGTTGTTCGCCGGAACCGAGCCGAAGAAGACGAGCACATCCGTGCCGATCCAGTCCTGGTAGTTGCAGCTCGACGCCCCGATGCCAAGCGACCGCTTCAAGGCTGTCTTGCTCGGCGAGTGGCAAATGCGGGAGGCGTTGTCGATGTTGTTCGTCCCCAGAAAACGGGCCATTTTTGCCGCCGTATAGTACACTTCGTTAGTAATTCCCCGCGCAGTCAAGAAAAACGCGAGCTGCTTAGGACTGATGCCTTTGATCTTGTTCGCGATCCGGTCCAGAGCGTCGTTCCAACTGATCCGCGTGAATTTGTTTTCGCCCGGCTTGCGCGACAGCGGATAAGGAATCCTGCCCAGCTTGCGCAGCTCCACGCTCGACATCTGTTTTAGAGCGCTTACATCTTCGAGCCATTTGTCATCCATGGCAGGCATTGTATTGAGGCGCAGCACGTTCAGGCGCGTCGTGCACAAATGCGGGCCTGTGAGAGTCTGGTCGTACAGACCGGATACGCCGAGCGCGCAGCCGTCGCATACTCCCTGGGTCAAAATCCGGTAGGCGTAGCCCAGGTTGTCCCGGTTGTCATACACGACCTTCATCGTGTCAATGATGTGATGCGGCTTGATTTTGCCAAGTCCCATGGGTATCATGGAAGCCCACAAGGAAGGCTTCAGCGACGTGTCCAGTTTGACGGGTCCATTATGCTTGGTCTTGCCCATTTGTTTTTACGCTCCTCTCTGGTCAAACACGCGTGAGATTAAAAAAACCACCATGAAACCGTCCCTGATCCCTGATAGGAAGAGAGCGCGTTCACGGTGGTTGTCTCCGGCAGGTTCGCTACCTAGTCTCAACGTCGTGTTTGCTTGCGAAGTCCGCTTTGTCTAACCGGTGAACAGGAACGCTGCTTCGCTTAGACTTACGGTTCGTTTTTCCATTTTTTCTCGATGTCCTGATCGAAAACAAAGATGGACATCCCAAAATCACGTTCAATGTCAATGTCGACGAACAGGTCGACGAGTTTTGCGCCCAGAAACGCTTCCATGTCAACTGGCTGGTGTTTCCGATACATCTCCTTGACCATTTCGGTTCTGGCAGCTCGTAGTGTCTGCTTTCCATCTTCCGAAGTGGCAATGAACTTTTCCACCGGCGAAAGATTGCCCTCCATTTCGCAGATCGCCCAGTTTTTGCAAAACGTGGTGCTGATCTTGCTAGGTCCTTTCCCCATATGGCGCTTCCGGAAAGCTCTGACCAAATTACTGAACTCTGCTTCGAACTTATTCATCGACGGTACTCACCTTTATTCCAATCATTCTCTACTAAGACTTTACCATTGATTAACTAGCCAATTCAACTGACTTTTCTCTTTGTCTGGCTTCTTCCTTCAATTTTTTAATATCCAACCGGATTAAGAGGGAAATAAAGAAGGCGACAATGAACATCGCAGCGAACACGCTCATCGTTCCTGTGTAGCTTTGCGTCGTCTCGCGCACCCATGCGGCGAAGATCGGGCCTGCCAGCCCTGCCGCCGCCCATGCGGTCAAAATGTAGCCGTGAATCGCCCCGAGCTGGCGCGTGCCAAACAGGTCGCCAATGTAGGCAGGGATCGAGGCGAAGCCGCCTCCGTAGCAGGTCATGATGATGAACATCGCGATCATGAACAGCACCGGGTTGCTCATGTTCGGCAACAGGAAGAACAGCACCATCTGGATCGCGAAGAAAGCCGTGTACGTATTCGCCCGCCCGATGTAGTCAGACAGCGAAGCCCAGCCGATTCGTCCGCCGCCGTTGAACAAGCCGTTCAGGCCCACCATCAGCGCAGCGGTTTGCACGGACATGCCGACCATTTCCTGCGCCATCGGCGAAGCGACGGAGATGACAGCAATTCCACAAGTCACGTTGATGAACAGCATCAGCCACAGCCAGTAAAAACGGCGCGTCTTGATCGCTTCGTTGGCGGTAAGCTGGCACAAGTCTTTTTTGATTTGCTTGTCGCCTGCTGCCCCTTCGGTCGAAAAACCTGCGGGCACCCAGCCTTTTGGCGGCGGAGACAAATATTGCGCAGATGCAAACATGACGACGAAATAAATGATACCTAAAATGTAAAAGGTGTTCGCAATGCCGACACTCTCAATCAGCGCGTTCATGATCGGGCTGGCGATCATCGAAGCGAAGCCAAAGCCCATGATCGCAAGTCCTGTCGCCAGTCCGCGGCGATCCGGGAACCACTTCACAAGCGTAGACACCGGGGTAATATACCCGACCCCAAGGCCGATTCCGCCCAGCACGCCATAACAAATGTACAAAAGCGGCAAGCTGGCAAGCTGGATGGCAAGCCCGGAGCCGACAATCCCGACGCCGAAAAAGATCGAGGCGAGCGTTCCCGCTTTTCGCGGCCCGTGCTTTTCTACGTAGTGTCCGAGAAAAGCCGCGGACAGCCCGAGAAACAAAATCGCGATGCTGAAAGTGAACTGCACATCGGGCAGTTCCCAGCCAAATTGCTGGGTGATCGGCTTGGTAAATACACTCCACGCGTACACCGATCCAATCGAGATGTGGATCCCCACCGCAGCCAGTGCAATCAGCCAACGGTTTTTCACTTGTTGCTCCATCATGTTCATCTCCTTTAAAATGGTCTTGGTTGGAATGAAGCCCAATCACTGGTGCGCCACTCCGAAAGCAAAAAGAAAAACTGCTGATTTCATCGACACCCCCCGCTTTTTCCGCACACACGGAAACAAAGGTATCAATGAAACACAGCAGTTAATCATCAGCAGGAACGCTACGTCAGCATCAACAAGCACGTGCCATCGTATTCAATTGGCGATTCACAGCGAGAGATTCGGTGACAGGTTCGCTGTTCCGTGTCTTTTCGCTCTATACGCGCAGGAAGTTACTGAAAGTAGAAAATTTTATGACACTTTCACCCTCACATAGTATACTACCATGTAAGCGCTCACTCGACAATATTTTCTCTGTCAAAATCTATTCACAACTTGTCATTTCTCCACGCATGAACATGATACGGGAGGTTCGCATGTCAAAACTGAGCAAAACAACCCGCCTGCGCGTCCTGAAAGTGACGGCTGACCAGCACCACTGGGAAGACGACGAGATCGTCACGGAGTACCCGCTCACGATTTTTCTCAATGACGAAGAGTTCGCCACCGTCGTCTGCACGCCAGCCGATCTGGACGAGATGGTGATCGGTTTTCTCGCAGCGGAGGGAGCCATCCAAAGCTTCGGGGAGATCAGGCAGATCACGATAGACGAGGCAAAAGGGCTGGCCTACGTAGACCTGCACAAAGAAACGATTTTGTCCCAGAGCTTTTACTCCAAGCGCAGAATTACGTCGTGCTGCGGCAAAAGCAGACAGTCCTTCTACTTTTTCAGCGATGCCCGCACAGCAAAGCCGGCGAGCGGCACCACCACCGTCACCTCTGCCCAATGCACCAGACTCATGGACGAGCTGCAAGCCTCCTCCGTTATCCATCAGCAGACAGGAGGCGTTCACAACGCGGCTCTGTGCACGCCTGACCAAGTTCTCTTGCAATATTCGGATATCGGACGCCACAACGCGCTGGACAAAATTTACGGGAAGTGCTTGCGGGATAATATCTCGACCGCGGACAAGATTCTCGTGTTCAGCGGACGGCTCTCGTCTGAAGTTTTGTTGAAAGCCGCCAAGATCGGCGCAGGCATCATCCTGTCCAAATCGGCTCCGACCGACCTCGCCCTGCAACTGGCAGAGGAACTGCAAATCACGGCCGTCGGCTTCATCCGCCAAAACAAAATGAATGTGTACACGCATCCGGAGCGGATCATTTTGCCCTAGCTCCGCTTCTTGCGTGAAAAACAGGACAAGCTTACGGCCGTCCTGTTTTTCTGCGTTGCTCTTCGCGGATGGCAGCCGCGTACTCTTCCGGAGTATTGGCATTGAACAGCGCCCACGGGTCGAGCCAGCCGTCCGGCACTTCCAGGACGGACAGCTTGCGAATCGTATTCATCAGCCGCAGCTCGCCCTGCTCCAACGCTTGTTCCCAGACGGGCTGCGTGCTTTTGCGGTACAAGGCGCACAGCGGATGAATCCGCCCCTGTGCCGAAGGAATGACCGCGTCCCAACCGTCTTTTCCGGCGGCATAGGCGAGCAGGCTTGCGAGCTGCGTCCGGTCCATAAACGGCAAGTCGCAGGAGAGCACGAGCAGCACGTCCTTCCTACACAGGCGAAACGCCGTCACCAGGCCGCTCACGGGTCCCGCTGACGGCACCAGATCGGCGGTCACGCTCACGCCGTCTCGTTTGACAAGCTCTGCCGGGATGCGCTCAGGCTCGTTGCACACGATCAGGCAAGGCATCCCCATCGCCAAAATTTCTGTTCCCAGCTCTGTCACCAAGGTGCCTTCGCGCCATGGAAGCTGGTCTTTCGCGACGCCCATCCGGCTGCTTTTTCCGCCAGCCAGAATGACCGCGTGTACGTTTGGCTGCATAAACATCTCCTGCCGTCTCCAAGATTTTTTCCTGCAAGGGTTGACAATAACCACTATTAGTTTATAATAATTATAAATAAGAAATCATTTTAAAAAAGGAGAGGTTACGATTATGGAAAACACTATGTTCAACGTTTTGAATAAACAAGTGGCAAACTGGACAGTTCTGTACACCAAGCTGCACAACTTTCACTGGAATGTAAAAGGCCCTCACTTCTTCACCCTGCACGCGAAGTTTGAAGAGCTGTACAACGAAGCTTCGGCGCACATCGACGCATTGGCAGAGCGCGTGTTGGCAATTGGCGGCAAACCTGTAGGCACATTGAGCGCATGTCTGAATACAGCGAGCATCACAGAAGCGGAAGGCAATGAAACCGCCGAGCAAATGGTGGAAACCGTCGCCCGCGACTTCGCGATCCTCGTCGACGAGCTGAAACTGGCAATCGAGGCTGCCGAACAAGCAGACGACGAGGCGACAGCGGACATGCTCCTGGAAATTCGCAGCGGTCTGGAAAAACACATCTGGATGCTCAACGCTTTCCTGCAATAACAGCTTGCCCGTTACCATCCCATACAAAAAGGCGATCGTGCTTGCACGTCGCCTTTTTTGCTGTGAATCAAGCGGCTACCCAGTCCAAGTCCGGGCAGGCAAGCCGTCTTTTCTGTCTACGCCAGTGAAAAAATCAGCTTTCTTCCATCTTTTCCCACTTTTACCTGAGGCAGATACTTCAATGACTTTTGTACGCCGATGTACGGGCTGGCGAACTCTACGTCATGCCGTTCCTTCAAAATCGAACAAAGATCGGCCAGGGACATCGGAGACATGCTTTCCCGCAAGATGTTCTCGATGTGATTGGCCACTTCCTGATAATTGTGACGAATGTGGGTCTTTCGTACCTTGATCCGCTTCACCATATCTGTCGGAAGCTCCTCAGTCGCCACCGCTACTTCGTCAGACAGCTCAGTTGCATCAAAGCCTGCCTCGGCATCCATTTCCCGAATCCGGTTCAGAATTTGCTTGATGTCTGCTCCCAACTGCTTGTCCTGGTCTACGTATTGCCGGCGCAGAGCCATTCGCTGCTCCAGCATGGCCTGCAGTGTCATCTGCAACGCTTTCCGTTCATTAAACATTGCGCTATGTATTCCCCTTTTCTCAAAAAGTAGAATTTTATGGAATGTATCCTCAATAATAATATAACTCGTCCCCCTTGAAAACGAGGAATTTAGGCGCACAAACGCTGACGACTTTCGCGATAGCCAAAAAAACGAGCTAACTCCCTTATATGAAAATCCCCCCCAAGCATGCCTATACTTAAGGGAGTTGTCAGTGTCCTACACAAACGATTATTTCCTCAATACCTGAAATTCGAAACGATCTTCTGCAGTTCTTCGGACATCTTGGACAGAGCCAAAGCTGACGAAGCAATTTCTTCCATGGAAGCCAACTGCTCTTCCGTAGCAGCAGAAACATTTTGCGTTCCGGCTGCTATTTCTCTGGCTACTTCCCGTATGGTTGCCACCGATTGCACAATGTCTTCCATCGACCCTGCGACCCGCTGCGCACTGCCTGACACCGCTTGAATCTGAACAACAACATCGCCCACTGAGCGTTGGATGTGCGCGAAGGAAGTTTCTGCCTGGGTTGCTACTACCATGCCTTCGCTTACTTCGTTTTTCACTTGAGCCATGGAAGCTACCGCTTTTTGCATCTGTTCGCGGATCATCGAAATTAAATCGCTGATTTTACTTGCCGATCCGGCTGACTGCTCCGCAAGCTTTCTTACTTCCTCTGCAACGACAGCAAATCCCCTGCCTTGTTCCCCTGCCCTTGCCGCTTCAATAGCTGCATTCAAAGCCAGCAAATTCGTTTGAGCAGCAATGTCGGTAATCACTTGAACAATTTCGCCAATTTCCTCTGAACGATCGCCCAAATCTTGGATTGCATTTGCCAGGTCATGCGTCTTGGCGTGAATGGAACCCATTTGTTCGTTTGCGGTTTGGAGCGCCTGATTTCCTTCCTCTGCCACTTGCGCTGCTTGTACGGCGGAAGCGGATACTTTCTGGGCGTTGGCCGCAATTTTTTCAATTTCTTGCGCCATTTCGTTAAGTGTCTGGGCACTCTGGTCTACGCTGGAGGCTTGTTGCTCGGAGCCCGAGGCTACTTCTTGCATGATGGAAGCGACTTGCTCGGTGGCTCTGCTTGTTTGTTCAGCGCTTGCCGTTAACTCTTCCGCAGATGCGGCAACCTGTTCTGCATTGACGCCCACTTGATGAATCAGGCTGCGCAAGTTGTTTTTCATGAGAGTAAAGGAATGAGCCAGTTCCCCGATCTCGTCCTTGTTCTTTACAACAATATCTTCAACAATCAGGTCTCCCGCCGCCATTTTTTGTGCAGAGGAGGCAAGCAAGATGACGGGTCTCGCAATCCATCTTGAAACAAAATAACCAATGCAAAGTGCCAGAACGACTGCGATCGCACTGATGATGAGTCCTGTTGTGATTACGCCGTCTACCCGAATGGAGTTTTCTTGGGAGGCTTGCGTCATTCGCATTTGTTCTCGTTCATTTATTTCGTCTGCTACCGCCCGAATGTCTCTGGAAAGCGGGATCAACGTGGTGTTGGCTATCTCCAGAGCCCGTTCACGGCTCACGGAAAGAACCTGATTTTTCAATTCCTCGTATTGCTTGTTCAAGGTCTCGATCTTGCCCAGAGCATCCTTGGTTTCTGGCGTTGAGGCGATTTCCATGGCGGAAGATACGAAAGCAGATAATTCCTTGCTTGCATCCTCCATTTTTTTCACGGCTTCCGGATCTTGTGTAAGCAGGTAGTCTCGCAAACTGCTATTCATCTGCGTAGCCTGTACCTGAATCCCTTTGGTCTTCAAGAGCACGTTAGCCTTTACGTTTACCAGATCAGAATACGAGTTCTCTACTTCCTTCAGAAAGGCAAAAGACAGTCCACTCACGATAACCATAAGCAACGAGATCGTTAAAAATCCGCCCGTAATTTTCTTTCCGATTGTCCATTTCATGCTGTACCCTCCCAAAAGGAAATAAGTTTCTGCAAAATCATTTTTACATCAGTAAACTGCTCGTTGACCAGAACTTGCGATCAGCCAAACTGGTTCGTTGGCGGCGATGAGCTTCCTATGGAAAGCCCCTTCCTGTCGATTATAAGCATACATGCAAAGTCGGCTCTGTTGCAAGGTGGATGGATCGGTCGTACATCCGATCACCAAAGCCGTTCATACCAAAGGGGATATATTCGCTCCCTATCGGAATGAGCATGGTCATAGTTGCCGTTTCATGGGAAATTTGAATAAACGGGAGAAAGCGAAGGCAAGTTTCTTACAAGAAAAAGCGGTGGTAACTGGCAAGAATGGAGGCAAACCTCCTTTGGCACAAAACAGAACAAACGTTTTGTTTGTATAAGCATCTTGATGTACAACACTCTTGTATGTCAAAAGAAAAACGCAAAAATAACATACAAGCTTTCCTTCTTGCTTTTGTTTTAGTACAATATAGTTGTACATCTGCAACGGAAGGACTGGCGCGCTCATGCTATCTCAGCGCTTACGCACAGCTCGCAAGGCAAAAGGTCTGACCCAGGAAGAGCTGGCAGAACGTGTCCGCACGACCAAGGGAACGATCAGCAACTACGAAAACAATCACAGCACCCCTCCCAATGACATGCTGATGCAGTTGGCAGACATTTTGGAGGTGACAACCGATTGGCTCCTGGGGCGGACTGAAGATGGGGCAGCCTATGTCGCTACCGCATCTGCGCAGGCTGGTCAGCGCTCGCTGGACGAGCTGTTGCAGGAGAAGATCGACGATCCGGATGACTACTACTTTTTGGATGGCTATCTGGAAGCTTCAGAGGAGGAAAAGAAAGAAATCCGCCGCTACTGGTACGACTTGAAAAAGCAGTGGAAAACGCGCCAGGTGCGCGAGATACGACCTCCTTCCTTGTTCGACATCATAGAAGAGCTGAAAAAAAACTAACCCCTTGGCGGGGGTTTTCTTTTCGCGACAAAACAGAACGTATGTTCCAATCATTTCAGGAGGTCCCTGATGCACTTCTCCCTTTTGCAAGAAATCGGCAAGCCGCAAACATGGCTGGAGAGCCGCGTGTACCTCTTGCTTCGCCATCACGGCATAGAGTTGCCGGAGCAAATCAACCTGACGCAGCTTTGCGAAACGTACGGCATCGAAATCCATTTCATCCACGGCCGAAGCCGCGCCCACGCACATCCGACCATGCCGAACCGCTACATCATCGCGGTAGACGAGCGGCTGGACCCCGCGACGCAGCGGGTCAAAATCGCCCATGAACTGGGACACCTGCTGCTGCACGAAGGGGTACAGCCCCAATGCAGCGAATGGATGATCGACTGGCAGGAATCACAGGCGAACCACTTCGCCGAGCACCTGCTGTTGCCGCTCTACATGATGGGCTCCGTGCTGGCGGATTGCTCGCGCTACCAGGCACCCGCGCTGTTGGCCACCCGCTTTCAGGTGCCGCTCGCCCTTGCCCGCACCCGGTTTGACCGGATTCTCAGCCGCCTGTACGCCAAAGGGTTTCCCGTCTACGATTAGCAGGCCGTTCGTTTTTTGACCATCTTTTCGGAGGCGATTTTCGTGAAACGTATTTTCATAGCCGGAGACGCATACAGCCGCCATTTTTTCGAGCTGCCCCTCGACCAAGACGAGGAGCTGTCGCTGCGGCCGTCGATTGCGGTGGCGAATTACCACGTCGCGCGCTTTGCTCTCATCATGCGCGACGACGGTTTGCGCGGCCTCGGCATCTTGCCGGGCGATGCGCTGCTCATTTCCGACTTTTCCGCGGAACCGATCCACAACAGGCCCGTTCTGGTCAGGCAGGAAGGGCAGTTTCTCGTCCGGATCGCGGCGGACGTCAATCCGGTGGAATGCCTGTTTACGACTACTCGCGCAGAGGACGAGCCGCTGCTGTTGCCATCCGAAAACATCCGCATCACCGGCGTCGTATCTGGCATCGTCTCGCTAACGGGCAATGACGTCGGTCAGTAGCCAGTCCTTGATCGCCGCCACGGTCTGCTGCCACTGCTCCTGGGGAGTGATGGCGGCAGGCTGGTCGCCCTCCTGCGCCCCGTAGCTTCCGAACTGCGCATGATTGCCGCCCTCGATCGACATGTACACCGTGCGCTTAGGCAAAAATTGCTTGTTCTCTTCGTATTTTTTCCGGTCGATGACTCCATCCCGCGAGCCGAGCAGCGACAGCACGGGGACATCCGCTTCCTTCAAATCCCCGCGCTTGTCTGGATACGCCCCCAGGAAAATGACGCCGTCAATCCGCTCGAGCTGGCTGGCTGCGTATCTGGCTGCCATCGCGCCGCCGAGAGAGTGCCCGCCGATGACGAACGACTGCTGCGGATACGCTTTTAACACTTGATTGGCCCGCTCGACGTCGGTGATCGCCAAATTCAGCGGCATCCGCGCGATGAATACCCGATAGCCGGAACCAGCCAGGGCGCGTGCGAGCGGCGCATAACTCTCTGGCGTGACCAGAGCGCCCGGATACAAAATCAAGCCAGGCTCACGCGCTTCCCCACCTTCAAAAGCAATCCAGTCGCCCGTGTCGATCACCGTGATCCCTTCGCCTCCCTGCATCGCGTCTTTTGCCGCCTGATCGGGCTGATACGGCCGCAAATACCAGATCGCTGTACAAGCTCCGGCGAGCAACAGCAAGACCAGCACCCTCCACCATCGTTTCCGTTTCCGACTCATTCCGCCACCTCGCTTCCGTTCCCTTGTTGCTTGCTTCTTATTATGTCTCAATCTTCCTTTCCATGTGCGCCATTTGCCCATTCCCGTCAAAAAGCGTGCACATGTATTGACGGCAACCTGTTTTATTAGTAGTACTTTTACATACCACTAATAAAAATCGTGTCGTTTGCCCTTGGCTGAACAGCTTTCAAACCAATGGGCCAGACCGCTCTTGAACGCGGAACGTGCGCTGTCGCTGCGCCGAAGGACACGATCCAAACAAGAAAGGTTGGGGAACCGTTATGAAGCAAGACGATGTGTTGTACTGCGAAGCTTTGCTGCGAAAAGTCGGCCAGAGACTGTTTGCCGAATTTGCGCAGGAGCCAGCCTGCACGAGCAAGCAAGCGATGAACGAACGTTTTCGCGCCTTAAATCGCAAGCAGAAGAGCTGCTCCGGCACGGCTTGGCGGAGCGCTTTCCCGCGTATCGCTGGTCCGATGCAGAATTTGATGCCTCCCTGCAAAAACAGCCGGAATACTCGACCCCGTACTGGATTTGCAATGCCATCGACGGAGCCGTCCACTTTTTGCAAGGCATGCCGATGTGGGCCGTCTCTCTCTGCCTCGTCCGCGACGGTCAGACGGCCGTTTCCTTTGTGTACGACCCTTGCCGGGATGAGATGTTTACTGCCATTGCAAGACAGGGCGCTTTTTTGAATGGCAGCAAAATTAGTGTCTCGGCCAAAACAGCGCTGTCCGAATCCGTCCTGGGCACGCTGTTTGCGTCCTCGGAACCGATGAATCTCTCCGTCGGCAAGCTTACGGCCGATTCCTTACTTTTTCTCCTTTTGCCGCTCCCGAAAACGGCGCACCTTCATGAGATTGCCGCACATTTTGTCATCGCACCAGCGGCGTACCCGATTGCGGCTTTCATCGTAAAACACCCATCGGCAGTCCTCGTTGTCGCAAATCTTGATGCGCTGCACGTGCTCAGGAAGCAGCAGCGTGGCAAAGGAAGCCGCGATGCGGGCCATCACCAGCTCCCAGCCGCTGGAGGCGCTGACCAGCTCCTGCTCATACCCGCTCTCCTTGCCCGCAGAGATGACGCGAACGTGAAAAGGCGCCTTCGCGAGCGTCTGATTCAGCTCCTCCAGTTCCTCCTGCCGCAACGCTTCCCCGCGCACGACCCGCTCCAGCAGACTGCGCATATATTCGCGCAAACGCAACAGCGCCACTGCACTCGCCTCATCAATAGGCAATGGGGCGTGCAAAGCGTATTCCCGCAAAAGCTGCTCCAGCCATTCCTGCTTCGCCAGCCGATTTTCCCTGCGGCCAGACCCGCGCCAATCGCGCCAATCACTGTTTAAAAAATCAATGCACAGCCAGTTCACTCCACTCTTCCCCCATCTGCTTTTCGTTTCTTTTGCTTCTTGTATGCTCAGCCTGTGTATGGTATTCTCTATCTGTAACCAACATAAAATATTTAGGTGGTTACAAGCTGCTTCTTATTGCCATTATAACGTTTCACCAATCTGTTTGACAGACGAGGAGGAACCACATGAATCGGATGGAACTGCTTGTTCACGAATGGGAATGCACGTATGACAAAGAAGACTGGTTTCCGCCGCTCAAGCACGCCCTGGCCGGCGTAACGGCTGCGCAAGCAAGCTGGCGGCCGGAAGGCGCGGCGGCGAACACGATTTGGGAAAATGTCAGCCACCTGCTTTACTTCAAGGAACGGTTGCTGCACCGTCTGTCCGGCACGGAATTTATCAATACCGCCGAGACGAACGACGACACGTTCCAGCCTTCGGGAGCGCCCGACGACGAAGCAGCCTGGCAGGCCACCGTACAGCGGATGGAAACCGTCCATCGCCAAATTCATGAAAAGCTCGTCGCTCTGTCAGACGAAGCGTTCGACCAGCCGCTTCCGAGCATCCCTGCCGGGCAAAGCGTGATGAGCATTATTTTGCACGACGCTTTTCACACAGGGCAAATCGTGCAGATCCGCAAGTTGCAAGGCTCCTGGCCTGCACGCCGATCCTTTTTGTAGCAAAACCTCTCCATGCCAATATTTTGCAGCGCAACTTTTTTCGTTGATAAATAACCGTCAATCTTATATAGTTGATAAATAAATCAATTTCATACATGTTATCCTCATCATTCACGGTGAGGGTAGAGGTCGCGGCTTTTATGTCATCCTGTACGAGATTCAGAAGAAATCAATGACTCCAGGAAAGGGAAAAGCCGCCGAAGCTCATGGCGTATCTCTGTGCGCATGGGCTGGGGCTGTACCCGAAAGGGACAGAACTGTCACGTTTGCTTGCCGGGCAAACGTGGTGTGCTATCTTCAGTGAAGGCTTGGTGGGGATTGGATCATACCGCCCTGTGCCGTTTTTTGGCTATTGGCGGTTTTTTCTTTTCCGACCGACCTTCTCAAATTTTTAGAAAGGTCGTGCAAGCAGCATATGTCACAGAATCAACTGCAACGTGGTTTGAAAGCCCGCCATCTGACGATGATCGCCATCGGCGGCTCCATCGGGACGGGCCTGTTCCTGGCGAGCGGAGGCTCGATTCACGAGGCTGGACCGGGCGGAGCCTTGGTCGCCTACATCGCCATCAGCATCATGGTTTACTTTTTGATGACCAGCCTGGGGGAAATGGCTGCCTTCATGCCTGTATCCGGCTCGTTTTCTACGTACGCCACCAAATTCGTCGATCCGTCCCTCGGCTTCGCGCTGGGCTGGAATTACTGGTACAACTGGGCGATTACGATTGCCGTCGAGCTATCCGCTGCGGCGCTGATTATGAAATACTGGTTCCCGGATACTCCCGCCATCTTGTGGAGTGCCCTGTTCCTCGTCCTGATGTTTGCTCTGAACTTGTTGTCTGTCAAAGGCTACGGCGAATCCGAATACTGGTTTGCCCTGATTAAAGTCGTGACCGTCATTGTCTTTATCATAATCGGTGTTTTGATGATTTTTGGCATCATGGGCGGCGAAGCAGTCGGCTTCCAAAACTTCACCAAAGGCGACGCGCCATTCAACGGCGGCTTCATGGCCCTCCTTGGGGTATTCATGATTGCCGGGTTCTCCTTCCAGGGAACTGAGCTGGTCGGTGTGGCCGCCGGGGAGAGCGAAGACCCTGCCCGCAACATCCCGAAAGCGATTCGCCAGATTTTTTGGCGCATCTTGCTGTTCTATATTTTCGCGATCCTGATTATCGGGCTGCTCGTTCCGTACGACAATCCGAATCTCATCAGCGGAGACATTACCGATATTGCCATCAGTCCGTTTACGATCGTGTTTGAAAAAGCCGGCTTTGCCTTTGCCGCCTCCGTAATGAACGCAGTCATTCTCACTTCCGTCCTGTCGGCGGGGAACTCCGGCATGTACGCTTCCACCCGTATGCTGTGGGTGCTGGCGAAGGAAGGCAAAGCTCCGAAATGGTTTGCCAAAGTGACACGCAACGGCGTCCCCGTCAATGCCCTCATCATGACGGCTGCCATCGGCGCGCTGGCGTTTTTGTCCTCGCTGTTCGGCGATGGCGAAGTGTACGTGTGGCTGCTGAACGCCTCCGGTATGTCTGGCTTCATCGCCTGGCTCGGCATCGCCGTCAGCCACTATCGCTTCCGCAAAGCTTACTTGGCGCAAGGCCGCGATCTGCGCGATTTGCCGTACCGGGCGAAGCTGTTCCCGTTTGGCCCGATCTTCGCCTTCATCATTTGCTGCATCGTCATCATCGGCCAAAACTACTCCGCGTTCATCGGCGGAGAAATCGACTGGAACGGCGTTTTCGTCTCCTACATCGGACTGCCGCTGTTTTTGATCGTCTGGCTGGTTTACAAATACACGAAAAAAAGCAAGCTGGTACCACTGAACAAAGTCGATCTCAGCATGGACGAAAAATAAAAATAGCGTTGCAACAACTCTCTACAAGATTCCCTCGTCGCAGGGAATCTTTTTTTTGGCGCAAACTATATTTCCTATCACATTTTCATATTTCGTATTGACGAATAACGCATGGAAATATATACTGTTCATGAAATTCGATAATGATAATCGTTATCATTATATTTTCTTACTTTTTATAGGAGGTAGCATAATGAAATCCAGGTTGTCCAAGCACATTTACAGCACCACGCTGGTTGCCGCGCTGTTGGCAGGCAATGCTCATCTCGCTCTGGCGGAAGAACCTCTCGTCGCAGCAGCGGAACAGACCCAAATCGTTCCCTTGTCCCTCGACCATGCCGTAGAGCAGGCACTGAAAAACGACGTTGATCTGGAACTGCTGCGGCTGACGTATGACAACACCCGCTACGAAACCCTCATGACGCTGCGCGATAAGGCCGCCATCAAGAAAGATGACATCAATACTCTGGATGAAGCAAAGAAAAAATACGAAGAAACAGCCAAGGCGCAAAAAACATTGCTCGTAGACGAGGCATCCTATAACGCTTCGAAAATCAGCTTGCAAATGCAAGTACAAAAAGCGTACTTTGAAGCGCGGGCGCTCGAAGAAAAAATCAAGCTGCAAAAGAACAGCATCAGACGCCAAACCTGGGCCCAGGACAGCGCTGCGAAAGAAAAGCTGTCCGAGCTGGAAAACAGCTTCAAGCAAGCATTAACCAAGCTCAATGAATTGCTGAACGAAAAAAGGGACAGACAATGGCTGCTGGAAACCAGCAAACTCTCCTATACCCCGCTGCCAACGCTGGAAGAAACCAAAGCTCTCGCCTACCAAAAACGCCCTGACATGGTCAAAGCGGAAGCAGAGAGAGCGTTTGCCCAGGTAAAAGTGGACTACACCTCCGAGTATGCCGCTATCAGCACATACAAAGGAAGAATCGCACTCAACGAATTGCGCAAAGCTGAGCTGCTGCTGCAAAAGCTCAAGCAAAAAGTCGATCAGGAAGTGAGCGACGCCTACGAAAAAGCGGTCGCAGCAAAAAAAGCGCTAGATGAAAGCACCGCCGCAAAAGACGAAGCATGGAAAACTTATCACGCCACACTCACCGATTATGCGAACAAAAAAGTATCTCTGAACGACCTGATCGAAACAGAAGCTGAATTGTTTGATTCTGAAACAAAAGCAGCCGATTCTCTCTATCAATACAACATCGCTGTCAGCACCTTGAATCAATCGGTTGGCCTTTAATATTTCGCGTTACGAAATATTCGATCTCATTTTTCCTTCCTTTTTCCAAGCTTTACGCCAGCTTTGACAGGCGTCTTTTCAAGGCCAAGCTGCCTTTATATAAATCAAAGAAGCAGTCGTCAGCCTGCAGTCGTTCTGCTGTGGCCGACCGCGCAAAGAAAGGCTTCATCCTCGCGATGAAGCCTTTCTTTCTATAGAAGGCAGCATTTCTTTTGTAAAGCGAATCCACTCGCGGGTGGCGTACGACAAATAGGCGTTTTTGCGCCAGATCATCCCCAGATGCCATTTGATCGTCGGATTGACCAGCGCGAGGCTGTGAAAGCGCCGCGGATCGAGCTCCCGGCAAATCGTCTGCGGCAACAGGGTGATCCCTACGTTGGCCGCCACCATTTCCGAGAGAAAATCCCACTGCGAGCTTTTGTAGATGACCGTCGGGTGGAAGCCTACGCGCACGCACTCGTCAATGATCCGGTTGTGCAAGGAAAAATCTTCGTGAAACAGCAAAAACCGCTCGTTTGCCAGTTCGGCCAGCGACACCTCCTGCCGCCCGGCCAGCGCATGCGTAGGGTGGACGACTACGCGAATCTGTTCGTTGACAAAAGAGTACGACTCAAACAGCTCCTCACTCGTCGGCAGCAAAACAACGCCGCTGTCCAGCATCCCTGACGCCACGTCCGCCTCGACTTTTTTGGAGCCGACCTCCAGCAGCTCCAGCACGATCCCCGGATACTGCTCGCAAAACTTCCCGATCACTTGCGGAAAAAAGCTCGCCCCTACCATCGGCGGCAGCCCGATGCGGATTCTCCCCCGCTTCAGCTCCATCAAATCGTCGAGATGCAGCTTCATGTTTTCAAACGACTTCACCATCACCTCTGCCTGGGAAAACAAGACCCAGCCCGCGTCGGTCAACGTAATCCGCTTGCCGACCCGCTCAAACAGCTCGACGCCGATTTCTTCTTCCAGGTTCCGCACCATCTTGCTGATCGTCGGCTGGGTAATGTACAGCGCCTCTGCCGCCTTGGTGAAGCTGCTGTGGCGGGCTACCTCCAAAAAATATTGCAAATGGCGAATGTCCATCCCGCTGCTCCCTCCGCTTCATCTATAGATATGATGAATGATACTCATTCCATATATGCATTTTACCTATGAAAAGAGGTGATGTACACTTTTCACAAAGGGAGAGGACCAACATGAAAAGACTGCTTATCATCGTGGGGCAAGTGGCGTTTTTCATCATCGTGTCCGCGTTGATGAACCTGCTCGTCTCCGTCCTTGGCTGGAAAATCCCCGGCAGCATTTTGGGGATGTTTGTCGTGTTTTTGCTGCTCCAGGCAAAAGTGCTGCGTCTGGAGTGGATCGAATCGGGCGCGGCCTGGCTTATGGCCGAGCTGCTACTGTTTTTCATTCCGCCGTCTGTCGGCATCGTCTCGTATCAAAGCTTGATGCTGCATGAAGGGCTGCAAATTGTCCTGATTATCGTCATCGGCACGGCGTTTGTCATGGCGTGCAGCGGCTTGATCGCCCAAAGCATTTCCAAGCGAAAGGAGCATTCGCGCTCATGATGATCGGACTGCTCGGCTTTCTATTCACCATCGCGCTTTACCTGATCGCCAAGCGGCTTTACCGCTACAGACCGATTCTCTTGTTTTCGCCGCTATTGTTTACGCCAATCGTTTTGGTCGTGCTGCTGCTTTGCACTCATCTTTCTTACCGTGATTACAATGAAGGCGGCAAATGGCTGGCGTACATGCTTCAGCCCGCGACCATCGCGTTTGCCGTGCCGCTGTACAAACACTACTCTTTATTGAAGAAACACGCTGCGCAAATCATGATTAGCGTAGTGTCCGGCTCAGCGGTGGCCGTCGTTTCTTCTGCCGTACTCGCCCTTTTGCTGCACACAGACGAGCAGGTGCTGTACAGCCTTTTGCCGCGCTCAATCACGACGCCGATTGCGATGAACGTCTCGCAAATGATCGGGGGCGTCCCTTCGATCACCGCTGTGCTCGTCCTGATGACCGGACTGCTCGGCTCGATCATCGGGCCGTACATCATCTCCTATTTGCGCATCTCCGACGATATCGCCCGCGGCGTGCTGCTCGGCACGAGCGCACATGGAGCCGGAACGTCCAAGGCGTTTGAGATTAGTCCGATTACAGGGACGGTTTCGAGCATTTCCATGATTTTGGCGGCGCTGGTCACGCAATTGGCGACGACGCTTCTCGTCTAACAGCCCGTTGGCTGCCTGACACCAGATGCAACAGATGATCGTAAACGGACAGGTTCCCCCTTTCGCGGAAAACCTGTCCGTTTTTCACATGATGAGGTCTGTCCAGATTTTGATCGTCGTGCCCAAAATCAGGAGCGCTAAAATCGCCTGAAGGCTTTTCGTGTTCAACCGCTTGCTGACCGCAGTTCCGAGCGGCGCAGCCAACACGCTGGCGATTACCATGATGAGGGAAGGCCAGAACAAGACGTCTCCCGCCATCAGTTTGCCGATCGTCGCGCCGATGGAAGACAGAAAGGTGATCGCAAGCGAAGACGCTATAGTAACTCGCGTAGGAATTTTAAGGACGACAAGCATAATCGGCACGAGAATGAATGCGCCCGCCGCTCCGACAATGCCGGAAGCGGCTCCGACAATCAGCGCGGAGGTTACGGCCGTAGGCTTATGGAACGCGATGTCGGCCATTTCCTTGTCGTCGATCGCTTTTTTGGGCATAAACATCATCAGTACGGCAATCGTCGCCAAAATAGCATAGACGACGTTGATGGCGTCAGCCGAGAGATATTTGCCCCCATATCCGCCGACCAGGCTGCCGACAACGATCGCGCTGCCCATGTACAAAACAAGCTGATAATGAATCAGCTTGTCTTTTCGCAAAGCCCAGACCGCGGATAAGGTGGCAAAAAACACTTGCACAGCACTGATTCCGGAAACTTCGTGGGCCGTGTAGGCAGCCAGTCCGAGTGCCGCTGGAATGTAGAGGAGCATCGGGTACTTGATGATCGAGCCGCCGATTCCGACAAGCCCGGAGATGAACGACCCCGCAAAGCCGATCAAAAACAGGGTGAGAGCAAGGCTGAACGTCATACGCTCTCCAATCCGTCTTTTTGCCACTGGACAAAGCCGCCGCTCAAGTTCAGCACCTGCTT
This sequence comes from Brevibacillus sp. YAE8, assembly GCF_057543335.1. NCBI lineage: Bacteria > Bacillati > Bacillota > Bacilli > Caryophanales > Paenibacillaceae > Brevibacillus > Brevibacillus sp. YAE8. The sequence continues at coordinate 276,165 of NZ_BAAIYG010000004.1, forward strand.
GAAGCCGTTTGCCTGCAGGATGCTGGCACCGATGGCAGAGCGCGCCCCGGAGCGGCATTGCACGAGGATCGGCTTGTCTTCTGGTATCTCATCCAGCCTTCCAGGCAATGTTCCCAGCATGATGTGCTGTGCGTTTGGAATGTGTCCTTCCTGCCATTCAGTCAAATTGCGCACGTCCACGACGTGTACTTCTCCGCTTTCTACCTGTTTCGCTGCTTCCAGCGGGGTGATTTCCGCGTACGATTCGAGTTCAAAGACGCCTTCCGGCAAAATCCGGTTCACGTCCATCACTCCTGCTGCATTGTCGATTCCTACGGAGCGAAGCGCCTGCAGCAACTCGTCCAGCTCGCCTGGATTGGTCAAAAAGTACACGGGACGGTTGTAGTCGACGAGCCAGCCTGCCCAGTTGGGAAAGGCTTTGTTAAACGGAATGTTGACCGTTCCCGCTACATGTCCTTGCGCAAACGCCCGGGCAGAACGCGTATCGACGACCTGCTGTCCTTCCGCCAGCCACCGTTTCAGCTTTTCCGCCTCCGTTTCTTCCGTTACCGCAGGCAGGTCGCGCAACAGGGCAGGTCCGACTTTGTTGACGTGCTTCATCACAGCGAAGTATTTCGGCGGCTCCGGCTGACCGTCGAGCAGAGCATGGACAAATTCCTCCTCATCGGTGTACTGCATCGCCCAGTTGAACATCTTTTCGTAGCCGACCGTCGATGAAGGGACCGCCCCTAACGCCTTGCCGCACGCGCTGCCTGCGCCATGGGCCGGCCAGACTTGCAAGTAATCGGGAAGCTGCTTGAACTTCAGCAGAGACTTGAACATCGCTCTCGCTCCCGCATCGGCCGTTCCCGCGACTCCTGCTGCTTTTTCCAGCAAATCAGGGCGGCCAATATCGCCCACAAAGACGAAGTCGCCCGTAAAAATCCCGATCGGACGGTCTGCGTTTCCGCCGCGGTCTGTCAGCAGGAAGGAAATGCTCTCCGGCGTATGGCCGGGGGTGTGCATCACCTGAAAAAACAGGTTGCCGATGGCGAAGCGGTCGCCGTCCCGCAACAATTGATGATTGAGCCCATCGGCATACTGGTATTTCCAGTCCGCATCGCCTTCGTCGGACAGGTACAGCTTCGCTTGATGGGCGACGCCCAACTCGCGGACGCCGGAGACAAAGTCTGCATGAATATGGGTTTCTGTGGCGGCGACGATCGACACGCCTTCCGCTTGCGCGACCTGGAAGTACGGCTGCAGATTGCGGCCCGGATCAATCACGATCGCTTCGCCCGTTTTTTGGCAGCCCACCAGATAAGATGCGTGGGCCAGCTTTTCATCGTAAAAGTAACGCAACAGCATGGAAACATCCTCCCTTTTCTTCAAGATTTCCGATTTTTTTCGGCGAGCACTTCCAACAGCGATTGGGCAAAGCGCAGCGCCTTTTGCACGGCAGGATCTTTCATCAGGCGCAGCAGGGTGAAAACGGAAACCGTTTCGTGCCTGCGCTCCGCTCGCTCTTTTGCTTCGCGGAGGACGGCTACGCCGTTTTCCATCTGGGCAGCGACAGGCGTGATGTACGCTTTCACTCCGTCGAGCAAATACTGCTGAGACTGTTTGTCTTGGCCGACGCTTTCCAGGAAATCAGCGACCTGTTCGATCGCGTTTACATATTTGACCAGCTTCGGCAGCTTCTCCAACAAGGCAAACAAGGCCACAATTGCTTCCTCGTCAACGCGATACAAATTGGCCCACGCCGTCGTGCAGCTCCTGAGCCAGTCGTTTGTGCTCGCTCTCCTGCGCCTCCAACGTTTTTTGCAACACGAGCTTGGAGATTCTGGCCTCTTCTTCTTTTCGCTTGGCCGTCAAGTCTTTCAGCACCAAAAGAATTTCCTGCTTGCGCTGTTCGCCATTCTCGTAGATGATCGCCGTGCTCATCTCCATGTCAACGTATCGGCCTTCATAGGTGGGCATCGACGAGAGGAAATAGGGAATTTCCCGTTTCGCCATCAAATAGCAGCGTTCTTCGCCCGGCTCCAGCTTTCTCGTTTGGCAATAAGAACAGTACGGAACCTTTTCGCCCAATTTCCAGCCGGTAATCCTCTCTGCGGACGGATTCATCAGCAAAATTTTCCGCTCTTCGTTCATGAGGATAATCCCGTCCTGCAAGTGGTCGAAAATCTGCCTCAAATAGCCGCCTTCCATCCCTAATCCATCGTTTCCGTGCCGTTCAAAAAACAAGCGATTTTGATCCATCGTAGGTCCTCCACGCAGCTTGGATTCCAGGTCATTTTCTTGTCTGCCCTTGTACGTATTTTACGTTACAGAGCCAGAGAGGGGGCGAACAAGTGTCACTTTGGCCCCCGTGTTTTCCTCCTGAGCCAAGCCTAATCATACTGGTTGCAGCGCGTTCATCGTATAGGTGGGTTCCCCTATCTTGTGGTCTGCGAAAAAAAACGACAATCCTGACCGTCCCGTTAGACGCTCGGATTGCCGTTTTTCGTTCTCGTTTCGCTTATGTCTTCATGCACCGGGCGAGCTACGACAGTTTGCCCATCATCCGCTCCATCCGCTCCAGCGCCTTTTTCAACTGTTCCATGGACGTCGCGTACGAGCAGCGAATGTGTCCTTGCCCGCTCTCGCCGAACACGTCCCCCGGCACGACTGCCACTCTTTCCTCCAGCAGCAGCTTTTCCGCGAACTCAGCCGAGCTAAGTCCTGTCGCCGCCACAGAAGGGAAGGCGTAGAACGCTCCGTCCGGCTCATGGCACGCAAGCCCGATCTGGCGGAAGCCGTCGACCACGTAGTTGCGGCGCTGGCGGTAGCTCTCGATCATCCGCTCCATATCGGCGCGGCCATGGCGCAAAGCTTCGAGCGCCGCCATCTGTGCCATCGTCGGCGCACACAGCATCGTGTACTGGTGAATTTTCAGCATGCCCGCCAAGAGGTCAGGCGTCGCGCACACGTACCCGAGACGCCAGCCAGTCATGGCAAACGCCTTGGAGAAGCCGGAAATCAAAATCGTCCGCTCCTTCATCCCGGGCAGGGCGGCGATGCTGTCGTGCATGCGTCCGTAAGTCAGCTCGGCGTAAATCTCGTCGGAGATCACCAAGAGGTCGTGCTTTTCGATGATCGGCAAAAGCGTTTTCCACTCATCCGCCGTCATCGTGCCCCCTGTCGGGTTGTTCGGATAGCAGAAGATGATCGCCTTCGTGCGTTCGGAGATGTTGGCCTCAAGCTCCTGCGGCGTCAGCTTGAACTGGTTCTCCATCGTCGTTTTCAAAAACTTCGGCACGCCGCCTGCCAGACGAATCACCGGCTCGTAGGAGACGTAGCACGGCTCTACTACCAGCACCTCGTCGCCCGGATCGAGAATGGCGCGCAGCGCAATGTCAATCGCTTCGCTGGCCCCGACGGTCACGAGAATCTCCGTCTCGGGATGATAGCTGACGGAAAAGCGCTCCTCCAAATATTTTTGAATCTCCACGCGCAGCGGCAGCATCCCTGCGTTGGACGTGTACGCGGTGTGTCCGCGCTCCAGGGAGGAAATCGAAGCTTCGCGCATGCGCCAGGGCGTCACGAAATCCGGCTCCCCAACTCCCAGGGAGATGACCCCTTCCATCGACGCCGCCAGGTCGAAAAAGCGGCGAATGCCCGATGGCTTCAAGGATGCGACTGTAGAAGACAAGCGATTTTTTTTGACTGTCAGTTGCGTATTCACGGCGTAACCACCATCCTGCGATCTTCGTCACGATCTTCCAGCTCAATGCCGTCGTGCTTGTAGCGTTTCAAAATAAAGTGCGTGGCTGTCGATACTACGGAGTCGAGCGTCGCCAGCTTTTGCGATACGAAGGTGGCGACCTCCTTCATCGTCTTTCCTTCCAGAATGATCGACAAATCGTAGCTGGCACCGGACATCAGGTAGACGGCCTTCACTTCCGGGAAGCGACAAATGCGCTGGGCCACCTCATCAAAGCCGACGTCGCGCTTGGGCGTCACCTTGACGTCGATCATGGCGTTGACGTACGGATGGTCCTCCACGCGCTCCCAGTTGACCAGCGCCGGGTATTTCACAATCACCTTCTCGGCTTCCAGCTCCGCAATCGCCTGCTCGATTGCCTCTGTCGGCTCCGCCAGCATTTTGCCGATCTGCTCGGCGCTCATGCGGCTGTCCTCTTCCAATAGGTGCAACAGTTCCCTTTGCTTCAAGCGATCCATTCCCTACCACTCCCGTTTTTTCTTTTTGGCAAAAATCAAAAAGCCCCAGCAACCCAACTCATGATTTCATGAATCGGATTGCTGAGGCGAAGGTATCGCGGTACCACTCAGCTTTTTTGCCTTTCTCGCAAAAGGCAAACTCGTGCAGTCTTGTCAAAAAGACATGCGCCCCGTAACGTGGGGAAAGTCCGCTGCTTTCTACTGATTGTTCAAAAGCAGAGCTCCAAGGTGGCTTTCAAAAAGAGTTCGCGGCCGCCCTCCCAGCAATCAGGCAGCTCTCTGGACGTCAAATCCCTTTTTTACTTTCCTTTTCACAGCCATGTATCGTATGCGTATGAACTGTTTGGTTGAATGTCTCAGATTATAAAAAGGTTTTCGGCCGTTGTCAACCGACAACTTCCTGGGTGGAAGGACGCATGTTGTATGGCATAATGAAAAGATCGACAGCTTTTCGGACAAAGCAGGCACGACTGTTTTGTTGAGGCAAGCGGCCAATTTTACCTTCGGACGAAAAACGGCGGCCCGCAAACAGGGACGTTTTTCACATGAAAAAAAGTGGGGTATCGCATGAAAAAGAGCATCGGTGTCATTGATCTTGGCTCCAATACAGCCAGATTGGTCATTTACGAGCAAGACGATTCAGGAATGGTAACGGAAGTAGACAATATCAAATACAGCTTGCGTCTCAGCAACCATCTGCACGCTGGACGACTGGACGAGGAAGGAATCGCGAAGAGATTGACAGCCACGCTCATGGCGGACGGCACGTATGTGCGCGTGCAGCCGAGAAGCCCCTCCCCCTTCAACAGCCAACTGTTTTTTTGGGAGGAAGCCTTTCAGTCCAGCCAACCTGCCCACTCGCTGCAGCAGCGCCTCAAGCCGATTACCGCCCTGCTGGAAGCAGCCTCTCCGCTTTAACCGACGTCTGAGTCTCTCAGGCGTTTTTTATTGGCAAATTTTTATATTGTCACATTGACATTGTTAAAACGATATCATAATATAAAAGCAACCTAACGAACTGCGCATACAGAAAGGAGGGCGTTGTGAGCATGCATCGCCTGCAAGCCAAACGCATCCGGTTTCGCACCAAAAAACACCGCTCGCCAGACGGGCTGCCGACGGATATTTGCCTCTTTACCATCCTTTCCGTGCCGCGCCCGACCAAAACAAGATCGTTGCCGCACAAGCAGCTCGCCGTCCTGCTGATCGAGCGAAAAAGCGACACGTACGGGCAGCAGTGGGCTTTGCCCGGCGGCTTTTCCAAAGAAAGCGAGACGCTCGACGAATGCGCCTACCGCGAGTTGAAGGAAGAGACGAACATCGACCGCAACGTCCACATCGAGCAGCTCAAAACTTACTACAAGCCGGGACGCGATCCGCGCGGCTGGATTCCGAGCGTCGCCTACGTCTCGCTCGTGCACGAGGACCTGCTCAAGCACGCGCGGGCAGCCGACGACGCCTCCGATGCCCGGCTGTTTCCCATCGAGGAAGCATTCGCTCTCGACCTGGCCTTCGATCACCGGGAGATACTGACGGACGCCTTGCAGCGCGTGCGGGAAAAAATGCTCCAGACCAACATCGCCAAAGCGTTTCTCCCTGACGAGTTCACGCTGAGCGAGCTGCTGCAGGTCATCGAAACGGTCGTCCCCAGCTTCAAGGTGAGCGATCGCGGCAATTTTGAGCGGCGCCTGCTCGCGACCACGAGACGGCAAGGCATCCTCGAAGCGGTAGTAGACGCTGACGGCAAGCCTGTCTACTCCACGGAGTATTCCAACTCTCCCGCCAAGCTGTACCGCTTTACCGATTACACCCCGACTGCCATGATTTATTAAAAGCACGACCACACTCATTTCAGGAGGTTGTTGTCCATGAAAGCGTTGATTGTGATCGACTACACGAATGACTTTGTCGCGACGGACGGAGCGCTGACCTGCAAGGAGCCTGGGCAAGTTATCGAAGGGCGCATCGGCGAATTGATTCGCGATTTTCTCGCAGAAGGCGACTTTGTCGTGATGGCGGTGGACGCCCACAAGGAGCAGGACCCGTACCACCCGGAAACCGGACTGTACCCGCCGCACAACATCATCGGCACCGCTGGCCGCAACCTGTACGGCAGCATTCAGGACATTTACGAGGAATTTGAGGACACGATTTACTGGATGGACAAAACGCGCTACAGCGCCTTCCAGGGCACAGACCTCGCGCTGCAGCTTCGCTCGCGCGGCATTGCGGAAATTCACCTGGTCGGCGTCTGCACGGACATTTGCGTCCTGCACACGGCGATCGAAGGCTTTTATCACGGTTTTCGCGTCGTCATTCACGAGGATGCCGTCGCCAGCTTCAATCCGGTCGGACACGAGTGGGCTTTGGGACATTTTCAAAACCAGTTGGGCATGTCCGTCGTGAAAAAATAAGCGTTGGCAGGCTTGTCATGCCAGATATACGGGAGGTACGATCATGCGCATCGGCATTTACGGCAGCAGCTTTGATCCCATCACTTACAGCCACCTGTTCACGGCGGCCACCGTCGCTCATCGCAGACGCCTGGACAAAGTCATCTTCGTCCCCTGCTCGTCCAAGCGCCACGACAAAAAAATGCAGACGGAGGACGTTCATCGCCTGCACATGCTGAAGCTAGCGCTGGCGACGTGTCAGCACAAGACGAACCAATTCGGGGAGCCGCTGTTTGAAATCTCCACCGTAGAGATGGACGCGCTACCTGGCGAAACTTACACGTACGACACGATGGTCCACCTGCAAAAAAAGTACCCGCAGGATGAGCTGTTTTTCATCATGGGCTCGGATTTGCTCGTCGGGCTGTCGAACTGGGGCAATGCCGAAAAGCTGGTCTCCCGGTTCAACTTCATCGTCATGACGCGGGAAGGCTACCCGACGGCCGATCTGATCGCGGAAGACCCGCTGCTGCGCAACCATGACGAACATTTCCTGATTATGAGCAAAGGCATCAACATGGGCATCAGTTCGACGTACATCCGCGATGAAATCCGCAAAGGCGGCGATCCCAGCTTCCTGCTGCCGGATGCGTGCCTGGCGTACATTTACGAGCAGGGCATTTACCGCGAGCAGCGGGTTTGACTTTTCTCCCAACGCAAAAAAGCCGGGTGTGTGTGGTATTATCCCCTTACGGTAGACAGTGAGAAAAGCCCTCATGGTATCATGAGAGGAACACTGTTGACCGGAGGGGATTTTTTATGCCACCACATAAAGGGCAAAAGCAGCAGCGGTATGACGAAGGAACAAAGAGGGAAGTTGGATAAGCAAACCCGGTTCAGGACCATCGAAGAAATGAGCCATCGGTACGCCATCATCATGCTGTGCGAAATAGCAGAAGTCTCACGGGCAGGGTTCTACAAGTGGAAAGCGACGGAAACGGCTCGTAGGTTACGAGCAGTGCAGGATGCCGATCTAAAGGAGCATATCCTTTCGATCCACCGCCTTCGCCCTTACTTTGGATATAAACGCATGCGCACCGCCCTGCGTAAAGAGGGACGTAACGTGAACAGCAAGAAAGTTCGCCGACTGATGCGAGAATTAGGTATCCGATCGGTGGTCCGCAAGAAACGTCCATTTGCCGGCCGTAAGCCTTCCGTTGTATTTGACAATGTTCTTCACCGCCAGTTCACTGCACAGGAGGCCGGAAAGAAATTGGTCACCGATATTACCTACATTCGCGTCGTCGATGGATTCCTGTATCTGTCTGTGGTGCTCGATCTGCACAACGTGGCAACTGCTTCGACAATGCCTGTGTAGAATCGTTTTTCTCCCATTTGAAGACGGAAAAGTTGTATTTAGAAAAACCGAGGGATCTGGCTCACGCCCGCAAACTGATCGCTGAATACATTTCAGTTTTACAATACAGAGCGGTTCCAGAAAAAACTTGGCGACCTCTCCCCAATAGAGTACCGGGAATCGATCGCCGCTTAATACAATGTCTTTTTTTACTGTCTACTTGACGGGGCTATGACCAGTGCTCCCCGGCTTTTTGTGTGCGCTTTTGGTGCTACAGGTCATGCTATTGCGCCAAATCTTTGCGCAAATAGCGGTCGAAGTCATCCGTAGCCAACGGGCGGCTGAACAAGTAGCCTTGGCCGAGATCGCAGCCATTTTCCTGCAAGGCCGCTACCTGATCGTCCAGCTCGATGCCTTCTGCGATCACGTTCATGTTCAAGCTTTGCGCAATCGTCACGATCGCTTTTACGATTGCCTGGCTCTCTTGATTGTGGTGAATATCGCGAATAAAGGACGCGTCAATTTTGATCGTGTCCACCGGCAAGCTTTTGATGTAGCTAAACGAGCTGTAGCCTGTCCCGAAGTCGTCGATGGAAATGCGGATGCCGATGTCGCGAATTTGCTGCAAAATAGCCGTAGCTTCTTCCAGCTTCACGAAAATGCTTTCGGTAATCTCCAGCTCCAGCCATTCCGGTGGCAGCCCGGTTTCCTCCAACACATTTTTTATCATGTCTACGAGGTCTTTCTGGTAGATTTGCCTCGCAGACAGATTGACGGACACTTTCAGCGGGAAGCCCTGGTCGTGCCACAGCTTGTTTTGGCGGCACGCCTGGCGCAGAATCCACTCTCCCAGGCCGATAATCATTCCGGTCTCTTCGGCGATCGGGATGAACCGAATCGGCGAAATCACGCCCAGCTCCGGATGAACCCAGCGGACGAGCGCTTCCATCCCGGTCAGCTTCCCTGTCACAATGTCTATTTTCGGCTGGTAGTAGATTTGGAAATGCTCCTGCTCGATCGCTTTGCGCAGCTCATTTTCCATCAGGATGCGCTCCAGCGACTTCGCCTCCATCGTCGGATCAAAAAACTCGTACCCGTTTTTGCCGTGCGATTTGACCGTGTACAGCGCGGTGTCCGCCCGCTTGAGCAGGTCGTCGGCATTGTCTCCATCCTGCGGAAACAACGCGATGCCGATGCTGCACGACACGTTGAAGGAATGCCCGTGAAGTTCAAACGGCCTCTGCAGCGCATTCATGATCTGGTCGGCCAGTGCCGCCGCTTCCTCCCGGTCAGTCAGTTGGCTGAGCAAGACGGTAAACTCATCTCCGCCGAGCCGCGCCACGACATCGCCCGGTCTGAGACATTCCCGCAAACGGTTGGACGCTTCCACCAGCAGCAAATCCCCTACGTCATGCCCGAAGGAATCGTTGACGTCCTTGAAGCGGTCCAGATCGAGGAACAGGACGGCGAGATTGGACTGGAACCGCTTGGCTTGGATGATTTCCCTGCTCAGATGCTGGACGTACATGCGGCGGTTCGGCAAGTCTGTCAAAGCGTCGTGGTAGGCCAGGTGATGGATCAGTTCCTCCGACTGCTTGCGATCCGTAATGTCGCGCGTGATGAGCAGCAGCTTGCTCACGTTCCCCTGCTCGTCGAGAACCGGATTGATTTTGCTCTCGGTCCAGATCGTGTCGCCCTTGCGCGTCAGGATGCGGCATTCCACCGTGTACTCTTTTCGCGTCGAGTACGTATGCTGAATCGCATAGGCCATAACGTCCCGGTCGCTCTCCACGATCCATTCGAACATGTTGTGAAAGCGCTCATCTGGAATGTCATGCTCAAACACAGCCTTATGCGACGGAGACAAGTACAAAAAGTCGCCTTCGGCATTAATCATGCTGATGATATCGGACGTATTTTCAGCGATGATCCGGTACAGCTCCTCGCTTTTTCTGACTTCTTCCTCCATATGCTTGCGCGCCGTAATGTCGTTGCGAATGGAAACGTACTGATAGATTTTCCCGGCAGTATTGACGAATGGCACAATCGTGGTGTCCACCCAGTACAAGCTGCCGTCTTTGGCCCGATTACAGATTTCGCCCCGCCACACTTTGCCCGAGCCGATGCATTTCCACATCTGCTGGAAAAACGACTTGGGATGGTGCCCGGAGTTGAGCAGCCGATGGTCTTGCCCGAGCAGCTCGCTGCGGCTGTATTTGGATATGCGGCAAAATTGCTCGTTCGCCCGCAGAATAATCCCGCGGTGATCGGTAATCGCGAGGATCGTCGACTGGTCGAGCGCATACTTTACGTCAGCCAGCTCCCGCAGGACGACTTTCAGCTCCCCGTCCTTTTCCTGCAGCAACTCTTCCCACTCTTCTGGAGTCAAAACTTCCATCAATTTGTTTCTCATCATCTATCACCCGTTTGCGCTCATGCGGCAGGCACGGCGCCGATAATTTTCGTAAAAGCACTTGTCTGTCGTAAAGCGCGTTGCAGCAAAGCCTTTGCCAAAGTGCTGGAAAGAAAAAGTAGTTCTTTGGTAGGGAGACGCGTTGCGTAAATGCTCGCCCTGATATGCTTCGCAGCAGCGTCGCTACTCACGGACTTTTCGCAAAACGACAAGCTTTGCGAAAAGAGCGTTCAAAAAAAATGACCCTCATGCCAAGGATCGCGATATGATGACGACAAGTTTGCTTCATTTTACCATGTATCGGCTAAAGATCAATAAGCACGCATGTGTTAGAAGCGACATTTTTGCAAACTTCGCGCTCGCTGGCGGGAGGCTTGACACTCCGGGGAAAACAGGGACCAAAGGCGCAAAAAAAAGAACCCGTTTCAGGTTCTTTTACCAGGTGAGAAACAGTTTGTCGTGCACATCTTCGTTGACCATTTCTTCGCCCGCTCTCTGCAGACGGTTTATCATGGAAATGCCGCAGTTTACCAATATGCTCCTCGCAAACAAGCCGGCTGGCGGCTGCACGCCGATGTCTTCGGCTTTCGATTTTTTCTTGCCGTTGATCGAGAGCATTACTTTTGCGCCTCTTTTCTTGCAGGCGTATATCGCATCCCACAAGTCTTCGATCCTGAACGTCTGCGAACCGTACAGGATGCTTTGGCTGTGCGTGTATGGCGGGTCACAGTAAACCAGGTCGCCTTCGCCAGCCAGTCCCATCACTTCTCGGAAATCTTTATGCATAAACGTTACTTCCTTCACCAGTTGATGCCAAATTTCTACCCGTTTGGCAAACGCCTCGGGCGGAATCGGCTTGTGCGGCCCAATCGGTGTGCTCATATAGCCATCGCTTTTTCGAAAGCGCACGACACCGGAATAGCACGTTCTGGTCAGAACCGCAAAATCGAGCGCATTGAACGTTTGATTGAATCTTTCCCTGATTTCCAAATATTTTTGTTCTCTGTTGTCGTTGTAATCTTTTATACAAGCCTCGTAATGGCGGACCAATGTGTCCGGATCGTTTTTCACATACTCAAAAATGCCGATCAGAAAAGGAAGAATATCGCCGCCGATGGCCTGCTTGTAACGGGGAAACAAGCTGTTCCGGTTTTCTGCCGCCAGCTTTCCCAATACGGCGCCGCTCCCCAAAAACGGCTCTACATACGTGTGAATTTCTTCGGGCATGTAGGAAACGATCTCTTCCGCAAAACGGTGTTTATTCCCGATCCATTTCAACAATTGCGGGACGTCCGCCAGCTTTTGCCGTTCCAGCTTGTCTTGTACGTATCGACTCATCATGAAGAACCTCACACAACTTCTAGATTTTCCGACTGACAACCATGCCCCATTTTAGCATGAATGGAGAGAAAAAAGTAACCATGATGTCACTTATAGTCTGTAGACCAATAGTCTACATGATAGTACTTTTGTTTCAAATGGAAAAAGAAAGAAACCGATACAAAGTGGTTGATACCAGATGAAGCCGATGAAGCATACAGAGATCAAGCAACAATTTGGGGCAGCGATCAGAAAGCTGCGCATGGAACAAAAAATGACGCAAGAAGAGCTGGCGGGACGTACCGGACTGCATCGCACCTACATCAGCGAAGTCGAACGCGGAGAAAGAAATGTGTCATTGGAAAACATCGTAAAACTGGCAAACGCTTTACGCACCCATGTTTCTTCCGTATTTCTATTGATTGAAAAGGGGGAATAGCCACCGTGAGACCGAATCCGCAGTTTCTAAATCGCAGCTCTGCTTTTTGGGCGTACACAAAGCTCATATCGGAAAAGCTCAACTACTCCAAGGACGGCGAAATTAAAAAGTACTCACAGACAGAAATGGTCTACAAGCTGCAGGAGTTGGGGATTATCATTGACCCGCAAATGCTCGGCGAAGTAAAAGCATACCTCGACTATCGCGCAGATTTGCTGAACGGAATCATCAAGCGCTTGTTCATGGATGTCCATACGGCCCGAGCTGTGTTTTACAAGCTGCAGGCAGAACTTTATGAAAAGAACGGCTATACTTGTGCGCTGCCGTTTAACAAGCAAAAAGGCGAAAAGAAAGACTACGCCTATTTTACAGGCATCGTCAACATTTTGACTGAACACACTCTTCGTACATATGGTAAGCAGAACGGATTGCAGTACGGACGCGACGTCAAGTTTGACGATAACCCGCTAAGCTTGTCCTATATTACAGACGAAGCAGGCAGGCTGCAAGGGATCATGTCCAGACGTTTTGACGGAGCCTACCCCGGTACGGAAAATCCGCTCGCGATCTGGGAAGTCAAAGAATACTACTACACCACCACGTTCGGCAGCAGAATCGCAGACGGGGTGTATGAAACACAGTTGGACGGCTTTGAGATCAATACCATCTCGAAAGAAACGCAAAAGAACATCCAGCACATTTATTTCATTGATGATTTCAATACGTGGTGGAACATGGGAAAATCTTATCTTTGCCGGATCGTCGACATGCTGCACGTCGGTCACGTGGACGAAGTCATCTTCGGCAAGGAAGTGTTGGAGCGCTGGCCGAAAGTGTTGCACGAGCTGCTGGCCGCACACGAAGTAGCCGTACAGGGACGGTAAACAGAAAACGCCCGCGCCATAATCGCATCCCCCTTCTGGTAGACAGCCAAAGTCGGCACCTGCTTCTGTCTTCCGAGAGGGGTTTTTTATCGGAAAATCCGCAGAGCAACCGACGCTGCGTGCAAAAAAACAGCCGCGAACGAACGAAACGTGCAGCAAAAGAAAGCAGCACGTATCCATCACGCGCGTTTTTACAGCGAACCTAAAACAACCTGAGCCAGTATGATTACCGAACTCAGGTTGCTTGTGTGCTTTTTCTCTTCGGTCTTCCTGACAGCGCCCAGTCCAAAGGGGCGTTTCCCGCTGGCAAACCGTCTACGGCAAGCGCACCAGGATGCTGCGGTTCAGATCCTCGACCGAGCGGCTGCCGGACAGAGCCATCTCGACGTCAAATTCGTGGAGCAGCGTATCGAGGACGCTGGACACGCCCTGTTCTCCCGCTACTGCCAGTCCGTACAAAAACGGGCGTCCGATCAGCACCGCATTGGCTCCCAAGGCGATTGCCTTGACGACATCCGCGCCGGTGCGCACGCCGCTGTCGAGCAGGACAGGAATGCTTCCCGCTACTACCTCCGCAATCGCAGGCAGCGCGTCAAGGGTAGAAATCGCTCCATCCATCTGCCGTCCGCCGTGATTGGAAACGATAATGCCATCCACGCCGTGCTCCAGGGCGAGTCTCGCATCATCCGGGTGCAAGAGACCTTTGACGAGGATCGGCAAGCGGGTATGCTCGCGCAAAAAGCCGATATCGCTCCAGTTCAGCGCCGGATGATAAATGTTTTTCAACACTTCCTCGACCGCATTCTCCGGCGTCACCTCGGCCAGCCGCGAGCAAAAGACAGGGTCCGTGATGTAGTTGGCAAGCCCTCTGCCTTCACGCAGCGGCGAATAGCCGTTGCGGAAATCGCGGCGCTTCCAGCCGAGCATGACGGTATCTACCGTGAGCACAATTGCGGAGTACCCAGCCGCTTCCGCGCGCTTGACCATGCTCGCGCTTACTTCGCGATCGTTGGACCAGTAAAGCTGGAACCAGCGCTCCGCCGCTCCCATCGCTTCGGCGATTTGCTCCAGGCTCGTAGAGGAAACCGTGCTGGCGACAAACGGCACACCCGCAGCAGCCGCCGCTCTGGCCGTCGCCAGCTCTGCGTCACGATGCGCGATGGACTGCATGCCGACAGGAGCCAAAAAGATCGGCGCGCTCAGCTTTCGGCCGAACATCGTAATCGCGGAGGTGCGATTCGTGACATCGCGCATCATCCGCGGCACGATTGCCCAGCGGGAAAAAGCCCTCCTGTTTTCGGCAAGCGTCTCTTCGGCTCCCGAGCCTCCGGCAATATAGTCAAACGGACCGTCCGGAAGGATTTCTCTCGCCTGTTTCTCCCAATCTTCAATCGAAACGGGCAGTGCCTGCGTACTTTTGCTCACGCGCGTAAAGAGCAAAGTTTCTTCCTGTGCTTTCGTCATCTTTCCTCTCCCTTTCTATCTGTGCTCCAAGCCGTCAGGCGCATTTTGGCTTGCCCGCTGTGCCCAAGGCCCGTCCTGCTTTGCCAGGACCGTTCTCCTGTGCGAATCACTGTTTTTGGCGGCTCCGCCTGTAGTCACGCAATTATTCGAAAATTAATACAAAAAATCATATACGTTCAGCTTGCCCTCTGTCAATTCCAGAGCAAAAACGAACAACCCCACAAGCCTGTCCAACAGGCGATCAGGCGACACTTCTCCGCGCTGCCAGCCTGGGCTTGTCCGCGCTGCTTCAGTAAGCTATCTGCCAAAACGTTACTTCCGCTTTCGCCTTTTCGCCCGCCTGGACCGTTTGCTGCAGCAAAGCCCGCTCACGGCTCCCCCGCTGCCATATGTGTTCGTCTCGCTGTGCCCGTTGATGACATTCACGACATTGCCGCTGTTTTCGCCGCCGGAGCCGGAAAACGTTTTGCTCACGCTTTTCGGAGAGTTGTTGGCCGTATCACCGAAATTGATGGTACCCGAGTTGTTCGTAATTTGCACGTTTCCTACAAATGTCGCCAACCCGCTCCCTCCTTCCCGCGTTCGCCGTGGACTACTTATACAGTATGTACGGCAAAACGCGCCTGATTAGACGATGGTTGATAGGTCGGTGCCACAAAAAAGCCTCCCGTATGGCAGACGCCGCGCAGGAGACTTCTCTTCTGCTTTTCCGTGCGCTTTATTGCGCGGTGTAGCCGCCGTCCACCAGCAGGCTTGTCCCTGTCACAAACGACGCATCGTCGCTGGCGAGGAACAGAACCGCCTTGGCTACTTCCTCCGGCTTGCCGAGGCGTCCCATCGGATGCAGCGAGCGGAGCCGTCGAGGATGAGCGCCGATTTTGCCTTTACCAGCTTGTTTTCGTAGCGGAAATCATGCTCGGAAAAGTTGACGACGACTTGCAGGTCATCCCCGTACGCTGCCTTTTGCACCAGCCTGTCTGCGGTCAGCACGGCAAAATCGGTCATCGGGCGCTGCACCGCTTTTTGATGGAACGGCGCCCAGACTTGCAGATGCTGCCTGATGTTTTCGTGGTGTGCCTCCCAGACGCGACTGTTCAGATGGTAGAGCGGCGGCACGTTGTAGAGCAGCTCATAGAGCATGCGTGTGCCGACCTCGCCTTTGATCTTCAGGCTGTCCCACTCCCAATGGTGGCTGGTGATGACCGAATCGTTGTACACCAGCTTGAACAACGGCAGCGAGTACGCGGGGTCGATGTAGACGTGCCGATACTCGTCCTTGATCGGCACCTGCTTGGCGTAGCGCTCGGGAATGTCTCCTGCCGGGGCCCAGTAACCGCCCACGTAGTACGGGCTTGCTTTGTTCTCGCGCATGTCCGGGTCAGCCCAGCGGATGACAGGCGTTTCGATACCGTGCGCGTAGGCGATGCTTCTGCTGGCGAAATCGTTGCCCGTCTCCGAGCCGATAACCATGTGCCACTCGTCGCGAATGTAGTCCATCCGCGCCAACTTTGCCTGCATATCCTCTGCCTGTGTCGTGGGATGTTCCGGGGAGTAGTCGTCGTGGAACTCCCCCGCCGCGTCCACGTCAATGAACCAGGAATTGAAGGCCACGCCGTTGCCCATGATCTCGTTCATCCGCTGTTTGACGCTCGGCAGCGACAAGGTCGGGTTCAACAGCCTGCCCCGCTGCAGGAAGCCGCCTTTTTTCTCCCCGTTTTTCTTTTCTATCGTCGCGTTTTCATACAAGCTTTTGTCCGCGAAAATAGCCGTGTTCCAGTCCGGGTTCTCTTCCTTGTGGATCGAGTGGTAAGAATCGTACGTCGCAATCAGATAGCCCGCATCGTTTGCCTGCTGGATGAACGCAGGCTTCATGTAAGCGGCTGTCCAGTCCGGCAAGCCGATCCAGGCACGAGCGATGCCCGCTGCCTTCATTTTTTCCAGCAACCGTGTGGAATCACTGTCTCCCCATTGCTCGACAGCGGGGACGGCATCCTGCAAGACGCTTTTCAGCAGCCGCTTGTTCAACTCGTACAACTCGACTTCGTTAAGCTGCTTCACGCCTTTTCGGATCAGCGCTTTCGCTTTTGGATCGTCGACACGGGCGAACAACTGCGGATCGTAAAAGTCGCGGGAACGCAGCGCGTAGTTGAGGCCGTCCACTATCGCCTTGCGCTGGTACGGCGCGATGTAATCCTGCTGCTGGATTTCCCGCAGTTGCGCGATGGCCTCCTGCCCGTCCTCCTTGTTGCCAGCCAAAAGCTGCACGAGCCAGTCCGTAAAGCCGTCGCCAAGCTGCTTTTTCAGCGCGTCCCACTGCACATCGTCCTCGCTCAAAAACGTTTTGTTCCACAAATAAAAGTGCGGTGCGCCGTACAGCTTTTCCACGTTCGGGTTTGCCGCAGCCTTTTGCGCCAGAGTAGCGAACTCGCCCTGCTGCTGGATGATGTGTTTGTACAGTCCGGCGATCTGGACCGGATCGTTTTGCGTGACATACAGCCGGAAGCTGTACGACTTGTCATGGTTGATCGTCGGAAACTCATGCGTGAATCGCAGCGAAATCTCCGGGTCCACGGCAAAATCGAGCGTGTTGTTGAACATGTTGTCCACCATGTAAAAGATCGCGTACTTCTCATGGTTCAGCGCAAAAAAACGCATGGAAAACGATTCGCTAAAGGTCAGGCTCTCCTCCCGCAAAAACGACTGCCAGACTTTGTCGCCTGCCGGAATCCATTTGCCTTCGCCGAGCGGCAGCATGTAAGCAGGAGCCTTCACAAGCGGCCAGGAAAAGCTCTCTGTCCCCGTCGAGGTCAGGGTGATTTGCAAGTGATCGGCCGCTTGCCTGATCCGCACCTGCAGCTTGTCGTCCGGATAGCTCCAGCTCACTTCCTGTTCGCTTTTTTGCAACTGCTCGACGCGTCGCGCCGGCAGCGGCTCTGACGCACGCTCCCGGCTGCCGCCGCTCTCCACAAACAGCTCGAACGTCTCCGGCTTCACCTCGAAGGAGAAGGGCAGCGCTTGCTTTGGCGCCGCGAGCTGCTGCCCGGTTTCGATTAGCGGTTGATTGGTTTGCGGCTGGTTTTGCGCCGCACTGTCGCAGCCGCTCATGACAAGCAGCAGCAAAGCGAGAACGATTCTTTTCATAATTTCCCTCCACAATCGAATGACTATATACATCGTATTACGATGTTTATGACCGCAAGAAGCGTAGAGAAAGCAGCAACCTCTTCTCCCGCGATCTTCTTGCGCTCGCAGGCAGCAAAGGCTCGACCGCCATCCCCTTTTTCTGCTCATGAAAGCGTGGAAAACGGCTTGTCCGCTTCTCTGCTCCGCTGCCTGTACACAAATGCCGCGCCCGCCCGGAACAGTCCGTATCCACACAGGCCGCCCAGCACGTTGAGCAGCAGGTCGTCGACATCGAAGCTGCCCAAAGCAAGCCAAAACTGTAAAAACTCAATCGCCAGACTGGCGAACAACGCCGTGAAAAACACGCGGTGCCTATTTCGGAACGACGCAAACAACAACGGCAGCAGCAGCCCGAGCGGCATGAACAGCGCGATGTTGCCAAGCAGGTTGTACGCGATCGTATAGGCGCTGTAATGCTCGTAGTGGAACACGTAGTCGAATAGCGTGCGCATCGGCTTCGTATTTTGAAAAATATACGTGTACTCCGGGGCGCCGTGCCGCAGCATCCGCTCCTTCCATTCGAGCGTGAACCGTCTGCGGTGCCACCTGTCCGGCGAGAGCAGCAGCAAATAGCTGCAAGCCGCTACATAGAGGCCGAACAAAGCCAGCACCCATTTGCGCACGTACTTGTCGATGAGCGGCATGGACGCAGCAAGCTGGCTTTTCAGCTCAGCCACAGGGCCAAAGCGCTGGATAGCGAGCGCAGCCGCTTCCTGCTCCGCATAGCCCTCCTCCATCAACTCTTGCTTCATGCTCGTCACATGATCGAGCAACTCGTCCTTCACGTCCTGCTTCTCCCGCCTGGAGCAGGGCAAACCATTGACGACTTGATCGACGTATTCTTCCAGTTTCACGGTCCTACTCACTTCCCTCGTTGCAGAGCGCAACCAGCCGCGTCAGACTCTGCCAGTCTTTCATCTTGTCTGCCAAAAGCTTTTGCCCCTCCCTGGTGATGCGGTAATACTTGCGGCGACCGCCTTCCTTCGACTCGCCCCAGTACGATTCCACGGCCTTCTGGTTCTCCAGCCGCTTCAAAGCCGGGTACAGCGTCCCTTCCCCGATTTCATAGACTTCCTCGCTTTTCTCGCGGATCTTTTTCGCCAGCTCATAGCCGTATTGATCCTTTTGCGCAATCAGCGAGAGCAGCAGAAGATCAATGCTCCCTTTCAGCAACTCCTTGTTCACAGTAACAACTCCTTCCAAGCCTGAGTAGAGAGTAGCACATTATACATCGTGTTACAAGGTAGTTGAAAAAGAAAAACGACAACATTTCTTGACCCTAAATTACTATTGACAAAAATAAAATAGGTAATATAGACTATTTTCGACAAGCATTTCCATAGATCGACAGGATGGTTCAGAAAATTCCTCCTTGCTCCACAACTAGAATACAGGTCCGAAGAACCGGGCAGAAGGAAGATGTCCCGAGCAGCACACGCGAGTCGCCTTTCATTTTGTGACTTCATTCTCTCAAACAGGAGGAATACACATGCTTGCTACCCTTCCACACTATGCTCTACATACGGTTCTCTTGGCTCATTTTGTCATCGGTGCGTTATTTTTATATTCCGAATACAAGTTTTTGAGTAAAATAAAAGCCTCGGAGAAATAGACAAAAAGGAGTATGGCGCGAAGTGAAATCTTTTTTTCGCCAATGGTTTTCTCGTAAAAACAAGACCGAAGAAGAGCCCAAGTACAAGCAACTGGATTCCGACCTCATCAAAGCCACCCGCTACGACTTGGAGTCGCAACACCTTTACATCCAGTTTCACGACGGCCGCGAATTTGTCTACTGCAAAGTCTCCCCTTATGCCTACAACGCCTTCCTGAATGCCGATTCGTTCAGTGAGCATTTTCACTCGTTTATTAGCCAACGCTATTTGCACTACCAGGTCATGTAATTCAAGCCGTGGGCCGGGCACGCAACAGCCCTCCGGGAGCCTCCAGAGGGCTGCTTTGTTATTTCAACGCCCGCTGCAAAAAGGCGCGCGTCCGCTCGTGCTGCGCATTCGTAAACAGCTCTTCCGGCGTTCCCGACTCGACAAATTCTCCATTATCCATAAACATAATCCGGCTCGCTACTTCTCTTGCAAAGCCCATCTCATGCGTGACCACCATCATCGTCATATGCTCGGAGGCAAGCTGTTTGATGACCTGGAGCACTTCGCCCGTCAGTTCGGGATCGAGCGCAGACGTCGGTTCGTCGAACAGCAAAATGTCCGGGTTCATCATGAGCGCTCTGGCAATCGCCACGCGCTGCTTTTGGCCGCCTGACAGCTTGGCGGGATAGACGTTTGCCTTGTCTGATAGCCCGACCTTCTCCAGCAACTCCCCGCTTCGCGCGCGAATGACGTTTTCCGGCTCGCCCTTGACCACCTGCGGCGCAATCTCCAGATTTTCGCGCACGGTCAGATGCGGAAACAAGTTGAAGTGCTGGAACACCATCCCCATCTTCCCCGTGATCCGCTTGATCTGCTGGCTGGAGCTGTAAACGCCGTCTTTCACCAGAAAGTCATCCGCGACACGGATGCTCCCGCTATTTACCTGCTCCAGATAGACCAGGCTGCGCAGCATCGTGCTTTTTCCCGAACCGGACGGGCCAATCACTGCGACCACATCGTTCTTTTGAATCTCAAACGAGACATCTTTCAAAACTTCCAGCTCGCCAAACGATTTTTTCAGATTGCTTACTTGAATGATCGCCATTTCACGCCAGTCCTTTATTCGAATTTAAATCTTTTTTCCAGCCATTTAAAGAACATAGTCAACAAGAGGGTCATCAGCAAATAGATGACGCCCGCGATAAAAAAGGGAACGATCGTAAAGTCCCGGTTCACAGCCGTTTGCGCGTAATGCAACAGCTCAGGCACTGCGACCGCATAGAGCAGCGCCGTATCCTTCACAAGCGTGATCGATTCGTTCGACACGGCGGGCAGCGCTACGCGAAACATTTGCGGCAAAATGATTTTGGTCGTCGTCTGCCATTTGCTAAAGCCGAGCACTTGTGCCGCCTCGTACTGGCCTTTGTCGATGGACAACAGCCCGCCCCGGAAAATTTCCGCAAAGTAGGCCGCGTAGTTCAACACAAAGCCTACGCAGGCAGCGACAAAGCGATCCATCACCAAATATTCGCCAATACCGGGCAATAGCGGCAGCCCGAAGCAAATAAACAGCAGTTGCAAAAGCAGCGGTGTCCCGCGCATCACGTACACGTACGTGTGTGCCAGCCACGCCAGCGGCTTTACGCTGCTTTTTGCCATTAACGTAATGAGAAAGCCCAACGGGATCGAGAGCACGATGGCGATCAAAAACAGCAGGATCGTCATCTGCGCTCCTTCCAGCATCGGTTTTGTAATCGAAAGGATGTAGTCTGCGCTCATATTTCATGCTCCTATGTGGATTAGGCAGGCTTTGGCTTTCCTGGCAGGAGCCTGACCTTGTTTTTTCGTCGTGACATAAGCGTGGCTTCGCCCATCTTCCTGGCGAAGCCATCGTTTCTTTCATTATTTCAATACGCGATCCTCGCCAAACCATTTTTCCGAGATTTTCGCGGCGGTTCCATCCTGATTGAGCGCGTCGAGCGCCTTTTGCAGCTCGTTCAGCAGCGCTT
Organism: Brevibacillus sp. YAE8; assembly: GCF_057543335.1. Lineage (NCBI taxonomy): Bacteria > Bacillati > Bacillota > Bacilli > Caryophanales > Paenibacillaceae > Brevibacillus > Brevibacillus sp. YAE8. The sequence goes on from NZ_BAAIYG010000004.1 coordinate 297,431, forward strand.
CGTTGCCTTTTTTCACCCCTACGCCGTACTCTTCAGGAGACAACGATTCGTCCAACAATTTGAACGTTCCCTGATCTTTGGTCATGTAGTAATCCGCCACGACCTGGTCGATGACCACGGCATCGACGCGGCCGATTTTCAGGTCGCTCAAAGCCAGTACGTTGTCCGGGAACTCCGTGATCGTCTTCACCTGGTTTTTCAGCTCGCTTGCATTCAGAGCGTCAGCGGCAGAGGACAGCTTTTGCAGCCCGACAACTTTGCCAGACAAATCCGCGAGCTTCGTCATATCGGAATTGGCCAGCGTCACGACGACCTGCGCGTTTTTCAAGTACGGTTTCGTGAACAGCACTTTTTGTTTGCGCTCATCCGTAATCGTGTATCCGTTCCAGATCAGATCAATCCGGCCGCTGTTCAATTCAGATTCTTTGGAACCCCAGTCGATAGGCTGAAACTCGACCTGCTTGCCCATCTTTTCGCCAGCGGCGCGAGCGTAGTCGATATCGAAGCCGACCAGCTCGTTTTTCTCATCGCGGAAGCCCATTGGCGCAAATTTGTCGTCGATTCCGATAATCAGTTTATTGGCGTCAGCGCCTGTTTTCTCGCTGGAGCAGCCCACTACCAGTGAAAAGACAGCTCCGAAAAGCAGTGACAGCAAAGCAAATTTTTTCATCGTGATTCTCCCCCTAGTTCGGCTAGTCTCTATTTGTTTTTACTCTGATAAAGTGGTAATACGTTAACAAGGTATCATGATAGCACATCATCCAAAAAGAGTCGAGACTTTAGCAAAGAAAAGCGCACAGGAAAAGCATTCCTAAACAAAAAACGCCGGATTCCCCAGCGTTTTGCCTGTTCGCGCGCGAGACGGGCTTGCAGGCGCTTTCGTCCTGCAGCCGATCAGCAGATGCACGTCTTTCTTTTTTGGCCGATCTTGCCGCGCTCTTCGATTTTTTTGATAGACTCCGTCGCCAACGGGACCTTGCACGCCGTCTGGCCTACATCCACCTGGACTTTTCCGATCGCTTCCGCTGTCTGCACCGCTTCCGCATGCAGTTCCGTGACAGACGCGCCAACCGCGATGACAAACTGGTTCATGACATAGCGTACCCGGTTTCTTTCCTGATGGATCGTCTGCTTCACCCGCGCAAGCAAGGCGCTGATTTCCGCCAGGTCGAGCTGCTCGTCAGGCGTGATCGACAAGTAGTTGGCGTACGTGCTCCAGCCGCAAGCTGCAATCATCTCCTCCTCCGCTTCGATCCACTCCCGTGCCAGCTCCAGGGCGAACGAGCTTTCGGCGGCAACACCCGCAACCGTGTACTCGGCCAGCATGTACCAGTACGCCTGCCTGACCCAGCTTTGCAGTTGTTCCTTCGTCACCGTCTGCGGGTCGATCGCCAGGCCCGCCAAATACATCGCGTCGTGATTGCCCGTCTCGTACAACGCTTGCACCAGCTTTTGATCGCGCTTGACTGCCTTCACCAGCTTTTTCATGTCGCCGATTCGCACGCCAAAAAACGGCTCCCTGGCGCCATGGCGCATGAACGTCTTCTTCGTCTGCTCCGTGCCCAACGCTTCCAACTGTTGCATGACTTCTTCCACGGTCATTCGCGTCCGCCTCCCTTTTTTCCTAGTTTACCCATTTTCCGGCTGCTTTCTCCCTGCTACAAGAGCGGGAAAAGGTAGCGCAAGATCATGATCGAAACCATCCCGACGACAACCGTGCCCAGCAGGCTGCGGGTCACGATCGCAACCAGAAACGTCGGAATCGCCGCCAATAGCTCGACATTGGCTAGTAGCGACAACTTTCCCTCCTGCAAAAACAGCTCCTGCCCGACCAGTGCAGCCATGACCGCGATCGGCACGTAATGCAGCCAGCGGACGCCCCACGCGGGAAGCTCCATGCGCGACAGCACCATCAAGGGCAGCACCCGCGGCAAAAACGTGACCAGCGCACTGCCTACAATAATGAGGAAGATATCCCATCTCACTTCCATCTTTCGATCACCATCCCGATTGTCGATGCGCACAGCGTAGCTACGATGACGCCAAGGTTGCCCGGATACAAGACAGACACGCCTACAGCAATGACGACTGCGCTGATGGCGACGACGATATCGAGCCGGATTTGCTTGCGGCTCATCATCGCCAGCACCAGCAAGCCGATAAACATCGCCGGCAGAGCGAAATCAAGGCCCAACTGCTCGGGATTGGCGATCCACTGTCCGAAATAGGCTCCCGCCAAATTGGCCGCAATCCAGTTCAGGTAAGCCGTCACATTCAAACCGTGCATCCATTTTTCGTCGATCTGCTTGCGCTTCGCCGCCTCGTTGATCGCAACCCCGAACGTCTCGTCTGTCAGAAGCGAACCGACGAGCATGTTCCGAAACGCCGTCAGATGGCGGAAGTAGGGCGACAGAGCCGCGCTTAGCAAAATATGCCGCAAATTCACAAACAAAATCGTAATGATAATTCCCATCGCCGAGCTTCCTGCGGCAATCATGCCCGCAGCAATAAACTGCGCCGAGCCTGCGTACAGCAAAATGCTCATCAAGGCAATTTCCATGATGCTCAGCCCAGCGGTCTTTTCCAGCACACCTGCCGCAAACCCGATGCTCAAATACCCGAGCAAGGTTGGAATGCAATCCTTGACCCCCTGCATGAAGCTTCCCTGCTCACCCGCGTTCGACAATGCTTCTACTTGCAGTTGTTCTCGCCCCACTGCTTCTCCCTCACTCTCTCTTTATTTCACTCCGGCTTGCGCGCTTGCCTCCTGCTTCGCTCCGCTTACTTGAATCTCTTCCCGGTGACCACCTGGTACAAGTCCGGCTTGCTGCGCCAGAGCGCTTCGACCTTATCCGGGCCGAGCACCTTTGTCACTTCCGCAAACATAATATCGTGGCGAATGTACTCGACAGCGACCAGAACGAGCGCCGGATCCTTCGTCTTGACCGCCCAGGCAGCCGTATTTGGCGTGAAGTTGGCGATCAGCACTTCCTCCAGATCACGCGCGACGATTGTAAGATGCCCGCCCATCCGTTCCTCGGCCACATCAGGCGCCATATAGTCATGGTGATACGTCGTCCCTACGCGCGTCTCTTGCTGTCCAAACAAAACGGTAAAGACGGAAATCCCTTCTTCGGTTCGTCTGTCCACCGCCTCCTGGATAAAAGGCACCTGAGGCTCCCAGATCGACAGCCACACTTCCTCGCCAGCCTGCTCGATCATTTGCCTCATTTCCATGAGCACCAGCTCGTCACCGCTAATTCGCCGAATGACGTCGATCTCTTGCTCGGACTCTAAGGCCGACAAGTTTTTTTCCAAATAGTCGAAGGACGCTTCGAACTGCCCGCGCAGCCTGCGGACCAGCTCTCTTGCTGGCAGCGGCGCATACGTGACAGGCTCGGAAGGCACGGTGTAAACAGCCCCTTTGTCAACGAGCTTGCCCACGACTTCGTAAATCATGGAGCGCGGCACGCCAGAGCGTTTGCTGATTTCGTATCCGGTGATCGGAGAGTGCTTGAGCAGACTGATGTAAGCCTTGCACTCGTACTGGGAAAATCCGAGCTTTTGCAATTCCTTGTATATGTCTTCCATCCCGACCTCTTAGTAGTTAGTTTTATACTCACTATAGGTTCAGGTTCGTTCCTTTGTCAATGTGCTTTTCCCGGCACAAGCGAAAATAAAAAAAACCCTCCGTGAACGAGGGCCTTTTTGGCAAGCAAGCAGCCTAAGCGAGATCGCGCACTTTAATGTAAGAAACGTTTCTTACATTAATCACGATGTCATCGTATTGCAGCCACCCATCCTTTTGGTTGGCGACCATTTGGATGATTTCTTCCGGCTCGGTTGTCTCGATCTTAACCAGCTCGCCACCGGAAAAGTGAAACTCAATCGTTTTGGCCTGACTCATTTTCGCATCCCTCCTGTTCTTTCTAGTTATCGGACGGATGGTAAATTTTTGTTACGCATCAGGCGAAAGTAGCTGAGTCGGCCATTGGCAAAAGTCCCGGCACAACCTGACTATGTTCCTATCTTTTCTCTGTTTTTCCTCGCATCTTTCTCTGTCCAAACTACCAATTTGGAGCCGACTATTTATGAACAATCGGTTACTTTACCCTACCAAAACTTGACAAGATTGTTTCTCTTGGATTATATTTTGCATAATTCGACACTTCTATACATTTTTCGCAAATGAATGACAAAGGCAAAGTCATCGAAAGGTGGCGACGCAAAACCACGGGTCTAAAGTCTTTGACCATGACAGCCGGGTTGCCATACATCATGAGCATAGCAGGAAGATGATGGTGACTTTGGGCTGTTTCCGCATGGGGAATGGCCTTTTTTATGCTCACATGGAAGAAAGGAGGCGCCATTTTATCGATCAACACTAGACTTGTACATGAAAAAACAAAGAGAGAGAAAAATGGAGTGAAGTATTATGTACAAACTGGTTGATTCAGCACAATCTTTGGCTCTTTTCCATCAAATCAAGGAAAGTGTCTGGACCTCAATGGGCTTCGAGATGGAATACGCCAAAGATGGTTCCGACGTCTATCTTTTGTTGTCGGATGAGGACGAACCAGGCGGGACTTTTGAATTTACACCACATGAAAAATCTTCTGCTTATCTGCAAAATTTGTTTCAGGATGTTTTGACGAGCGATATGAAAGTTGTCGAAGTGGACAGTTTCGCTGTCTTGCCCAAGTTCCGCGGAAAGCTGGGACGATGGGGAGTTGCCCTCATGATCGATTATGCAGAAAAACACGGATATACGCATGCAGTCGGTTTGGCAGATCCGGCTTTTTTTCAGTTGATTAACCGTAAATACAACGTCAGAGCGACGCAAGTGAAAGAGATGGTCTTCTACAAAGGGGCGAATGCCATTCCGACCGTCTTCCACCTGCAAGAAGCCTATTTGAACAAGGACAAGCCCGAATTTGCCTGGTATCAAGAGCTTTGCAAACAAATAAAAGTTGAGGTTAGCTGACATGGAACTCTTACAAAGAAGAAATAACTGGGTGGTCATTGTTTTTGCGAGCATCATTACCATCGTCCAGATCGTGAACCTCATCATGGGGGTTCCGTTCTCCTTCGTTTTAACCGTGCTGGGGATTTTGTACGGGGTGCTCGCACCTTTTGCCTACCTTTCCAACCGGCCAGCCTGGCGGGACAAGATGGCTCCCTTCATGAAGTTTTTCAACTTCGCTGTCATCGGCATTTTCATGTTCGTCATCGTGGGACTCGATCCTTGGCTGGTCAACATCATGACGATCATGTTCTTCGTCGCGGTCATGGGCATTTATCAGGACAAACTGATTAACATCTTGACCATCATCGCAGCCATGGGGATCGTCACCTACTATTTCCTGACGAACGGCGAAGCGATTTTCTACACGTCCGATCCTGTTCATTTGATGTACTACTTGCTGGCCTTCTGCTTCGTATCGGCGACAAGCATGATGCACGCAGTTTTCAACAACAAGCTGCAGCGGGAAAGCGAGGAGCAAAAGCAGCAAGCGATCGCCTCCAAAGAGTCGCTGCAGCGCATTTTGGACCAGATCAACGAATCGCTCAACTCCGTCCAGGAATATCAGGAGAATTTGAACAAGGTTACAGATGGCGTCAACGTCCGCGCGGTGGAGACAGTGGCTGCCCTTCAGGAGATCATGCGCTCCTTCTCGATCCAGACCGACAACACCAACGAGTTGCGCCGCGAGATGGGCACGACCAACCTCCAGGTAGAGGACATGACCCGCTCCGTGACCGAAATGCACGAATACGTAGAATCGACCAAAGAAGCGACCAATGAAAGCGGCAAGCGCATCAGCAACATCGGCAACGACTTCGAGCGCTTTATCAAGGACATTCAAGGCACGAACAAGCTGATCCAAGAGCTGAACAAAGAAACGGAATCCATTGAAAAAATCATCCAAACGATTTCGGAAATTTCGGCACAGACCAACCTGCTGGCGCTCAATGCGACCATCGAGGCTTCCCGTGCAGGCGAGCATGGTCGCGGCTTTGCCGTCGTAGCGGACGAGGTGCGCAAGCTGGCCGAATCTTCCAAGCTGTCCTCCGAATCAATCTCTACCTTGTTGATGACGATTCGCGAAAAAATGAAGCTCGTCTCCGACATGATCTCCGAGTCCCAACTGTCGTTTGAGAAAAACAGCGAAGGGATCATGGAGGTTCAGGAAATGTTTACGAACGTGGACAACTACATGCACAACTTCGCCGAGAAAACGAAAAATCTGCAAGAGTTCATCGTCCACGTCCACAGCATGATTCAGGAAGTCAACGCCAAAGTCGAGGTCAACGCAGACATCACCGACAAAAACAAGGAAAGCCTCGAAGAAGTCCTCGTGCTCGTCTCCGAGCAAAAAGAGGAAATCGTCAAAGTATCCGGCGGCTTCGAAAAGATCGAGCAACAAATTCGCGGTTTGAATACGTAAGCAGCAAAGCTGGCTGGATTTTTATGCAACTGCCCTCTCTTTTGTAGAGGGCAGTTTTTTTGCGTGCATGTCTGGATAATTGTGGAATCGGCGAGATTTTTTTATAAAATTCATTTTTCTACATAGCATGTCCCGCCTGTATCGCTTATAATACACATGGAATTTTTACAGTTCTCTTCCATCGTGAATCGATCCAACGCAAAGAGAGGCCTAAGCCATATGCCTGTTTTTCATCGTTTTCCAACGAGCCAGGGGAAAAAGATTGGTTTGACTACCCTTTTGACGGGTCTTGTTTCCTTGTCCATTCTGTTGACGCTGACGATTCTTCTCGTAGCCTCGTATCAATCGAAAAAGAAGTCGCTGATTGATACGACTCTCACTCTAAACTATTCGAGCGCAAGCAAAATGAGCCAAATGATCGACTCCCTGTTCCTATCCATGCGCAGCAGCCTGCGCTATTCCGCCACCGTTTTAATCGACCATCCCTCACGGACGCAACAAGAAGCCATCGAACATCTGGAGATTCTTCGCAAAAGCGGCAACTACTTCAACTCGCTTACTGTCGTAGATGAAACCGGAACGGTTCGCAGTGTGTCCCCGCCATCGCTCGGCACTGTCGGACAGAAGCTTACGACCAGGGAAGCGCAATACGCACTGGCATTGAAAAAGCCTTACATCTCATCGCCCTACATTTCCAAAAAGTACAAGCGCCTCCTGCTGTTTATGAGCGAACCGATCTTTGACAAGGACGGACAGTATCGCGGATTCGTCGGGGGAACGATCTATTTGCAGGATCACAACATTTTGAACATGATTATCGGCAACCCGGAGATAGATACGAGCGGCTCGTCTTATTCGATTGTCGGCTCGAATGGACAGTTGCTGTTCCATCCGGACAAACAGCAGATCGGCCAGAACATCCAGTCCAATCCCGTCGTACGAAAGCTGCTCGCGGGCAACAACGGCTACGACCGGATGTTGAGCATCAACGGCGATCACCTGCTGGCCGGGTATGCGCAAGTTCCGGCAAACGGCTGGGGAGTCATCGTCACTTCGCCGATGGAACTCGTTTACAACGAGCTGCACAGCCAGGTGCGAATGATGCTGCTCTACTTGCTGCCTCCGTCTCTGTTCCTGCTTCTGGTTGTGATTCAGCTCGCCCACAAGCTGGCCAGACCTTTTGTCCACCTAGCCGATCTGATGAGCAAAATGGGCTCGGAAAGAGTCGAGCTGCCCCCGGACAAGCACCATTGGAACCGGGAGGCCGATTTATTGACCAAAGCATTCCGGACAGCGGCCAAAAAAATCAAAGAGAAAACCGACCGCTTGACCCACGAAGCAACCACCGACGTGCTCACAGGGCTTGCGAACCGCCGTTCCGTCGAAGAGATTTTGCAAACGTGGACGAAAGAGAAAAAGAACTTTTCCATCCTCCTGCTGGACATCGATCACTTCAAGCACGTCAACGACACCTTCGGCCATCCGGTCGGCGATGAAGTCTTGAAGCAGTTTGCGGAAATCATGAAAAGCTGTGTGCGAAAAAGCGACATTTGCGGCCGTTTCGGCGGCGAAGAATTCATCGCCCTGCTCCGCAGCGCTTCCAGCACAGAAGCCTTGTCCGTCGCGGAAAAAATCCGAACGCAGATGGAAAGCAGCACAAATCCGACGGGCCAGCCCATCACCGTATCGGTCGGCATCGTCAGCAGCCCGCTCCACAGAGATTCCGCTACACAGCTCATCGAACTGGCCGACCAGGCTTTGTACCAGGCGAAAGAGTCTGGGAGGAACAAGGTTGTAATTGCGAATGAGAAAGGTTGTTGAATAAAGTTTTGTGCGAGAAAAGGGCGACTGCATCTGTTGGGGGTGCAGTCGTTTTTTCTTTCGGGGGGTGTTGGGGAGGTGCTTAATTGTTGGTTGGGTGGGCATGAGTTTGTGTGTTCGTGGCTTTATGCTTTCCCGCCTGTATGTGTTCCTGCCCTCCTGCCTTCACACTCAGCCTCCTGCCTTTCGCAAAATCACGCCAAAATCAGGGCTTGCTTCCTTATTCGTTCGCACTCGATTTTGGCACAACAAACACTTGGGTAGGCCACTCCCCGACCGGCACTTGCCGTATTTGGCTTAATTTTTCGGCATCGAAAACAGATAGCGTCCCTTGCACAAAGTTCGTAACCAACAAATTCGAATCGTCCAAAGCGATCGAGGAAGGCGTTGGCGAATGCAGTTTTGCCTTCAGCTTCATCTCTTTAAGATCGTAGACGGAAACCGCGTCTCAGATAGCGGGTATTGTCAGGTAGCAATCCCCATTTTTCACTCTTTCTTCTAGAATGCCGCCTTTGATGTACTGCCCGCAATATCAATCGTTTGTGTTGGTTCCCATGAGGATTCTGCTTTGCAAGTGCTGCCGCGTGATTAGTGTGCGAATTTTGCTAGGGCGATTTTTTGTTGGATGCTGGCAGTAGCTGCTCGCGGCTTCAAGGACAGCAGTAGCTGGTGGATTTTCGCTAGGGCCAGTTTTTCGTAGAATGCTGGCGGCAGTTGCTCGCGGCTTCAAGGGCTGCGCTAGCCTGATTCGTATTTCGCTAGGTCAAATTTTTTCGCTGGTGCTGGCAGCAGTTGCTCACCGCTCCACTGACCGCGCTAGCAAGCATGAGAAACGCTTATTACCTTGTTTGAGCCAGATATGATTTTTCTATCGCGGTATATCAAACAACCGCAAGAAGATAGTATCCAACAAATGAAAATGGAGGTAATTGCAGTCATCCGCGAGGGACAATCCCCCTTTCGCCTCCAAAGGCGGTACCAGCGTAGGACGTCCATAATGGGTGGACTTTTTGAGACGATCGGTCGAACGCCAATCGCTCATAACAGGGAAAAACGCCCGAATCTGGGGATTCGGACGTGTAGATTATCGGGACTCACTTATGTTTGTATTCGTATCCTTTGGGTTTAGGCGATGGATGTAAAGGTATTATGTTTCCGTTTTTTTCAGTATAAAAGTATCTTACATCGGGTTCATCAGCAAAAATAACTTCTACACTAAAAAGCGGAAGCTTCCCAAAAACGCCATCTAGACTAACTATTGTTTTCTCATCGAGATTTTTCTCCGTAATGAGATATTGGCGTACTTGATTTTCTAAGCTTAACAAAGTTCCTTGAACATATATAACTGGAGCAGAGATCATGATTAAGACCAGGAAAACTATAATCATTGTTTTTTTGTTCATTTTCGTTATCCCCCAAAAAATTGGTTGTAAAATGATGCTTTTTTTCCCTTAAGAGTGAAAGCGATAATGGGCGCCCTACTATCGTTAATCAACTTTATAGGAGGAATTTTATATGGCATCTGATAAACCACAATATCCTGGTACTAACACCGATATGAAGCCAGGAGACGTATTGTACTCGAAAAAAAGCTTTTCGACTTTTTTTGTTGGACACGTGGCAATTGTAGGACCGGACTACGATATCATTCACGTTCACCAAAAGGACCTTGGTTCGTTGAAGATATCGATTACTATGTATCGCGATTTAGGGACGGCGATAAGATCGAAGTTCTCCGTCCCAGGAGTGGAGCTTCTAAAGCTGCTAAATGGGCAATCAACCATATTGATGACGTAAAGAAATACTACTTCAATATGGACTTGGATAATATTGAGCTTAGTTATTGTTCTAAGTTCATCTGGCAAGCATTTTACTATGGTTATAATCTCGATATTACCGGCATGGGTCTTACCGATCGCAGTAGAGCAACCCATATTTATCCAAATGATGTTCGAGATTCCGATCACCTTGCATCAACAGAAACCATCGACGTTGAGAAGTAAGAAGCTGAAACCTCGCATTAGCGAGGTTTTTTATTTGAGCGCCGATTTAAGATCTCAGTAGTTTAGACGGACTTTAGCGTGCTAACCACGAAGCTTTCCACTAAGCTTTCGAACTTCCACTCCCAAAAAGCAGCCCCTTGAGAAACGATCAGTCGATCAAGCCAAGTTTCAAAATTAAGCTTAACATGGCAGAGCGGGTCTTCGTGGTCAAAGCGGACCAAATAGTTGCATGCCCCTTGCCTCACTCGGTCCGCATCTATGAAGAAGTAGTCTCCGTTGTTTCTGGAAATCGGCAGTAAATTTTTCGGCATGTCTTTGAATTTCTGATGGCGTTCTCTGATTCGTTCAAGGCTAAGCAGTTTATAACCGCCCCCTGCGTATGCGTCTGTAAAAAGTTGAGCGCCGTTATGCAACAACAAAAAGTCTCTAAAGTCGGCAGGTAAGCGCACATCCATGTCCTTTTCGAACTGGTCGATCTCCTGCTCCGAAGCTGGAGAATGGAAAACGAACACCGCACGATAGACAAACCCTTTTTCCAGTTGGACAGTCATCGAATTATGCTCGTCAAGCCTCTTCTTCAAGCCTTCCAGTATGGAGGCAACCACACTATTTTTCAAGCACACACTACCTCCAATAGCCATCACCTTAGAAGCACATCGCTCCCACAATTCCTCCATGGCGGACATCGTCATGAAAATCTCATTTCGCAACAATCGCCTCCTTTCTACGATAATGGAAAAATATGGTGTACGTCAATATCAGCCCAGCAAAAGCAGCACCGCTCTCGTAATCCGGCATGGTCGTTCCATCTCTCAAAGCTCATCGCAACTGTTGCGCAAGTACTTCCCCCGAAAATCTGAGCAGAAAACCTCTGACACCCCATATCCTGTCCCGCACTACTTGCCTCCTCCATGAACTGAACTGCCCACAAGCACACAAAAAGCCCACGGCACCAGCCGCAGGCTCTGCAAGAAAGCTCCTACTGTTTTTGCGTGTACAGTTTACCCTGTGTGAACAACTTCAGATAGTCATAACTGCCGGACTTTGAATCCGTCCCCGACATGTTGAATCCGCCAAATGGATGGACGCCGACCAGCGCACCCGTGCATTTGCGGTTCAAGTACAGGTTGCCGCAGTGCATATGCGCGACTGCGTAGTCCAGGCGATCTTGCTCCTGCGAAAAGAAAGAACCTGTCAGCCCGTACTCGGTATCATTGTAGATCTCAATCGCTTCTTTCCAATCCTGCGCCTTGGCAACAGCCAGGACGGGGCCAAAAATCTCTTCCTGCATGATCCGGGAGTTTCGCACTACTTCTGCAATGATTGTCGGCTTGAGATAGTAGCCATTCCCTTCCGCCTTTTCGCCGCCGCACAGCAGCCTGCCTTCCGCTTTCCCGATTTCCATATATTCCAAAATGCGCTCATAGGCTGACCGATCGATCACAGGGCCGACCGGGTAGTTTTCGCTCCCGGCGCCAACCGCCAGTTGCTTTGTTTTTTCCACGACCTTTTCCACGAGCTGATCGTAAATCGATGCGACTGCGATCAGTCGGGAGCCAGCAGAGCATTTCTGACCCTGGAAGCTGAATGCCGATTCGACGACCGCTGTGGCTGCTGCCTCCAGGTTAGCTGTCTCGTCCACGACGATGCCATCTTTTCCTCCCATTTCGGCATTGACCCGCTTGATCCACTTTTGTCCGGGAGCGGTTTGCCCCGCGATCTTGTTGATGTGCAAGCCTACGTCCTTGGAGCCGGTAAAGCTGATAAAACGCGTCTGCGGATGAGCGGTTAGATAGTCGCCGATCTCTTTGGAGCTGCCTGGAATGAAGTTGATGACACCGCTTGGCAATCCTGCTTCCTCCATGATTTTGACAAATTGATAGGCGATGATCGGCGTCACGGACGCTGGCTTGAGCAGGACGGTATTCCCCGTCACGACTGCTGACACGGTCAGTCCGACGCAGATCGCCAGCGGGAAATTCCACGGCGGGATCACGACTCCCACTCCGAGCGGGATAAACGTCAAACGGTTGTTTTCGCCCGCAATCTTCGTCAGCCCGTGTTCATCCTCATCCAGCTTGAGCATGGCGCGGCCGTAATACTCCATGAAGTCGATTGCTTCGGCTACTTCGCCATCTGCTTCCTCGTAGTTTTTGCCCGACTCCAAAATCAGCCACGCTGAAAAATCATAGCGACGCTGGCGAAGCAGTTCGGCTGCCCGGAATAAATACGAGGCACGCTCGGCGGCAGGCACGTGCTTCCACGTTTCAAACGTGGACAGTGCCGTATTCATGGCTTTTTCAGCCAGCTCCTGACTAGATGAGCTCATGTAGCCAATTACCTGGTCCACCTGACCGGGATTGATGGAAGTGATTTTTTTGTCGGTCATGATCTTTTCCGAACCGATGTGCAGCGGGAATTCTCGTCCCAGCTCTTGCTCGACTTTCGAGAGGGCGTCCTTCATCTCCCGTACATGTTCCGGCTTGGTAAAATCTAGGATCGGTTCATTCACAAAGTCTTCCAATCGTTTCACTGTCATCTCTCTCCACTCCCACTCTTTATTTGAATAAATTTTTCAGCACAAACCACACATTGGCGGGACGCTCTGCGAGGCGGCGCATGAAGTAGCCAAACCAGTCGATGCCATACGGTACGTACACCCGCACTGTGTACCCTTCATTGGCGAGCCGTTTTTGCAGGTCAGTCCGAATCCCATAAAGCATTTGAAATTCAAACTGGGTATTGGTAATCCCGTGCTCGCGGATGAACGGAAGAATCTGCTCCACGACAGCGTCGTCATGGGTGGCGATCCCGGCGTAATTGCCGTTGAGCAAATGCATTTTGATGATCTTGAGATAGTTGGCATCTACATCCTGCTTGTCCGGGTAGGCTACCTCGGCTGGCTCCTTGTACGCTCCTTTGACGAGCCGCACGTTCGCCTTCCATTGGTTCAAGTCTGCAATATCTTTTTCCGAGCGGTACAAGTACGCCTGGATGACGGTCCCGACGTTGTCAAATCGCTTGCGCATTTCCCGGTACAAGTCCAGCGTCGGCTGGCAGTGCGAGTAGTCCTCCATTTCCAAGCGAACGAAGTTTCCATATTGCTCGGCACGTTCCAAGATGCGGGTGACATTGCTCATGCAAACCTCGGTGCTGATATCCATGCCAAGCGAAGTCAGTTTGACCGACAAATTGGAGCGAATGCCTGATTGGTGAATCGCATCGAGTGTGCGCAGACAATTTTCGGTAGCTTCCGTGGCGGCCGTTTCACTCGTTACGTATTCCCCCAAATAGTTCAGCATTGCCACCATTTTTTCTTCATTTAGCTTTTTGACGGATTGAATCGCTCCCTCGATGGAATCTCCCGCGACGAAACGCCCGGCGCCAAAGCGCAATCCGTATTTCTTGGCAAGCTGATTGGCCGTCTTGTTTTTCGCCAAACTTTGAAACGTATTTCGTAACAGCACTTCCATCCTCTCGTTCCCTCCTACGCGCTTATGCTCTTGACGTATTCAAATTCCTTGAGGACTTCCTTGCTCGGAGGAGCACCTACTTTTGAAAAGAAAACGATCGCGAGCAGCGATAATACAAAGCCAGGCACCAATTCGTAAAGCTGGAACGGAATCACAGCAGCAGACTGCGGCAATGGCGTGCCATCCGCTCCGACAGGCGGCGTCGACAACAAGCTCCACAGGATGACCGTCACTCCGCCGACGATCATGCCGGCCAAAACGCCGTTACGCGTTGTCTTTTTCCAGAAAATCGACAGGAGGACAGCAGGTCCGAAGACAGCTCCAAATCCCGCCCAGGCATAACCGACCAGATTGAGCACCGAGCTGTTCGGATTAAAAGCGAGCAAAGTCGCAAACAGCGCAATCGCCACCACGCTCAAACGGCTGACCCAAACCAGCTCTTTCTGCGATGCGTGTTTTCGGATAAAGCCTTTGTACAAATCTTCAGATAACGCACTTGCTGACACGATTAGCTGCGAACTTATCGTACTCATAATGGCAGATAAAATGGCGACCAGGAGCAGCCCCGTGATCCACGGATTAAAAATCGTCTGGGCAAATGCGATAAAAACGGTTTCAGGATTGCTCAACGGCTGGCTCATATAATAGGCAATCCCGGTAAATCCGGTAAAAATGGCTCCGAAGAGAGCGATGACGTTCCACGTGTTGTAGACGAAGCGGCCAATCCGGATGTCCCGCGACGTGCGGAACGCCATAAAACGCACGATCACATGCGGCTGTCCAAAATACCCGACGCCCCATCCCAAGAGCGAAATGATGCCAAGCGTGGTCGTCCCCTGGAACACGTCGAGAAACGCGGGAGATACATCCCCTACTTTTTGCACCGTTTCGTCCCATCCCCCAAGCTGGGTAAAGGCGACGACTGGCACAGTGACGAGCGCGAGGAACATCAGCGAGCCTTGCAAAAAATCTGTCCATGCCACGGCGAGAAATCCGCCAATGAACGTGTAGGCCACAATAATCAGGGAGCCAACCAGCAAAGCCGACTCATACGAAAAACCAAATGTTTTCTCAAACAGGATCGCCCCTCCCACCAAGCCGGACGAGACATAGAAGGCGAAGAAAATCAGGATGAACAAAGCAGAGATGATCCGAACGGATTTCGTCTTGTCATGGTAACGATTTTCCAGGAAGTCAGGGAACGTAATCGAATTGTTCGCGACCTCGGTATAAATCCGGATCCGTTTTCCTACAAACTGCCAGTTGATATACGCCCCTATCGCAAGCCCCACAGCCAGCCATATCCCGGACAGCCCGCCCGCGTAGATCGCTCCCGGCATCCCGAGCAGCAGCCATCCGCTCATGTCCGAAGCTCCTGTGCTGATTCCGCCGACGAAAGGGCCAAGCGACCTGCCCCCCAGGATGTAGTCGTCAAAATTTTTCGTCTTCCGATAAGCCAAATAACCGATGAAAAGCAGCATGGCAAAATAGGCAATAAAAACAATCAAACTCTCATGTCCCATGCATCATCCCCCCCTCTATTCATCCAAGCTCTTTTGATTGAAGGCCACTGGCTTTTGTATCGCATGTTTTTCCGAAGCACTCCCCCTTAGACACGACAGGAGGGAAAAGACGATGATCGAACTCATCGGGACGAACAGCCAAAACCAAGATGCCCACGTTAACGAATGTTCCACACGCTTCACCTTCTTTATGGTTTGGTGGGGAGCAAGACGGCCTTGCCCCCCGAATCTGGAAAAGCTTATGTCCAGTACGCTTGCTCCCACAGGGAGAGCTTTTGGCCGATCCCGAGCTTTACTGCGTTTTGATAGACGCGATACGCCTCGGAAACATCGTGAATCGACATGCCGATCGGATTAAACAAAATCTTTTCCTGTTCATGGGAACGCCCTGCCTGTTCACCAATGATGATTTTGCCCAGCTCGTGAATATCCCCCTCGGAAATAAAGCCGTCCCGCACAGCCCGGTAGCTCACGTCTACTCCATGGTGGGAAACTTGCTCGAAGTCATCCACCACAATTTTGTTGTAGTTTACCAGCTCTTCTGGCGCTGTATCCCAGAACGAAATCTCCGAATGGAACGCCCCTTCCTTTAGCCACTCGCCTTTGACATACGGGAAAGTCGACATGGTAGCGGTTACAACAATGTCCGAGTCGCGGATCGCTGCTTCCGCGCTTTCAACCGGAACGACATCGAGATTCAGCTCTCTGCTCAATTCATCTGCAAACTTCTTCGTTTTTTCCTCATTCAAGTCGTACACCTTGACTTGTTTCAGTTGATTTTGGAAGACGCCGTTAATCGCCATGATTTGCGTCCGGCTCTGTACTCCGGCTCCAATGACGCCTACTACCGACGAATCGGGACGTGCCAAGTACTTTGCTGCGACGCCGGTTGCCGCTCCGGTCCGCATCGCGCTTACGATTGTGCCATCCATCACCGCCAGCGGGAAACCGTTATTCGGATCGGCCAAAATGATGACAGCAGACGCCCGCGGCTGTCCGTATTTTTGCGGATTTTGCGGCATGCTCGGTATCCACTTCACCCCTGCAACGTCCAGGTCGCCACCCAAATAGGAAGGCATCGTCATAATTCGCCCGCGCGTTTCCTCCGTTTCCGGACCTCCCCAGCGAATGACCGGTTTCATCGGCTGAACGATGTCTTTTCTGCCATGCAAGGTAAAAGATTTCTCGATGATCTCCAAAGTCCCTCGCATGTCTAGCCCGCCAGCCTTGATGCAGTCCTCCTGCGACAGATACAAAAACCGGACCGCCTTGTCGACAGCCTGCTGGGCCACCGCTTGCTCACTCATCATGCTGTACCCCTTCTTTTTGTTTGATTTTTTAGAATTGACTGATTTATCGTCATCTTAACATGTGTTTGGAGCATTGTAAATCAAAATTTTAAAAAAGGAATATTTATTCCATTTCGTTTTTTTCCGCATGACAAAAAGAGCTGAGAACGCTCCCAGCCCTGCCATCTTCTCTCTTTTGTTCTGCCCGTTCCTATGATCGCGTCACCTTTTTCTCTTTCAGCACCCTGCCCAACTGCTTTACTTTTTGAATCGACGTCTCCGAGGTTCGCTTCCCAAGCTCGATGACCAGTGCTTCGATCAGCGCGATGATCGGAACAATCGAAAAATGCTTTTTGCTCGTCTCGACCTTGAGTGTCACATCTGCAAAAGAAACGATCGGACAGGACAAATGGTCTGTGATAAGAATGACAGGAACGCCTCGTTCATGAGTCAACTCTGCCGCTTCGAGGGTCCGGATCGTGTACGGCTCAAAAGCAAATACAATGAGCACTTCATCCTGTTGAAATTGCAAGATGCGGTCGTACAGCGCATCGCTATCGTAGCTGAGCTGACGCGTCTTGGAGTAAAATTCCTCCATCAGAAGCTCCATGTAAATGGCCGTTGCTCGATAGGGGCGAAAGCCGAGCAGATTGATGCGGCTCGCTCGCAAAATCAATTCCATTGCCTTTTGAAACTGCTCGACAAAGTGGAGATCGAGTGTCTCGCCAAGCAGATGCACAGATTCCTCCCATACCGCCGTCAGCGTCTGGCTCGCCGAATTTCCTGCCACGTCCGATTTATTGGCGAACGAATCACGCACATATTCGAACTTTTCTCCTGAGCTAACCGATACGTCATGAAAATTTTTGCGCATCTCGTAAAAATTGGAGTAGCCCAGCGCCTGCATGACCCGAAGGACTGTAGACGTCCCTACCCCCGCCTGGTCTGCCAGTTCCTTTACGGTCAGCATTCCGATCGTCTGATAATTCTTGATAATAAAGTCGCATAACTGCCGCTGGCGTTTTGGCAATGATTCCTTGATGCTGTTGATCGAGCCAATCATATCCTGAACGGGATCTTTTTTTATAATCATGCCATTCTCCTATGCATCCAAAGTTTGTTCTTCTCATTGTACTGTTATTTACTATAGGAAAAACTAATTGTCAACCGTTTGGAATTTCAGGAGGTCTTTATCAGTCGCCTAAGCGGCTGCCCGCGATCCGGGGGCTGCTGCTTCTCCCGGGCCACCCTATCCCCGCTCACTGACGGCTTTCTGGCGCAGCTCTGGCACTTTATAAATAAAGAAAAAAAGCCAACCCCATCCCCGTTACAGGATGAAGCTGGCTTTGACGCGCCCCTCACGTTACTGCTTCTTTTTTCCCAAAAAACGTCCGAAGCGCCTTGTAAACCTCGCCCTTTTCCCGAATCACGCAATGCAGGAACTTGGGCTCCTTGATGTGGCGATACGCTGACATGAGTGTTGAGTGCCTGTTATACTGGTTGACCTCTCCATAACCGAACATGTTGCATCTCTCCATGAGCTCTTTGACCAGCTTCACGCAGCGCTCGTTGTCGGATGTCAGGTTGTCGCCGTCGGAAAAGTGGAACGGGTAAATGTTGTACTGGGACGGCGGATAGCGGCTGTCGATGATCTCCAGCGCTTTTCTGTAGGCGGAGGAACAAATCGTCCCCCCGCTCTCGCCTTTCGAGAAAAAGGTGTCCTCCGTCACTTCCTTCGCATCTGTATGGTGCGCGATGAAGACGATCTCTACTTTTTCGTACTTCGTGCGCAGGAAACGAACCATCCAGAAGAAAAAGCTGCGGGCGATGTACTTTTCGAAGACGCCCATCGACCCCGAGGTATCCATCATCGCAATAATGACTGCATTCGAATGCGGCTTGATGATCTCTTCCCACGTCTTGAAACGCAGGTCGTCTTCAGTGATGCCCAGCTCCAGGTCGCTGTAGCCGGCAAGGGCGTTGCGGCGGATCGCGGCGATCAAGGTCCGCTTTTTGTCGATGTTGCCCATCAGCCCTTTTTTGCGGACATCGTTGAAGCGCGTCTCCTCAATGACAATCTGGTCCTCGTCCTTGCGCTGCAAGTTCGGCAGCTCCAGCTCGGCGAACAGCATCTCCTGCAATTCCTCGACGCTGATTTCCGCCTCGTAGTAATCCACTCCCGGCTGATCTCCGGCGCCCTGGCCTTTGCCCGGCCCTTGCGCCTGATCGCCGTCCTTGGCGATGACATCTCCTACCTTGCTGTTTCCTTTGCCTTGACCTCCGTGCTTTCCCTTTTGGAAGTTAAAACGCAATCGGTATTCATCCAGGGAGCGAATGGGGATCTTGATAACTTCCCGACCGTTTGACATGATGATATTTTCTTCGCTGACGAGATCGGGCAGGTTTTTTTTGATCGCTTCTTTCACTTTTTCCTGGTGTCGATTTTGGTCCTGGTACCCTTTGCGGTGCAGCGACCAGTCTTCCCGGGAGACAATGAACGATGGTGCATCTTCCATGGCGTCTCCTCCTAGCAACTGGCGCAATCTGCGCCGAATATGATGTGCGGGATAAAGCGTAGGTGCGTTTTTGTCAGGGCTGTGCGAACCGCTTTTTTACCTGTTCAGCAAGCTTCCCACGTAACGGAGCAGCTCGTTGGCGCAAACCGGGCAATAGTTGTGCTCTTCGATGAGGCGCTTTGTCACCTCGTTGATTTTTTTCAACTGATGCTCATCCGGCGTTTTGTTCGAAGTCGTGATCTTGACGACGTCCTTGAGGTCGGCGAACAGCTTTTTCTCAATCGCTTCCCGCAGGCGGTCGTGCGTGCTGTAGTCAAAACGCTTCCCTTTGCGCGCGTAGGCCGAGATGCGGATGAGGATTTCTTCGCGGAATGCCCGCTTGGCGTTTTCCGAAATGCCGATCTGCTCCTCGATGGAACGCATCAGGCGCTCATCTGGATCCATCTCCTCGCCGGTGACGGGGTCGCGGATTTTATTCATGTTGCAATACGCTTCGACGTTGTCGAGATAGTTATCCATGAGCGTTTTCGCAGACTCTTCGTAGCTGTAGACAAACGCTTTTTGCACTTCTTTTTTCGCCAGCTCGTCGTATTCCTTGCGGGCGCTGGAGATGAAGTTCATGTAGCGCTCCCGCTGCTCCTTCGTAATCGACGGATGCTGGTCGAAGCCTTCCTTCAGCGCGCGGAGAATGTCCAGCGCATTGATGCACTCGGTGTCGCGGCGAATCAGCGCGCTGGAGATGCGGTTGATGACGTAGCGCGGGTCAATCCCGGCCATGCCCTCATCGGCATGCTCGTTGCGCAGCTCTTCCAGATCGGCACCCTTGAACCCTTCCACCGATTCGCCATCGTACAGACGCATTTTCTTGAGCAAATCGGCTCCTTGCTTTTTCGATTCCTTCAGACGAGTAAGAATAGAGAAAATGGCGGCTGACCGCAGGGCATGCGGGGCAATGTGCACATGTCCGAGATCGGATTGTTTGATTAATTTCGCATAAATTTTTTCCTCGTCGCTGACGCGCAAGTTATACGGCATCGGCATGACGATAATCCTAGACTGCAACGCTTCGTTTTTCCTGTTGGCAATGAAGGCTTTGTACTCGGATTCGTTCGTGTGAGCCACAATCAGCTCATCCGCGGAGATCAGGGCAAAACGGCCCGCCTTGAAGTTTCCTTCCTGCGTCAGTGACAGCAGGTGCCAGAGGAATTTCTCGTCGCACTTCAGCATTTCCTGGAACTCCATCAAGCCACGGTTTGCTTTGTTCAGTTCCCCGTCAAAACGATAGGCGCGGGGATCGGACTCGGAACCGTACTTGGTAATCGTAGAAAAGTCGATGCTGCCAGTCAAATCGGCAATGTCCTGCGACTTGGGATCAGAGGGGCTGAATGTACCAATCCCGACACGGTTCGCTTCGGAGAAAAGAATGCGGCAAACCGGGAAGTCTTCGATGCGTCCGCCGTATTCCGTCTCCAATCTCATGCGGTTGTAAGGAGTAAGCTCTCCCTCGATTTTGATGCCCAGCTCTTCCTCAATTTCCGGACGCAGCTCATGCGGGATCAGATGCAACGGCTCTTCCTGCATCGGGCAGCCTTCGAGCGCGTAGACGGCGCCTTCGTCCGTGCGGGAATACTCCTCCAGTCCTCGTTTGAGCATGGTAACGAGTGTGGATTTACCGCCGCTGACCGGACCCATCAAGAGCAAAATGCGTTTGCGGACGTCCAGACGACGTGCTGCCGAGTGAAAATACTCCTCAACCAGACGTTCAATGGAACGATCCAGCCCGAAAATTTCCCGGCTGAAAAATTGATACGAGCGTGTGCCATCCTCGCTTTCCTCGACACCAGCACTTTTAATCATGTTGTAGACGCGTGAATGAGCCGTCTGGGCAATTTGCGGATTTTTGCGAACAAGCTGCAAGTACTCGGCGAAAGTCCCTCTCCACATCAGGTTTTCTTCTCGGGCCCGGTGCTCAGCGATTCGTTTTAAAATGTCCATGTTCGACACTCCTCCCTCATAAGCCCCTCTCTCTTCCCTAACGACAATGTACTCTCATGTATATGTCTGCCTGCGGTCACGCATTCGCGTGGAACCCGTTTTCTTCGGTTGCCAACAGGCTCTTCAAGCCTTTACATATGTGTATGCGAGACATGAGCACAAGTTTCAGCAATCTTGCCACAAAAATCATGCACGAGTGGCAAATTTTCTTTTCGCGGCAGGGAATATTACGGAAATGTAAGGTTTTGTTGATTGCTTTGTAAGCTAAAGCAATGGTTTGTAAGCCGATCCGTCGCGTACAATTAACTCATCCATCAGCCATCATTCATGCGCAGTTGATTGATCTGCAAACATGGGAGGTCCGAATCATGAATACGCAAAAAGATCGCATGCAAATCAAGAAAGGTCTGTACTTGACCGGAATCGCCGCATTGATCGTCCTCGCTGTCTTTGTTTACCAGTGGGTGCGCGGCATGGAGCTGGATACAGGTGAAATTCTTAGTGTTCCGATCACCTTGGGCGCTTTCCTGAAGCTTTGGAACGATCACCGAAAACTGTCCTTAACATAAGGAACGCACAAGCTTTAATCCGTTTGCAAAGTGGGCAGGCTACGCTATAATGGGAGTAGTTTGTTTACGAAAGGAGCTGTCCAACATGGGTACGTTTATCGTAGCGTTGGTCTTCGCAGCTTTTCTGTTCTTCATCCTGACAGCAGGCTACAACGAGGACAAAACCTGGAATCTGTAGGGACAAGCTAACGGGCAGTTTGCTGGCATCAGCACGGCGCTCCCAGGAAAAAAAGCAGGCTGCCTGTCACGGCAACCTGCTTTTTTTCGTTGAAGCTTCGTTCGTTTACGCTTCTTGTCCCTGCTGTTTTTTGTCCGCTTGCTTTTGGGCTTTCGCGGCTTCTTTCGCGGCTTTTTCTGCCTTGCCTTGGGTAACGGTCGTATCCGCCGCTTTTTCCTCTGCACTCGCGACAGAAATTCCGCTGAACAGCAAAGCAGCCATGGCCATAGTCGAAACGATTTTTTTCACGTTGGTTCCTCCTTCTTGTGTACGAAGCGTGATTGCTACGTAACAAGCCTGCCGCACGACTTTGGGAAAAGTATGTGAAAAAGCAGGCTGCCCCGCTTTTGCGGCAAACAGCCTGCTTGCTCGTTGCCGGCGACGACAGCCAGCGCAATTTATGCTTTGGCAAACACGCCTGTCCGCTCCGTAATCACCTGATACAATTCCTCCAACGAGCCTCGCTGATCGACCGGATACTGCGGCTCGCCGCGGTCTTCCAGCCAGTTCGTGACGAGGTACGTCTTCATCCCCAGCTTCGACGCGACCATGTCTTCCTGCATGTGGTTGCCGATCATGATGCAGTCGGTCGGCTCCACGCCGAGCTTTTGGCAAATTTCCGCGAAATAGCCGGGATTCGGCTTCGTATAATGCGACTCCTCATAGACGGTCACCAGTTCGAAATCGTCCGCGCTCATGCCGATCCAGGCGAGCCGATGGAAAATCGCATCGCGCGGAAAGACCGGATTGGTGGCGACCGCGACCCGATAGCCTTGCGCCTTGGCCGCATCCACAATTTTTTTGCCCCACGGCGAAGGATAGGTCAGATGGGACAGCGTCGGGAACACATCGCGGTAAAAGGAATCGAACAGCGGCCACACCTCTTCGCGATCCCATTCGCTGTGCGCGGTAAAATATTCGATGAACACCTGTTCATTCGTCTTCTCCGGCTCCTGGCTCATAATCATCGCCTTGGTTGCGTCCCAAATCAGCTTCAGGAGCTTTTCCGTATCGTACTTGTCGCCAACATGGCGGCCTACCTCGACCAAATAGCTTTTGACAAAAGGCTCGGTCTGCATTTCCAGGAGCGTTCCGTCCAGATCAAACAGGATCGTGTTCACAGTCATTTGCGTTCTCTCCCTTTTTCATCGACGCCCTGCTTGTTGTTGCTGCTGTAAGCGAAGGCGTTTGTCATCGTGCCCTAATTCAGCCCCGGAAAACCTAGCTGCCGCAAGCCTTCAAACAAAACGATCGCCGCACAGTTGGACAGATTGACGGAGCGGGTGGCTCCGCTCATCGGAATGCGAATCGTCTGCTCCCGGTACCTCTCCGTCAGTTCCTCCGGCAAGCCGGTGGTCTCCTTGCCCAAAATAATGTAGTCGCCATCGCGAAAGGAAACATCGGTGTACAGCTTCTCGCCCCACGTCTCCACGAAGTAAAACGTGCCTGCTCCCTCTCCCTGCGCCGCGGCAAAATGCTCAAAGCTCTCGTGATGGTGGATGTTCACCGCGTGCCAGTAATCGAGGCCAGCCCGCTTCAAATAGCGATCCTCTGTCGAAAAGCCAAGCGGGTGAATCAAATGCAAATGAGCGCCAGTCGCTGCGCAGGAACGGGCGATATTCCCCGTGTTGGCAGGAATGAGCGGCTCGTGCAAAACAATATGTAGCGGCATATCAGCAAAACTCCTTGTATATGACGAACTTGGGTCCTTCAAATCTCTTCTATTATACATAAACCAACCGCGCCATGACCACCGAGCCAGTGCCTGTAACATGCAGCGGGGCTGTTGCATCTAACGGGAAAACAACGGATGCAAAGGAGTGTCGCTGACATGAATACGCCCCGCCGTCATCTGCTTCGCCTGCTCGCCCACATAATGTCTCTTTTGATCGTCCTGATTAGCGCAGCATGGATGTGGCCTGACTTTTCCGCTTTCCCGGCTATGGAGGCGTGCAGCATGATCGCAGGCTACCTCTCGTTTCTCCTGATCGGTCTCACCCTCTTGATTGGCCCGATCAAGTCGTGGCTGCCCGGACGCTGGACCGCTGCCTGCTTGTCCATCCGCAGAGATGTCGGCATCTGGGCCGGACTGACTGGCATCCTGCATGTCTGTCTCGTGCTGATCCTGTTTGAAGGAGAGCCGAAGCTGTACATGATCTCTGACACCCGGCCTGACCAGACGGGCGGGTGGCTGCGCCTGTTTCTTTATGCGCCTCCCGAGTCCGGCGTATGGCCGATTCCGAACTGGAGCTTTACGGGTGTCGCCAACTACTTGGGAGCGATCGCCTTCATCCTTTTGCTGGCGCTCTTGTGCACTTCCTCTGGACGCGCGGAAAAATGGTTGGGCGGCTCCGCCTGGAAAAGACTGCATCTGGCCAATCCGTGGCTGTTTCTTCTCGTCCTGTTCCACGGCCTGATCTACATTCAATCGATCAAAGGAGAGCCGCACAGCTTCTCCGACCTGCTCGTCTTCGCAGTCGTTGTCTGGTTCGTTCGCAGCCTCTCGTTTGGCCGAACTGTGCTCAAGCGCAGGCGGTAACCTGCAAAGCCAAAGCCGCCTACACTCCGCGAATATGAAAAAACGCATAACGGATGCTGGGCGTATAGGCAGTCGAGTCCTCATACGCCCAGTAGCGCATGCTGCTGTCTGTCGTGTGGGCGTTGACAAGCGGCATCATATTCGCGTCCATCGTGACCACAATCGTATTGTGCTGAAAACGTCCGTCGCCGTTAAAGTCGTAGCAAATGATGTCGCCCGGAACCAGCTCGGCGGCAGACTTTTTGGCGACAGCGCGCATCGGCGGCCCGCCTGATTTCAGCAACAGGTACAAGCTGTGCGCTACCGTCCAGCTATAGCTCCAGTCCGCGCTTTTTCCGGTGCGAATCCACCAGCCTTTGCCACGTTCCTTGGACATCAGCATGGGAATCCCCCCGGCGTACAAGCATTGCGATATAAAATTGGTGCAATCATCGTTGAAGCGCGGGTAAGCGGGATTCGTCGTATTCCAGTACCGTTCTGCATAGGCGACTGCTTTATCCGCCCGATAGCCGCCCGCGCCGTGGACGACGAGCAACGGCTGCGACACCGCCTCTTCAACGGCTGTTACCGACGCCGTGCCCCGCAGCTCCTGTTCCTCTATCCCTTCGCTTTTCTGGTCGCCTCGCTGCTCCCGCGTGCCGACAATTCCCCACTGACCTGCCGCTTTGTCCAAACGAAGCTGAAGCATCCGTCTGCTCGCCTCTTCATACGTTTTGTTTTTCAACAGATACCGGCTCTTGCCCGTCCAGACTACCGTGATGTCAATCGCAGCATCCGTCTCCAGCCAACAGACGGGCTTGACCTGGCCGCTCACGCCGCGAAGCGCGGCCCCCCGCTTGCGCATTTGCCGATGGGCGCGATGGATGCGTTCCCATTCTTGTTGCAGCAGCGGCTTTTGCTCCAGATAAAAAGGCAGCAGCCGCTGATGTTGTCCATCCAGAATCGATTGGTGCACGGCATCGAAGTACCGTTGCACAAACGCACGCCATTCCATCCGTCGCTCCCCCTCTTCCCAGCGTTCTATGCCTGGACATGTCGTTCCTTCCGCCAGCTCGCCTCGCGGGGCACGCTCACTCCCCATCCACGAGCTCACCTGGCATCTCACGAAAAGAATATGTCAAGGACAGTGCATTCAGAAGAAAGAAAAGCCATCCGGCTAGCGGACAGCTTGGTTGGAGGTCGCATGGGCAAAAAGCGGCCCTTCCTCGTGCGACAGCAAAAATTCTTTGATGGACAGCCCGCCTCCGTAGCCGACGAGCGCGCCGTTTGAGCCGACAACCCGGTGGCAAGGGATGATTACCGGGATCGGATTGCGATTGTTCGCCCCGCCAATCGCCCGGACCGCTTTGGCCGCTCCGATAGCGATGGCAATGTCCTTGTAGGAGCGGGTTTCGCCGTATGGAATATTCGTCAACTCAGTCCACACTGTTTTTTGAAAAGGAGTGCCGTACAGGACGGTAGGAACGTCAAACTCTGTTCGCTCGCCGGCAAAATATTGCTCAAGCTGCAGCTTGGCCTGCTCGTTGATCGCTTCGTTTTTCTCCGGAGTGACTCCGAGAAGCGTCTTTTTGCACCAGCGAACAAGGCGCGGCAGTCCTTCTTCCTCGTTCGCAAAGTCGATGTAGCACAAGCCTTCCTCCGTCGAAGCGAGCAGCAGCGGGCCAATTGGCGATTCCATTGTGGTGTAGCCTACTTCCTGTGCCATCGTACATCCTCCCTCTCTCCCAAATATTTTTTAGCGCAGGCTGCCTTGCTATCGCTCGTCCGCTCCCGAAACGCCAGCGGCTTCAGGCGACTTTTTCCAGAGGTTAGCCAGCCTGTCATACGTCTGTCTGTCACAGCGGCTTTCGCGCTTTTCACCAGCGTACCAGCCTGCGACTAGGGGAGTTGTTCCTGCTGTTCCTGCTGTTCCTGTCGCCGCTGCTTCTCCCCCTGCGCACTTTGCTCCGCCAGCAGCTTCATCCCCTTCGCAATCTCGTCCTGCACCTCTGCCACCTGCTCCGTCTCCTGTGCCCTCACGAGTGCCGCTTCTGCATCGGCTCCCCCGATTTTCCCCAGCGCCCAGGCTGCTGTGCCGCGAATGACCGGACGTGGATCGTTCGCAAGCAGGCGGGCGAGATGAGGAACCGCGGTGCGATCCTTGAAGTGGGCCAGGGCCAGAATCGCGTTGCGCTGAATCGGTTTTTTGCCGCGCCACGATGAAGAAGACAGGCCGAACTTTTCCTTAAACTCCTTGTTGCTCATCTCCAGAAGCGGGATCAAGAGCGGCTTGGCAATCTCGGGATCAGGCTGAAACTCGGGATGATGGTTGGAGTTGATCCGGCGGTTTTTCGGGCAGACGGTTTGGCAAGTATCACAGCCGTACAGCCGATTGCCGATTTTTCCTCTAAATTCGTCTGGAATGAAATCTTTTACCTGAGTCAAAAACGCTACACAGCGCTGAGCGTTGAGCTGGCCTCCCTGCACAAGCGCCCCGGTCGGACAGGCGTCTACACATATGTTGCAATCGCCGCAGCCTTCTTCGATCGGGTGGTCGATCGGCAACGGCAAATTCGTCAAAAGCTCGCCCAGGTAGACCCACGAGCCGAACTCCGGCGTAATCAGCGCACAGTTTTTGCCGACGAATCCGACGCCAGCCCGCTCGGCGACAGCACGATCAGACAGCGCGCCCGTGTCTACCATCGATTCGATTTTGGCACCCGGCTCCAGCTCCTGAATGAATTTGCCGAGCTTGTCCAGCTTGTCGCGCAGCACGTGATGGTAATCGACTCCCCAGGCCGCCCGGCACAAAATGCCCCGGTACGCGCCAGGCTCGGACTTGGGCGGATTCTCCAGCTTGGACGGGTAGGCGAGCGCAATCGAAATCAAGGAACGCGCACCCTCCAACAGCAGGCTGGGATTCGTCCGCTTTTCCAAATCCGGCTCCTCAAAGCCTGACTCATACCCCTTTTCCCGGTGCTCGATCAGTCGTTCCTTGAGCGTCAAAAAAGGGTCGGCGCTGGCAAAGCCGATCTTGTCGATGCCGATCTCCTTGGCGTAATCAATGATGGACTGCTTCGTCTGCTCCCAGTAGCGCAAGTCTTGCTCGTCAATCACAGTTGTTTGATCGCTCCCGTCGCCAACTCGTCGCAGCGGTTGTTCCACTTGTTGTCGGCATGTCCTTTTACCTTGACGTACTCTACTTGATGAATATCCATCAGCCGAAGCAGCTCTTTCCACAAGTCCTGATTCTCTACCTGCTGGCCTTTGCTGTTTTTCCAGCCGTTTTTCAGCCAGCCCTTGTACCAGCCCTGCTTGAAGCAGTTGACCAAATACGCGCTGTCGCTGTACAAGGTCACCTTGCAAGGCTCTTTCAACGTGGACAGCGCCTTGATCGGCGCAAGCAGCTCCATGCGGTTGTTCGTTGTATGTGGTTCGGCACCGGACATCTCCTTGATGTGCTGGCCGTACATCAGGACAGCACCCCAGCCGCCCGGCCCGGGATTGCCAGAGCAGGCGCCGTCTGTATAAATCTCTACTTCACGCATTGTCATCGTCTTTGGAAACCTCCTCTGTTGCTTCTATTGTATCGAAGCTTAGTCGCTTCCACAAAAATATTTTGCTATACTACTTGAGAAATCTGTCCTGTTCCAAGCTTTGGCAAAAATAGTCGTTCGCAAGCGAATTTTCTTATAGAAGGAGTGAATCATGATGAACGTACAACTCGACTCTACCGTGACCGAGCGCCTTCCCGCCTTTTCCCTCGGCATTTTGCAATACAGTGGCGTATCTGTCAGCGACTCGCCAAAAATGCTGCAAGGCCGGATCAACTACTTTGTAGAAAGCTTGCGCCTGGAGCACGAGCTGTCCCGCCTGGCCGAGATCGAAGGCATCCGCGAATGGCGAGCCGCCTTCAAAAAAGCGGGGATCGATCCTTCCCGCTACCGCCCCTCCTCGGAGGCACTGCTGCGCCGTCTGTTGCAGGGCAATCCTTTTTTCTGGATCAACAGCGCCGTAGACGTCAACAACTTCTTCTCCGTCCTGCATGCGCTTCCCTTTGGGATTTACGATCGGCAGCAGCTTACAGGCGACGTCACTTGCCGTCTGGGCCGGGAAACAGACGTGTACGAAGGATTGAACGGTCGCGAGGTCCACATGGAAGGAAAGCTGCTGCTCGCGGACGAGCAGGGGGCCTTCGGCAGTCCGATTGTCGATTCCAAGCGAACTTGTGTGACCGAACAAAGCCGGGACCTGCTGCAAGTCGTCTTTTTCCACGAGCAGCTTTCCGCTGAGAAAAAGGACGAAATCATCGGCTCCGTGGGCCGCATGTTTACCGAGATCAACGGCGGCGAGCTGACCCACAGCGCCATCGCCTCGCCTTAATAAAAAGACGGCCCGTCATGCAGCGTGGCCGTCTTTTTGTGTCTGACTGTCAGTTGGCTTGCGAAAAACAACGTGCTCCAAGAGCAAACAGACGATTACCCCGAGCAGCAAGCCGTTGCCGAACAGGAAGCTGACCAGCGCAGGCAGCTTCTGCCAGGCGGCTGCCGGAACAAACATGACGCCAATCCCGATCAGAAGCGAGCTGCCCCCGACCGTGATGGCCCGATCATCCATTTTGACTGTCACGTAATCTTTCAAACCGAACCCGAGAAGCTGCGTGTACGAAATGAACATCGCCGCATAGGCAACCGGAGTCGGCAAAGCCGCCAAAAAATGAGCGACGGTCGGGAGCAGGCCAATCAGCATCATCCCGACCATCGCGAGCATGAAGGGCAGGCGCGACGCCATGCGCGTCGTCTGGATCACGGCGGCAGCCAGCGAAAGCGGGATCATCCCCACGACGCCGCTCACGCCGGAAAGCAGGTGAGACACCCCTGTAAACACCCCGCCACGGTTGTATTGGGAATCGGTCGGCACCGTATTTGTCGCCTTGCCCATCACGACCATGCTCGTCACCAGGTTCGTCAGCAGGACAAATCCGGTCAACATGCTCGTCAGGACGACGCCCCAGTCCCAGCGCGGCGTTCCCCAGAAAAAGAAGCTCGGCCACGAGATCAACTGATCCGCAGGCCGCACAGGCTCCGTCCAGCCCAATACGGCGTAAAGCACCCAGCCGCCGACCATGCCAAACAGGACCGCAAAGCTGGAAAAGCGCTTCGTCCGCATGATCCAGACGACCAGCGCCACGATGCCGACGGAAACGAGCGCTACGCCCGGCTGCACCTCTTTGGAATGCTGAAAGCCAATCCCCAGCATCCCGGTCAAAATATTGCTGCACAAAGAAATCGCCAGCAAAATCATATACGTGCCGGATACAAGCGGTGTAAACCATCTTTGCAGCTTGCCGATCCAGCCCAGCATCCCGAAGCCGATAAACAGCAGGCCCGCCAACGCCATCCCGAGCTGAAACGATTGCCCGATCTCGCGCGGCTGCAGCCCTGCACTCGCACCGAGCTGCGCCAAAATGATAAAAATCCCCCACCACAATCCAGCCGGTCCTTCCAGCATCGGATAACGGTGTCCGATCCATACTTGCAAAAGCGAAGCCAGCCCGATGAAAAACATCGTCTGCTGCATCAAATGGCTCATCTCGTCTGCCTGTAACCCATACACGTCCCCGATCATCAACGGAACGGCAACACTGCTGGAGACAGCTACGATCATCCATTGCAAGGCCGAGAGAATGCTCGTGCCCACTGGAGGTCTGTCATACAATCCGTACTTCAAAACAATCCACCTCGTTTTCTTGCCGCCAATCAATCATGAGCTATGCAACTAAATGTCTCCAGTTAAGAATATCATCATCCGGTTTTTCGGCAAACATGCAAAGGGGCAAGAAACTCTCTGCGAGAAATTTCTTACCCCTTATGCTTTGGCCGCCCATGCGGCTTCCGTTTCCTGCAAATACTATTTTATCATTTGCTTAATCAGCTCGCGGTTTCGGCTTTGGAAAATTTCATTGTGGGACGAAACCATTCCGCTGGCATGCGCTTCCGGCTGAATGTACAGCTTGGCTTGGTTGACGGCATTTGCTGCGTCGTGAAAAGCTCCAGCAATCAGATGCACTTTTCCTTCATACGAGATAATATCTCCCGCCGCAAAAATCCCCGGCTCGGATGTAGCGCCGTTTGTCTTGCCGGCCAGGAAGTATTCGTTCGCCATTTCCAGCTTCACCTGGCTGTTCTCCAGAAGCGATCTGTCGCGTTCGTAGCCGTGATTGATAATCACTTCGTCAATCGCCAGCTCCTGCACCTCGCCCGTCACATGGTTGGTCAGCTCGACCCGCTCAATCTTCTCCTGGTTGGAAGCGGCAATCAGCTTCGTGATCGTCGTGTTGAAAAAGCATGTGGCGGAGCTTTTCAACAGTTGCGTTACTTGTGCTTCGTGCCCGGACAGCGCTTCTTTCCGATACGTCAAATACACTTTTTTGGCAATCGGCTCCAGCTCATTGGCCCAATCGACCGCCGAGTTTCCACCGCCCGAGATGATGACGGTTTTGTCCTTGAAGCGCCGCAGCGACTTGACGGTATAACTGAGATTGGATACTTCGAACTTTTCCGCGCCTTCCAAGTCAATTCGTTGCGGCTCCAAAATCCCTCCGCCAATGGCCAAAATGACGGTTTTGCTATAATGCTTCTCGCCTGTCGAAGTGTGCAAAACGAACACGCCTGTTTCGTCCCGCTCGATCCGCTCCACTTTTTGGCCCAAAACGACGGTTGGATCGAAGGTCAATCCTTGCTGAACGAGCTGCTCAATCAGCTTTTCGCCCAGTGTTGGCGTCAGGCCGCCGACGTCCCAAATCATTTTTTCGGGATAGACGTGGACTTTCCCGCCCAGCCTTGGCTGATATTCGATCAGCTTCGTCTTCATTTCTCGCAAACCGCTGTAAAATGATGCGAACAGCCCAGCAGGCCCTCCGCCTATAATCGTGACGTCATACAATTCTTCGTTCGTCATCCGTGTATCTCCCCTTTACTCCCATCCATAATGGGCGCACGCAGCAACAGGGCCCCTGCACAATGCTTGCACAGAGGCGGCTGCTCGATCAGCGACGCATTTTATTTGGCCAAAATATTTTTCACGATCGTTTTCACCCCAAGCTCAATTCCCAACGGTCCGCCCGCGGCAATCGAGCTGTCCAGTGCGTACATATGCCCGTTCTTGATCGCTTGAAGCGAGTTCCAGGCAGAATCGCTCTCCAGGTTTTTCAGGTAGCCTTGCAGCTTTTTGAACGAGCCGCCGATATCAGCGACAAATATGTAGTCCGGGTTCATCGCCGCCAGTCCTTCCAGGGAAATCTGCTCCCCTTTGGTCGACATATCTACGTATATGCTCGGCGGGTTCAACCCAAGGCCGCTTTCCTTGCTGAAAATAAACTGCGTGGTAAAGCCCCAGAACTGCTTGTCACCCAGCATAATCACGCCAAACGTTTTGTCGCTGAACGCTTTCAACTGTTCTTTGGAATCGGCAATCAGCGTTTCGATCCGCTTGATTTCATCCTCGGCCTTTTGCTCTTTGCCGAAAATTTTTCCGTACTCGCGCAGCGCGCCTTGCCAGTTGTTTTCATTGCTGTCCACCGTTACGACCGGAGCGATTTTCTCCAGCTTGTCGCCGTAGCTTCCATACCGCCCCGAAACCATGATGATGAGGTCAGGGCCGACTTCCAGCAGCTTTTCCAGGTTCGGGCTCGTCATGGAGCCGATGTCGACGATCTGTTTGTCCTTGTACGGAGCGAGCGATTCCCACTCCTGCAAAACATCCAGGTCTGTCGCCGCTACCGGGGCTTCGTCCAACAAAAACAAATGCTCAAAATTGCGGAAAAATAAGAGCGCTACTTTCTCCGGTTTCTTTTCCAGTACAATCTCGCGTCCAAGAGCATCTACATACGTTCTCGGCCATTTTCCCGTTTCCTGATCGGCTTTTTCGGGAGCGGCGCTTTCCTCTTTGGCTGGCGCTGCACTGTTTGCTGCGGAACTATGGTTAGTCTCCGGCGTTCCGGCACAACCCGCTAAAATCCCCGCCAAAAGCGCAAGGGTGACGAATAGTCTCATGAGTGTTTTCATTCTGACTCCTCCGATGTAACTTGAGTTTTGCTTGACCAACTAAGCTACGGTCAGTTTAGCAAAACGCATTTTAGAGAGGAATGGAGCCATCCTGAATTCCATATGGATTTTTCCTGAATCGTCCGCGAAATTCGGCCGGAGACAACCCTACCTGCTTTTTAAAAATGCGGCTGAAATACAAGGCGTCTGCATAGCCGACGCTTTTCGCCACCTCGCCGATCGGCGCGTCGTTCGCCAACAGGCATTCCTTCGCCCGATTCAGCCGATAAGCCATCAAATACTTGCCCGGGCCCATGCCCGCGTATTTTTTGAAGACGTAGAACAAGCGATTTTCGTTGATGTCGTTTTGCTCCGCCAACGCGCGTACACTAAGCCCATCCATGTAATGCTCATGTATGTAGCTGGATACTTGCTCGAACAGTGCCTGCTCCCCATCGCTGCTCTGGTTGCGTACACAAACGAACAGTTCCTCCAGAACGCAGCGAAACAACGTTTCTGTCTGAAAGGCAGAAATCCCGCCTGGTTCCCTTGAGGAGCGCCAGAGAAGCTCAAGCAGCTCCATCAGGCGCGGGCTTTGTCCCGGAGTGAGCTGAAAATGCGCTTTGCTCAGAGAAAATCCGGACGGCTCGGGCGCGCAAACCCGGTATAAAACAAGCAAATACTCCCACTTACTGTTGCCCGTAACCCGCCGATTCAATGGCATACGGGCACCGCCATGCACGACATGTCCCGGCGACAGCGCATAGGACGTTCCGCTGAAATCAAACTCGGCCTTTCCTCTCAAGGGAAAAACAAAGCCTGGGAATGCTTCCGTATAGTCATCGCAACTCATGCCCGGATCGCGCACATAGCGACAGACTTGCTCCACTCGAAAAGAGGTACGCGCAAAATGTTCGGCAAGTTTGTTGATGTCCATCTTCATTTCACACACCTCCTGCCATCAAGCGCCGTTACTTCATGTGCTCATCTGCTCTAGTCCGTCGGGGCGAATTGTGATAAAGTCACATACCTTAATCATACTTGTATTGATATTGAGAATCAATCTTATTGTTTTCTTCTCTTCTTAATTCTTTGTCCTCACTTTTCTGACGTCTGGTTGTCGGATATAGTACGGGCAAAACAGAGTAGTAAGGAAAAGACTAAAAAAAGATAGTGAAAAATGATAAAGTTTTTGCTGTAGAAGTGCAAACTGAAGATCAACCAGCATTTGGTTTGTACTGGAAGAAGGAAACTCTCAACAAATGATTACATTTAAAAATAAAGGTCTGCAAAATCATATTGTAGGCCTTTATTTTTCCTTTGAGAGAGGGGAAACTTTCGTGACGAAAACAAAATCTGGATGGTTAAGAACCATAGTGGAAATAGGGATGGTATACGTTTCTTTATACGCTATTGTATTTCTAATCGGCGTATACAGTTTTACATTCGCCACTGATTTACCGCCGGATCGAAATAAAAACGGATCTGGACTATTTCTAGGTACCCTTGTCAATTGCGTTCCTTTTTTGCTGATTAGTTGGAGAGCACATTTTTTTCATAAGCGAAACATTCATACTGTTGCTATTGCCACTGTAGTTACTTCCTTCCTTTTGGAAAAACTTTTACCTGTCTGTTTTGCGAATATATTATCTCCAACAGACCCATTTTTACTTCTAAGCGAAGAATTTCCTTATTACATTTTTGGGATAGATTACATACTATACGGCACCCTTTTATCGTGTTTGTCTTTTTACATTGGCTTGATGGTCAGGCGATCATTAAAGCCGAATACTACATCATAACCAACAAAAGACCCTTGCTGAATCAGCAGGGTCTTTCGTTGGTTTACAGCTTGCTGACACCCTCCAAGCCTTGCGAGACGCCAAACTGCGCCTGATACAAGCGGCTGTACACACCGCCTGCGTCGACCAGCTCGCGATGATGCCCCTGCTCGACGATGCCCTCCCCCGTCACCACGACGATTCGGTCTGCATCCTTGATCGTCGCCAGCCTGTGCGCGATCACCAGCGTCGTCCGGCCTTTGGACAGCTCTGCCAACGATTGCTGAATCGCCAGCTCTGTCTCCGTATCCAGCGCCGAGGTCGCTTCATCGAGAATCAGGATCGGCGGATTTTTCAGGAACATGCGGGCAATCGCCAGCCGCTGCTTTTGACCGCCGGACAGCTTCACGCCGCGCTCCCCGATCACCGTCTCCATGCCTAGCTCCTGCGCGCGAATAAAGTCATCGAGTCGCGCTCGCCGTGCCGCTTCCCAGATTTCCTCCTCGCTCGCCTCCAGTTTTCCATACAAAATATTTTCGCGAATCGTGCCCGCGAACAGGAACACATCCTGCTGCACAATCCCGATCTGTCGGCGCAACGAATCTTGTGTCACCTGGCGGATGTCCACCCCGTCAATGCTGATCGAACCGCTCTCGACCTCGTAAAACCGCGGCAGCAAGCTGCAGAGCGTCGTTTTGCCCGCACCGGACGGACCGACGAACGCGATCGTTTCTCCTTTGCGGATGACCAGATCGACCTGATCGAGCACTTTTTTCTCTCCGTCATAGCTGAAGGAGACCTGGTCGAAGCGAATCTCTCGCTGAAACGGCTTCATTTCCACCGCGTCCGGAGCATCCGCCACATCCGGCTCTGTGTCCAGCAATTCGGTATAG
Organism: Brevibacillus sp. YAE8; assembly: GCF_057543335.1. Taxonomy (NCBI): domain Bacteria; kingdom Bacillati; phylum Bacillota; class Bacilli; order Caryophanales; family Paenibacillaceae; genus Brevibacillus; species Brevibacillus sp. YAE8. The sequence continues at coordinate 332,523 of NZ_BAAIYG010000004.1, forward strand.
CGCTTGAAGCCTGCGAAGCCTTGCGGATAACTTTCCACAATGGCGTTGATCTTCTCAATCGGACGGAAAAACACGTTCGTCAGCAGCAAAAAGCCGACAAACTCTCCGTACGTAAGCTGCTCGCGAATGACAAACCAGGTTCCGCACACCATGACAAACAAAGTGACAAACCGCATCATCATGTAGCTGATCGAACCGTTTTTGGCAATCAGCTTGTAGGAGCTGAGCTTGGTCAGGCGAAAGCGCCCGTTGTTGACAGCAAATTGTGCTTCCTCGTGCTTCTCGTTGGCAAACGCCTTGACGACACGGATGCCACCCACGCTGTCTTCAATGCGAGCGTTGAAGTCGCCCACATCGCGAAACAGTTGGTGGATCGCCTGGGTCATTTTTTTGTTGAAGTACACGACGACCCAGATGATGGCCGGCACAACGATGAAGGTGATAACCGCAAGCTGCCAGTTGATGGACAGCATGAGCGCAAACGAGCCTACAAGCGTCATGATCGCGATAAACAAATCCTCCGGTCCGTGATGCGCCATTTCGCCAATCATGTTCATGTCGTTTGTCAAGCGACCAATCAAATGCCCGGTCTTCGTATTGTCAAAAAATCGGAACGACAGCTTCTGAATATGCGAAAACAGCTTGCGCCGCATATCCGTCTCGATGTTGATGCCCAGCATATGCCCCCAGTAGTTGACGATGTACATAAGCAATGTGTTCAAGGCATACAAAGCGAGCAGTCCAAGCGAAGCCCACAAAATCATGCCCCACTTCCCGCCCGGCAGCAAATCGTCGATAAAAGCATTTACCGCTACCGGAAACGCCAGCTCCAGCAAACCGGCAATGATTGCGCAGCCAAAATCAAGCACAAACAACCATTTATACGGGCGGTAATAGGAGAAAAAGCGTCGAATCAATCAATGGCCCCCTTTTGGCGTTGGGTTCGCTCCCTGTCAGTACTTACCCGGCAAGCTTTTGTCAACGCAACTGCAATAATGATTATCAATTTCATCAATAAGTATAGCAATGTGCCTTGTGAAAGAGAATGGCACATTCATGAATCGATATGGATTATTCATGAATCCCGTTGAAACTCGCTCGGGGACAGGCCGGTGTATTTTTTGAAGCGCTTGCTGAAATACAACGGATCGGAAAAGCCTGTCCTTTGCGCCACCTCCTTGATGCTCAATTGGCTGTGCACGATATTCAACAAGTTTTTCGCCTGGTTAAGTCTGTATCTGTTCAAATATTCACCCGGACTAATTTTCAAATGCTTCTGAAACAGGTAAGCGAGCCGGTTGACATTGATCTGGTGCATTTCCGCAAGCCGATTCATGCTCAAGTTTTCCATGTAATGATTATGAATATAATCGAGCAGCCGCTCCAGCAATAGCCGCCCCTCGTCTTGCGCGCGATACAGCACGAGCGAAAACAGCTCGTTCAAGATGCCGTACCACAGCTCTTTTACGCGCAGCTTGTACAAGTCGCCGGGGCTGTTCCAGTACCGCTCAAGCTGCCTCAGCTTCTCCTGCAGCCGGGCGCTCTGCTCGACAAGGTGCAAGCCGTAATGCTGCCCGGCGTAATCGCATGCATCAGCCAGCTCCCAGTGCTTCACCTGATAGAGCACGAGAATGTAGACCCACTTTTCCTCGCCGATCACCTTGCGATCAAACGCCATGTCAGGGCCAGCGTGTACGACCATCCCCGGCTCCATATCGTATCCCGTGCCGTCAAACCACATTTTGGCTCTCCCGGATAGAGGGAAAATAAATGCCGAATGCAGCCCGGTTCGTCCCCCAAAATATTTCATTCCCGGCTGTCGTTCTTCGAGGGATACACTGGTGAGTGTAATGGCTCCCCTGGCGTAATAGTCGATCAACAGACCAACCTTTGCTCTCTCCATTTGCACCCCGCCTTGCTTTTTACTCAAAAGAACCGTTGGATGTAAGCGCGGCATGGTCGCTACCGCATCCAGGAAAAGCTCTGCAACCACCCAGCACATGGATATGCTTCATGCATGGATATGCTTCACGCTTGGCTATGCTTCACGCTTGGCTATGCTTCACGCTTGGCTAGCTTTGGTCACGCACACGCTTCTCCTATCGGCAGGCAAGCGCCAGCCTCGCTTGGTTCTTCTCTCGCTGGTTCTTCTGTTCAGGTGTTGTTGCCAGCGGCTCGCGCTGTTACTCCGCTCGGCGTAGCACCTGGCATTGGAACACATTTTTACTCACAAAATCTGCAATTTACCTCTTGTGAAAATTTCGGTTCTCGTTTATCATAATAGATAATGATTCTCATTTTCAACCAATCAACTTGGCCAAACTGTCGAACTCTACAGCTTGCTCTTCTGGCTGCTTGCAGGACTGATTTCTTCATTTCTTGCGTGTAACGAATCAGTCACCTGTTGCATCCGGTTCGCTTGCTTGCTGATCGGTTTCAGGAGATGGAGCGATACATACTGCTTTTCATGTTGATCGTAACAAATAAAATAACCCTAAGGATGAACATCCTTAGAGCTTGATTTCAGAAATGGTGCCGGTGAAGGGACTTGAACCCCCACGGTTTCCCTCACGATTTTGAGTCGCGCGCGTCTGCCATTCCGCCACACCGGCAATTAAATTGGAGGAGGCACCCGGATTTGAACCGGGGATAAGGGTTTTGCAGACCCGTGCCTTACCCCTTGGCTATGCCTCCATGTATAAAAAAGGTTTGAATGGAGCGGACGACGGGTCTCGAACCCGCGACCTTCGCCTTGGCAAGGCGACGCTCTACCAATTGAGCTACGTCCGCGTATAAATGGCTGGGGTACTAGGATTCGAACCTAGGAATGACGGAGTCAAAGTCCGTTGCCTTACCGCTTGGCTATACCCCAATAAGTAATCCCCAACTTTGAAATTATGGGGCGATCGATGGGACTTGAACCCACGAGTGCCGGAGCCACAATCCGGTGCGTTAACCCCTTCGCCACGACCGCCATATTAACTAACTATGCCTTTTGGAAAATGGCAGGGGCAGTAGGAATCGAACCCACACCAAAGGTTTTGGAGACCTTCGTTCTACCGTTAAACTATGCCCCTACACATGGTGGCTCGGGACGGAATCGAACCGCCGACACGAGGATTTTCAGTCCTCTGCTCTACCGACTGAGCTACCGAGCCGTATGTATCTTTTGCTTAGCGTGCCATTTGTTGTTTGTGAAAAATGGCGGAGCTGACGGGACTCGAACCCGCGACCTCCGGTGTGACAGACCGGCGTGAACTCCAACTTCACCACAGCTCCATGTTTGGTTGCACCTACAGGTACTCCCTTTGCAAGAAAGAAAATTTGGTTGCGGGAGCAGGATTTGAACCTGCGACCTTCGGGTTATGAGCCCGACGAGCTACCGAGCTGCTCCATCCCGCGACGATTCGGACGATCAATTATCAGCGTTGCCACGTGCTTTTCGCTGACCATCCATTATGATAAGTGGTGGAGGCTGACGGGATCGAACCGCCGACCCTCTGCTTGTAAGGCAGATGCTCTCCCAGCTGAGCTAAGCCTCCACTGTTCCCCAACTCTTGTTGGGGCCCCACAAAGGATAGGGTGCTACCAGAGTGGCACTCTTTTTGCTTTGTGGACGTTTTTTAGGTGACCCGTAGGGGATTCGAACCCCTGTATGACAGCGTGAAAGGCTGCTGTGTTAAACCGCTTCACCAACGGGCCAAGATGGCGGATGGAGTGGGATTTGAACCCACGAGACGGGTCAACCCCGCCTACACGATTTCCAATCGTGCTCCTTCGGCCGCTCGGACATCCATCCATATGGCTCCTCGGGACGGACTCGAACCGCCGACCGATCGGTTAACAGCCGATTGCTCTACCAACTGAGCTACCGAGGAACGTTGAAGGTCTTATTCCTTCAAAACTGAATACGCATGTTTGCTAAGAAATGTGTGGATAAGTCCTCGACCGATTAGTATTCGTCAGCTCCACGCGTTGCCGCGCTTCCACACCGAACCTATCAACCTCATCGTCTATGAGGGGTCTTACCAGCTTAACGCTGTGGGAAGTCTCATCTTGGAGGGGGCTTCACGCTTAGATGCTTTCAGCGCTTATCCCGTCCGCACATAGCTACCCAGCTATGCCACTGGCGTGACAACTGGTGCACCAGAGGTGCGTCCATCCCGGTCCTCTCGTACTAAGGACAGCTCTCCTCAAACTTCCTGCGCCCGCGACAGATAGGGACCGAACTGTCTCACGACGTTCTGAACCCAGCTCGCGTACCGCTTTAATGGGCGAACAGCCCAACCCTTGGGACCTACTTCAGCCCCAGGATGCGATGAGCCGACATCG